>NZ_JBNPTX010000004.1:0-516247 GCF_051167875.1 Bradyrhizobium sp. HKCCYLRH3097
GTGGGCTACTCCACCAAGTCGAGCGTGACCTCGGCGGCTCTGACCGGCGCGACCGCCACCGACCTGCTCGGCTCCAGCTCGACGGCTGTGACCGGCTCGGTCGTGAACAACGACAATACCTCGAGCGCGGTGGCGATCACCGGCTCGACCAAGCTGTCGGGCACGGCAGGCACCGCGTCGAACAACCTCGCCTCCGGCATCACCTCCGGTGAGACGCTGGTCGTCAACGGCACCACCTTCACCTTCATCACCGGCACGTCCTCGACGGGCACCAGCATCGGCATCGGCGACAGCGTCAGCAACCTGCTGTCGGCGATCCAGACCCAGACCGGCGTGACCGCGTCGATCACCGCGGGCGCGATCACCCTGACGCCTCCGGCGGCGGGACTGACGCTCTCGGGCAGCACCGGCACCTTGGGCAAGCTCGGGCTGACTGCCGTCGGCGACGGCCTGTCCGGCAAGACGCTGACGGTCGGCGCCACAGGAGGTGGCACGGCGACCAGCATCACGTTCGGACTAGGGACAGGACAGGTCAAGTCGCTGAACGATCTCAACACGGCGCTCGCAGCCAACAACCTGCAGGCGACGATCGACTCGTCCACCGGCAAGATCTCGATCACCACGACCAACGACGCGGCTTCGGCCACGATCGGTGCGATCGGCGGTACGTCGGCTGCATCCAGCCAGGCTTTCAACGGCCTGACGGCGGCGGCTCCGGTGGCGGACGCGACCGCGCAGACGCAGCGCGCGAGCCTGGTCTCCCAGTACAACAACGTGCTGGCGCAGATCAACACGACCGCGGCTGACGCTTCGTTCAACGGCATCAACCTGCTGAACGGCGACACGCTGAAGTTGACCTTCAACGAAACGGGTAAGTCGACGCTGTCGATCACCGGTGTCACGTTCAACTCGGCTGGCCTCGGCCTGTCGAACCTGACCTCGGGCACCGACTTCCTCGACAACAACTCGGCGAACAAGGTCATCGGCGTCCTCAACTCGGCGAGCTCCACGCTGCGCAACGAGGCCTCCACGCTGGGTTCGAACCTCTCGGTGGTGCAGGTTCGTCAGGACTTCAACAAGAACCTGATCAACGTGCTGCAGACCGGCTCGTCGAACCTGACGCTGGCCGACACCAACGAGGAAGCGGCCAACAGCCAGGCGCTGTCGACCCGCCAGTCGATCGCGGTGTCCGCGCTGTCGCTCGCCAACCAGTCGCAGGCGAGCGTGCTGCAGCTCCTGCGCTAAGGCGCGGGCGGCACCCACGAATATCGGAGGCGGCGGGGCTTGCCCCGCCGTTTTCGGCTCTAGACTATTCGCAAATTGACGCCGCTCGGCTGCGGCGCCGGATCAGCCGGACAGCGAGCACGAGAGCAACGTCGTGTCGACGCGAATGCAGCCTGCCGACGACGCCGCTCCCGAGAGGAGACTCCCGAGAGGAGCCTTCTGAGAGGAGACTGGGCCATGCCCCTGCGGGTCGAGCTGAAGCCTTTCGAGCGCATCGTGATCGGCGACAGCGTCATCGTTAATTCGAATACGCGCGCCCGCTTCATCGTCGAAGGCGACGCGCCCATCCTCCGCGAGCGTGACACCGTCACCGCCGAGACCGCCGATACGCCGGCCAAGCGCCTCTATCTCTGCGTCCAGACGATGTATCTGAAGAACGACGCGATCCGTTATCGCGCGTCCTATCTCGCCTGTATGAACGAGTTGCGCAGGGCGATTCCGGAAGCCGCCGGCCAAGCCGAGATGGTGGATCGCCATGTCACGGAAGGAGCGCTGTACAAGGCGCTGAAGGAGATCAGGGCGCTGATCGAGCGAGAGGATCGTGCAGTCGCGCCGGCCGAAGCGATGCCTTGACATTCCGGCCGCGGAAGGGACCGGGCTCGCCGCAGCCTGAGAGGTTGGTGCTACGTCCGTATTAGCACGGACAATAAAATTAACGGGACGGATAAAAGCCCCACCTAACGATGGCGTGGACGAAAGTCTGTTCAGCCGGAGTCGCCGAGGGCCGGGTATCGATCCGCGCTGCTGGTGAAGGCCGGGACCGACCGTCGCTCTGACAGGATCAGCGGTCGCCCCGTGACCGCGGCGCCAATTCTTGGAAGGCCAGTTTCATGGACGATCTGTTGCGTGAGTTCCTGACGGAGACCAGCGAGAGCCTGGATACCGTCGACAATCAATTGGTGCGGTTCGAGCAGGAGCCGAACAACGCCAAGATCCTCGATAACATCTTCCGGCTGGTGCACACGATCAAGGGGACCTGCGGTTTCCTCGGCCTGCCGCGGCTCGAAGCGCTGGCGCACGCCGCCGAAACATTGATGGGCAAATTCCGCGACGGCATGCCGGTGACCGGCGAGGCCGTGACGCTGATCCTGACCACGATCGACCGCATCAAGGACATCCTGGGACAGCTCGAGGCCAACGAGGCCGAGCCCGAGGGCGAGGACCGCGACCTCATCAGCGAGCTCGAGGCCATGGTCGAGCGCGGCATGGCGGCGATGGCCGCCGGCGAAGCGGCCCCGCCGCTGGTGCCGGCCGCGCCGCCCGCCCCCGCGGTGACGCACGGCTCGCTGATCGACCAGACGCTGGAGCGTCCGCTGCGTCCGGGCGAAGTGTCGCTCGACGAACTCGAGCGGGCCTTCCGCGAGACCGCGATCGAGTTGCCGCCCGCGCATGAGAAGGCGCCTGAGCCCAAGGCCGCTGCCCCGGCGCCGGTCGCCAAGGCCGGGCCTGCCAAGGCGGAAGCAGAGGCCAAGGCCGAGCCGAAGAAGGCGGCGCGGCCGAAGGTCAATGCCGACGGCGAGGTGCACGAGAACGACAAGGTCGCCAACCAGTCGATCCGCGTCAACGTCGACACGCTCGAACATCTGATGACGATGGTCTCGGAGCTGGTGCTGACGCGCAACCAGCTCCTGGAGATCGCCCGCCGCAACGAGGACACCGAGTTCAAGGTGCCGCTGCAGCGGCTGTCCAACGTCACCGCCGAGCTGCAGGAGGGCGTCATGAAGACGCGCATGCAGCCGATCGGCAATGCCTGGCAGAAGCTGCCGCGCATCGTCCGCGACCTCGCCACCGAACTCGGCAAGCAGATCGAGCTCGAGATGCACGGCGCCGACACCGAGCTCGACCGCCAGGTGCTCGACCTGATCAAGGACCCGCTCACCCACATGGTGCGCAACTCCGCCGATCACGGCCTGGAGACGATGGCCGAGCGCGCCGCGGCCGGCAAGGCCGAGCAGGGCACCATCCGGCTGTCCGCCTATCACGAAGGCGGCCATATCATCATCTGCATCGCCGACAACGGCCGCGGCCTCAACACCGAGCGCATCAAGGCCAAGGCCTTGGCGAACGGCCTCGTCACCGAGGCCGAGCTCGAGAAGATGACGGAAGCGCAGATCCACAAGTTCATCTTCGAGCCGGGCTTCTCGACCGCGGCCGCCGTCACCTCGGTCTCGGGCCGCGGCGTCGGCATGGACGTGGTGCGCACCAACATCGACCAGATCGGCGGCACCATCGACATCAAGTCGGTGCTCGGCGAGGGCACCTCGGTCACCATCAAGATCCCGCTGACGCTCGCGATCGTCTCGGCGCTGATCGTCGAAGCCGGCGGCGACCGCTTCGCGATCCCGCAATTGTCGGTCGTCGAGCTGGTGCGTGCGCGCGCCAACTCCGAGCACCGCATCGAGCGCATCAAGGACACCGCGGTCTTGCGCTTGCGCAACAAGCTGCTGCCGCTGATGCATCTGAAGAAGCTCCTGAAGATCGACGACGGCTCGTCGACCGATCCGGAGAACGGCTTCATCGTGGTGACGCAGGTCGGCAACCAGACCTTCGGCATCGTGGTCGACTGCGTGTTCCACACCGAGGAAATCGTGGTCAAGCCGATGTCGACCAAGCTGCGTCACATCGACATGTTCTCGGGCAACACCATCCTGGGCGACGGCGCCGTGATCATGATCATCGATCCGAACGGCATTGCGAAAGCGCTCGGCGCCGCCGGCTCGGCCTCGCAGGCGGTGTCCGACGAGCACGCCGCGCATCACGCCATCGGCGGCGAGCAGCTCACCTCGCTGCTGGTGTTCCGCGCCGGCACGGCGCAGCCCAAGGCGGTGCCGCTGGCGCTGGTCACGCGCCTGGAGGAGATCGCGGCCGACAAGATCGAGATCTCCAACGGCCGCTACATGGTGCAGTACCGCGACCAGCTGATGCCCTTGGTGCAGATGGAAGGCGTGTCGGTGCAGACGTCGGGCTCGCAGCCGATCCTGGTGTTCGCCGACGAGACCCGCGCGATGGGCCTCGTGGTCGACGAGATCATCGACATCGTCGAGGAGCGGCTCAACATCCAGGTCTCCGGCGCCAAGGACGGCATCCTCGGCTCGGCGGTGATCAAGGGCCAGGCGACCGAGGTGATCGACGTCGGCCACTTCCTGCCGATGGCCTTCGCCGACTGGTTCATCCGCAAGGAGATGCACACCGACGCGCAGACGCAGTCGGTGCTGCTGGTCGACGACTCGCCGTTCTTCCGCAACATGCTGGCGCCGGTGTTGAAGTCGGCCGGCTACAAGGTGCGCACGGCGGCCTCGGCGATCGAGGGCCTGGCCACGCTGCGCTCCGGGCACAGCTTCGACATCGTCGTCACCGACATCGAGATGCCGGAGATGAACGGCTTCGAGTTCACCGAGGCGATCCGCGCCGACCAGAACCTGAGCCAGATGCCGGTCATCGCGGTGTCGTCGCTGGTGTCGCCGGCGGCGATCGAGCGCGGCCGCCAGGCGGGTCTCTACGACTACATCGCCAAGTTCGACCGGCCCGGCCTGATCGCGGCGCTGAAGGAACAGATCGAGGAACGTGCCCGCGCCGAAGCCAACCGGCGGGCCGCGTGACAGCAAGCGGACAGGAGTAGCGTGCGATGAGCAGCAAGATCGAAACCACCGAGGGCGCCGCCGTCGAATACGTCACTGCGATGATCGGCGGCCAGCTGTTCGGCCTGCCGATCTCCCGGGTACAGGACGTGTTCATGCCGGAGCGGGTGACGCGGGTGCCGCTGTCATCGGCGGAGATCGCCGGGGTCCTGAACCTGCGCGGCCGCATCGTGACCGTCGTCGACATGCGGGCGCGGCTCGGCCTTGCCCGCGCCGAGGACGGCAAGCCGCCGATGGCGGTCGGCGTCGATCTGCGCGGCGAGTCCTACGGTCTCCTGATCGACCAGATCGGCGAGGTGCTGCGGCTGTCCGAGGAGGGCCGGGAGGAGAACCCCGTCAATCTCGACCCGCGCATGGCGAAATTCGCCGGCGGCGTGCACCGCCTCGACGGCCAGCTGATGGTCATTCTCGACGTCGATCGCGTGCTCGAGCTCCTGCCGAAGGCAGCAATCGCCGCCTAGCCCGTCAACCGTCCCATAGGGGAGACAACAATGAAGAGCTGTCTGGTCGTGGATGACTCCAGCGTCGTGCGCAAGATCGCACGGCGTATCCTGGAGGAGTTGGGCTTCTCCGTCGTCGAGGCGGAGGATGGCGAGCGGGCGCTCGAGATCTGCACCAAGAGCCTGCCGGACGCCATTCTGCTCGACTGGAACATGCCCGTCATGGACGGTTATGATTTCCTCGGGCGCCTGCGCCGGCTGCCGGGCGGCGAAGGCCCCAAGGTGGTGTTCTGCACCACCGAAAACGACATCGATCACATTTCGCGCGCGCTGAACGCCGGCGCCAACGAATACATCATGAAGCCGTTCGACAAAGAGATTGTGGCCGCCAAATTCCAGGAAGTTGGTCTCATCCAGGCGCTGTCAGCCGAATCCGCCTGATCCCTTCGTCTGCCCAGAAGAGGCCGCCCGTGAACCAGCCTGATTATGAGTTCCTGCGCAAGCTGCTTCGAGACAAGTCCGGTCTCGATCTGTCTGCCGACAAGCAATATCTGATCGAGAGCCGCCTGCTTCCGCTCGCGCGCAAGGCCGGCCTGGCCAGCATCAGCGATCTCGTCCAGAAGCTGAAGGACGGGTCGAGCGCCTTGATCAGCCAGGTCGTCGAAGCGATGACGACCAACGAGACGTTCTTCTTCCGCGACAAGGTCCCGTTCGATCATTTTCGCGACGTGATCATGCCGGAGCTCCTCAAGGCGCGCGCCAACCGCAAGTCGATCCGGATCTGGTGCGCTGCTTGCTCGACCGGCCAGGAGCCGTATTCGCTGGCGATGTCGCTCAAGGAGATGGGATCTGCGCTCAGTGGATGGCGCATCGAGATCATCGCCACCGATCTGTCGCAGGAGGTGCTGGAGAAATCGAAGGCCGGCCTCTACAGCCAGTTCGAGGTGCAGCGCGGGCTGCCGATCCAGCTTCTGGTCAAATATTTCAAGCAGGCAGGCGAACTCTGGCAGATCAATTCCGACGTGCGCGGCATGGTCCAGCATCGCCAGCTCAATCTGCTGCACGACTTCTCACAGCTCGGCACGTTCGACGTCGTGTTCTGCCGCAACGTGCTGATCTATTTCGATCAGGACACCAAGATCAACATCTTCGGCCGGCTCGCCAAGCAGATGGAGCCGGACGGCTTCCTCGTACTCGGTGCGGCGGAGACCGTCGTCGGCCTCACCGACGTGTTCAAGCCGCTCGCGGACCGGCGTGGCCTGTATCGCCCGAGCGGGATCGCTTCCGCGGCGAAGGCGTCCGCTCCGGGAATGCCCAGGATCGCGGCCGCGGGCAACTAGATGTTCCCGCAGCCCAATAGAGCAGGACGCGAAGATGTCTGACGACAACAAAGGTACGGAGCGCGTCACCTTCAGCCGTGGTTACGATGTCTGCATCATGGGCATCGACGGGACCTGGCGCAGGGACTGCCAGCTCAACGCCATCTCGGACACCGACGCGGTGCTGACGGTCGAGGGATCGATCCAGGGATTGAATCTGAAAGAGTTCTTTCTGCTGCTGTCCTCGACGGGGCTCGCCTACCGCCGCTGCGAGCTGGTCCGGGTCAACGGCTCCGAGATGGACATCCAGTTCATCAAGGGAAAGAACAAGAAGAAACGTGGCAACGCTTCCGCCGGCCAGGAAACGACCGTCAACTAGTTCGCCTTGCGGCAGCACGGCGCATTGCTCGCCCGCCGCTCGGGAAACTTCCGCGCGCGGAGCGACGAGGAGACGCGCCAGCCCGGGTCCTGCGCAAGTCCTAAGACGCGTGGCCTTTTTTCGGAGAGCCGCTTTACGTCGCCGCAGGGTCGGACGTGTATGACAACGACGTCGGTCAAATTTTCCAGGGACGGCCAATGCCGGTCATGAGTTCGGAACTTGCATCCAGCCGGTTGGAGCGCGCCGATGATGGCGAACGGCGCGCGCTGCAGCTCTTGGTCGTCGACGACGACGCCGCGCAGCGGACGCTGATCGCGCTGGCGGCCAAGCAGGCCGGCCACGCCGTGACGGTCGCGGCCACGTGCAGCGATGCGATCCGCGAGGTGCGCAACAACCGCTTTGACTGCGTGACGCTCGATCTCATGCTCGAGGATGGCGAGGGGACCGAGGTCCTCAAGGTCATCGCAGATACCCGCTTCGCCGGTTCCGTGATCGTGATCAGCGGCATGGATGCGGCAAAGCGAATTGAGGCCCGGCTGTTCGCGCGCTCGCTCGGGATCGACCTGCAGAGCCTGCCGAAGCCAGTCGATCTGGCAGCGTTGCGCATCTGCCTGGCGAATCTCGGCAAGACTGTGCTCGGCCTGCCCGTGGTTCACACCTGGGGCGGCGTCGCAGCCGAAAGTGTTGCCGCGAAGCATCGGTCCTGACAGAGCTGCATCGGCGCAAGCCGCGGTCCAGGGCGCACAATCCTATGCAACGTCCGAATCCCGCCGATCTCTGATCAAAACGAGGGCAAGGCCGGCTGACGGCTGTACGTCTTGTGTCAAATGCCGTGCAGATTTTCGTGGGCTGAGGGCCGTGCACGCGTCCGCCGCCGAGCATGTCTGTGGGCGTGGTGCACGTGGGCAACGCCGATGCGATCAGAGTTTGATGTCGATCATGACGCTGTCGGCGTTGATGTGTTTTTGCAAGGCAGCATGCGGCCCGAGACGACTGCCTTGAGATCGTGTCCAGATCATGGTCTCGTGAAGGCGATCACCGATCTGCAGCTACTACTTGTGGGTTAGGATCATAAACCGTACAAATACGGGTGCCCAAAGCACCCGACGAGTATGGTATCATAAGACGCGCTTTCATTGTTTCTTCTCCTTTGCAAGAGCAATCGCCCATGGCCGAACAAACAGCTTCCCGCGGTGAGATTTTTGTCGTCGATGACGACCCAGCCGTGCGCGACACCCTCTCGATGGTCTTGTCGGCAGGTGGGTATGAAGTGATCTGTTTTGCGGACGGCGCCGCGCTCCTGGCGGTGGCGCGGAGCAGGACACCGGCCTGTATCCTGCTCGACGTGCACATCCCCGGAAAGTCCGGTCTCGACATTCTCAGGGAACTGCACGGCGAGGACTATCCGGCTCCGATCTTCATGATCTCGGGCCAGGGCGACATCCCGATGGCCGTCAATGCGATCAAGAACGGGGCGCTCGACTTCATCGAGAAGCCGTTCCGCGGCAGTGAGATCGTGGCCCGTCTGAACGAGGCGATCGGCGCGTTCGCGCGGCGGCAGAAGGAGAATGCCTCGCCGAAGATCGGCTCGCTGCATTTCCCCGGCCGCGAGCCGCTGACGCGGCGCGAGCGCGAGGTCCTGGAACAATTCACGGCGGGGGCCTCGAACAAGGAGGCGGGGCGCACGCTGGGCATCAGCCCGCGCACGATCGAGGATCACCGCGCCAACATCATGAAGAAGCTCGGCGCGCGCAACGCGGCCGATCTGATCCGCATCGTGATGACGGCGTCGCGCGCCAATTGAGCCGATGGCCGGGCCGCCCGCACGGGGCCTCAAGCTGGAGTAGCGGCAACCGCAAGCGCCAGGCCGCGTTGGTCGGGCCGCATTGGCCAAGCCTCGTTTTTCAAGCCTGGTTTTTCAAGCCTCGGTCGCGGCGAGCGCCTTGCGGATCATCTTGGCGAGCTCGGATTTGCGGTACGGCTTCGGCAGCAGAAGAATTCCTTCGTCGAGCCGGCCGTGATGCACCACGGCATTCTCGGTGTAGCCGGAGGTGAACAGGACCCGCTGCGTCGGACGAATCCGCTGGATCTCGGATGCGAGCTGGCGGCCGTTCATCGTCCCCGGCATGATGATGTCGGTGAAGAGCAGATCGAACGGCTCTCCGGCATTGGTGATCGCCAGCGCTTCGGCGGCATTGGCCGCCTCCAGCGTCGCATAGCCCAGTGCATGGAGCTGGGCGAGAACGTAGCCGCGCACCAGCCGGTCGTCCTCCACCACCAGGATCGTCTCCTGGCCGCCCTGGATCGCCGGCGCGTCGCCCGAGGGCTGCGTGATCGCTTCTTCGCTGCCCGGCGGCAGGTACATCCGGATCGTGGTGCCGTGGCCCTCTTCGCTGTAGATCCTGATGTGGCCGGCCGATTGCTTCACGAAGCCGTACACCATCGACAATCCGAGCCCCGTCCCCTTGCCAGGCCCCTTCGAGGTGAAGAACGGATTGAACACCTTGTCGATGATGGCGGCGGGAATGCCGCTGCCACTGTCGCTCACCGCGATCATCGCGTAGCGACCGGGCCGCACGTCGTCGTAGAGACTCGCGTAGTTCTCGTCGAGGTCGGCCCAGCCGGTCTCCAGGATGAGCTTGCCGCCATTCGGCATCGCGTCGCGGGCATTGAGCGCGAGGTTGATGACCGCCGTGGCGAGCTGGTTCGGATCGACATGCGCCACGCAGGTCTCGTCCTGGAAGACGGACTCGATCTCGATCTGCTCTCCGAGCGTCGGCCGCAGCAGCTTGGCCGTGTCGATCATCAGCGTGTTGACGTCGACCTCGCGCGGCTGCAGCGGCTGCCGGCGCGCAAAGGCGAGCAGATGCTGGGTGAGATCGGCCCCGCGCGCGGCGGCCTCGTCGATCATCCTGGTGATCGCGGCGAGCTGCGGCTCCTTGGCCACGGCCGCGGCGAGAATCTCGATCGTGCCGGTGATCACGGTGAGGATGTTGTTGAAGTCGTGTGCGATGCCGCCGGTGAGCTGGCCGATCGCCTCCATCTTCTCGGACTGGCGGATCCGCTCCTCGGTCGCGATCTTGTCGGTGAGGTCGCGGAAGAAGCCGTTCAGCACGAAGCCGTTGCGGGTCTTCAGCGCGGTCACGCTGAGCTCGGCCTTGAACTCGCGGCCGTCGCGCCGCTTCACCATGACCTCGCGTCGGCGGCCGACCCCGAGTGCGCTCGCTTGTCCGGTCATCAGGATGCGGCCGAGCGCGGCGCGCAGCTCCTCGCCGACGTCCCCGACCGTGATCACGTCGAAGACGTCCTTGCCGATGATCTCGGCGCGCGACCAGCCGAAGATCTTCTCGGCCTGGGAGTTCCAGTTGAGAATGGCCCCGTTGTCGTCGACCTGGACGAAGGCATCGAGCGCGGTCTCGACGATGTTGCGGGCGAGCTGTTCGCTCTCCCGGAGCGTCTCCTGCGCCAGCCGGCTCTCGGTCATGTCGCGGCCGATGAAGAAGTGGCGCTGCACCGGCTCCGACCAGTTCGAGGTCCAGGACAGCGTCACCACGCGGCCGTCCTTGTGGACGTAGCGGCAGTCGGAGGTGCGCGCCCGAAGGCCTAGGCGCGAGGCGCGAAGCTCCTCGCGTGCCTTGGGTAGATCGTCCGGGTGGATGAAATCCGCGCCGCTGCGGCCGATCATCTCCGCCGGCGTATAGCCGAGAATCGCCTCCACGCTCGGTGAGACCTGAACCAGGATGCCATTGCGGTCGGTGATGAGGATCAGGTCCTGCGACGTCTCGAAGATGCGCCGCCGTTCCTCGGTCTGCTGGCGCAGCGCCAGTTCGGTCCGGCGGCTCTCGGTGACGTCGCGTGCGATCTTGGAGGCGCCGATGATCTGGCCCGTCGGTGATTTGATCGGCGAGACGCTGAGCGAGACCTGGACCAGCTCACCGTCCTTGCGGATCCGCACCGTCTCGAAATGCTGGATCCGCTCGCCGCGGGCCATGCGCGCCAGAAGGTCCTGGGCCTCGGCCATGCGCTCGGGCGGCACGAGGAAATCCGCAAGGCGGCCCACGGCCTCCTCGGCGGAGTAGCCCAGCATGGCCTCGGCTGCCGGATTCCAGGCGGTGATGGTGCCGTCCAGCGACAGCGTCACGATCGCGTCGTTCGACGATTCCACCGCGGCACTGTAGAGCCGTTCGCGGGCGGCGAAATGGTCGCGCGCTGCTTCGGTCAGGTAATGCTCCTGGACCTCGCGCTCGAGCTCGGCGGTCTTGGTGCGAACCTCGTCCAGCACGCGGGCGAAGGCGCGCGCCAGCACGCCGGTCTCGCCGACCGCCTCGAGCGGGATATTCACCGCCTCGCCGCGCCCCACGCCCTCGACGGCCTGGGTCAGCTGGTTGATCGGCCGCGTCAGCGAGCGCGCGACCACGAAGGCGAGCGCGGCCGCGCACAGCATCGCGATCAGGCCGACCTCGATCGCCGTCTTGCGGATGGCGAGGGCGGGCGCCATGAAGGCGGTGTTCGGGATCGTCTCGATCACCGCCACCCATTCCTGTCCCGCGAGCAGCGCCGGGGCGAAGGCGACACCGCCGGGACGATCGGCTTCGTCGTGCAGGATCTGCGCGAAACCCTCGGCGGTGCCGGTCGCGCCTGCGAGCGTCGGAAAATCGTCCTGCCATCGCGTCGATCGGCCGCGTTTCGAGGCGAATTCCCGGTCTGATTCGGGATGGAAGAGATAGTCGCCGCGGGCGTTCACGACATAGAGCTGCGCGCCCGGGCGGGCCGCCATGCGCAGATGCGCGAAGATCGGGCGCATGTCGAGATCGACCATCAGGATCGCGTACGGCTTGCCGTCCGGCGCGAACACCGGCGTGCCGACGCACAGCATCGGCACGCCTGTCTTGGGGTCCGTCGTGTTGCCGTCGAGAATGATCGGCGAGAGCCGGATGCCGCCGGGCGGCAGGCTCAGCGTCTCCTTGATGTAGTTGCGCTCGCCGCGCGTGATCAGCTCGTTCTCCGGAACGATCCGAACCGTGTTGCCCGGCCCGAGCCGGTCGACCCGGATCAGCTCGCGATAATCGTTCTCGATCCCGACCAGGCGGATCATCGCGTAGGTCGGCTTGGCCTGCAGCTCGGCGAAGTAGCGCGTTGCGACCCGCTCGCGCCACGACTGCGCCGGCAGCCCTTCGCGGGGATCGGGAGCTCCCGTCTTCAGTGTGCGTATCAACGTTGCCAGATTCGGAGAGGCGCGATAGCCGTTGATGTCGTTCCGGGCGCTGCCGACATAGTTTTCGAGCTCGGTCGCCATCAGGCGCGAATGCGACTCGATTCGATCGAGCGCGCGCGGCAACAGCGCCCGCTCGAGGCTGCGATAGCCGAGCCAGCCGACGGCGAACACCGCGATCGCGACCAGCAGGATCATCGCGATGGCCAGCCGCGTCGTCAGCGTGAGGCGGCCGCCGAACCGCGGCGCCTCGCTCGCGCGCTGCGCGCCGCTGAGTAGGAGCCCTTCGGTTCGGCCGTCAGGATTTCGGAACAGCATCTTGGCCTGGCCGGGGTCGAGCAGCCCGATCGCCTGCCGATGCCAGGCATTCGGAAACCATCGTCAGGAGGGCTGCCGGTTTGAACGGCTTGGGCAATGCGGACACCGCTCCCAGCCTCGTGGCCATGGTAAGATAATCGGGCTCTATCACAGAGGTCGGGGTGTGGGCACGTCCCGAGGTCATGATGATCGGAACGCCGGGCGTGTGCTTGAGGATCAAGCGCATCGCCTCCAGCCCGTCCATGCCCGGCATGAAGATGTCCAGGATCACCAAGTCAAAGCTCTCGCTCGTGAAGCGGACGAGCGCCTTCTGGCCGTCGCCCGCGATGCCGACGACGTGACCGGCCCGTTCGAGCACGCGCTGAATTGTCAGCTGCATGAGCGGATCGTCGTCCACGACCAGAATCTTCGCCACGCTCCGCATCTCCCGATTGGCTGGCAGCAAGACCAACGGTCAGTTGTAAGGTTTTGCCCAATTCGCGGCGCGCCGCAAGCGTTTCGCCGGGCAAGTCACATGCAGGATGGGGCGCGGTGATCGATGTCCTGTACGGGACAAGGGTGGACTATCCGGGCGCCGGGCCTGCATTCGAGGCGCTCGCGCCGTAGTTGCATGGCACGGAGCGCTCCATAATCGCCTCGTCCTCGCGCCGAATGCACAATATTTGAGCACATGTCTGAGGATTTGCGATCCCAGGTGGCGCGACAGACGGTGCGGACCAGCGTGCGGCGTGACACCGCTCACGTCCTCCGATTGGGCGGGGCTGCTAGCCACTGAGATAGTCCGGCCAGCGGCCGCGAATGGTCGCGAGGTCGCTCAGCGTCCCGGTCAGGTGCTCGCGCAGATGCGTCTGCGCGTCGTTCGGCCGGCCCGCGGCGATCGCATCGACGATCTGCTTGTGATGGCGCAGGATCGTCTGCGCCTTGCCGGGCGAGGGCAGATGCAGCCGGCGCAACCGGTCGATGTGACCGCTGCGGCTGCGCACCAGGGTCCACAGCTCGTGCTTGTCCGCGGCGGTGTAGAGCCGCTCGTGGAATGCGTTGTCGACCACCGTGAATGACGCGAAGTCGCCGTCCCTGGCGAATCGCCGCTGCTGGGCGATCAGAGCATGGAGTTCGTCGATCGGCGCCGCCGCAGGCCGCAGCGCGAGCAGGCGCACGATCTCGAGCTCCAGCGCCTGGCGCAGGAACTGCGCCTGCTGCGCCCGACCAACATCGATGCGGCTGACCAGGGTCGCGTGCTGCGGGAACACGTCGACGAGGCCTTCCTCGGCGAGGCGCATCAGCGCGTCGCGGATCGGCGTCGAGCTGAGGCCGAACTCGGCCTGCAGCGCCGGCCGCGACAATGGCGCTCCCGGTGGGAGCGCGAGGGCGATGATCTGGTCGCGCAACCGCTCGAAGACCTGCGGTGCCGCGCGCCGGCTCGGATCGAGCCGTTCGGGCGGGAGAACCGCAGCAGGCGTCGCGGGCAATGCCATTTGGTGGGACGTCCGGCTCGAATGTCGCAGGGGGAGAACAGCCCTTGTCAGAGATGCACTAATGCATTAGTGCATCTCTCCGCTGGCCGTCAAGAAGGAGCCGGCACGCGAGGAGGGATGTCCCATGTTCGAGAAGTTCGCGCGCTCGGCCGCACGAGCCGCCGGCCTGCTGGCCACGCTGCTGGTCGCGGCGGCCTGGAATGACGCCGCGCAGGCCCAGCAGAAGACCGAAATCTCGCTGTCGCGCCAGCCTGGCATCTTCTACATGCCGAGCCACATCATCGAGAAGAACAAGCTGATCGAGAAGCATGCGGCCGCGCTCGGCGTGCCCGGCGTCACCACCAAATGGCTGACCTTCTCCGGCGGCGGCGCGCAGACCGATGCGCTGTTGTCGGGCAGCGTCGACATCCTCAACACCGGCACCGGCAATCTGCTGCTGTTGTGGGATCGTACCCGCGGTGGCGTGAAGGGCATCGTCGCCACCTCGGCGCAGCCGATGACCCTGATCAGCCGCGATCCCAACATCAAGTCGATCAAGGACTTCGGTCCCAGTGACAAGATCGCCGTGCCGACCGTCAAGGTCTCGACCCAGGCCATCGTGCTGCAGATCGCGGCCGCCGAGGCGTTCGGCGCCGATCAGTGGAACAAGCTCGACGCCAACACCGTGCAGCTCGGTCACCCCGACGCCTATACGGCGCTGTCGAACCCGCAGCACGAGGTGCACAATCATTTCTCGATCCCGCCCTACACGTTCCTCGAATTGAAGAACGTGCCCGGCGCGCATGTCGTGATGAATTCGCCCGACGTCATGGGCGGACCGCTGAGCCAGGCGCAGTTCTTCACCACCACGAAGTTCGCCGACGCCAATCCGAAGATCATCCAGGCGGTGCGCGATGCGACCAAGGAAGCGCAGGACCTGATCCGCAGCGATACCAGGACGGCGGTCGAGATCTACAAGGAGATCACCGGCGACAAGACCTCGGTCGATGACCTGCTCGCCTGGCTCAAGGAGCCCGGCATGATGGAATGGAATCTGGAGCCGCAGGGCACCATGAAGTTCGCGGCCCATCTCGCCAAGATCGGCACCATCAAGACCCAGCCCAAGGCCTGGACCGACTATTATCTGCCGGTCGCGCATGATCTGAAGGGCAACTGATGTCCGCGCTGCTCGACGTCGATGGCGTCACCCTGCGCTACAAGACCTCCAGCGCGGTGATCACCGCGACGGAGCGGGTCGGCTTCTCCGTCGACCGCTCCGATCGCTTCGTGCTGCTGGGACCGTCCGGTTGCGGCAAGTCGACCTTGCTGAAGGCGGTCGGTGGCTACATCAAGCCGAGCGAGGGCCGGATGCGCATCAACGGCCGCGAGATCACCGGTCCTGGCGCCGATCGCATGATGATCTTCCAGGAGTTCGACCAGCTGCTGCCGTGGAAGACCGTGCTCGCCAACGTGATGTTCCCGCTGCTGACGGCGCGGCGCATGCCGCGCAAGGAGGCCGAGAGCCGCGCCCGCACCTATATCGAGAAGGTCGGGCTGACGCGCGTTGTCGATGCCTATCCGCACACGCTGTCGGGCGGCATGAAGCAGCGCGTCGCGATCGCCCGGGGCATGGCGATGGAGCCGGACATCCTGCTGATGGACGAGCCGTTCGCCGCGCTCGATGCGCTGACGCGGCGCACCTGCCAGGACGAGCTGCTGCAGTTGTGGAACGAGACGAAATTCACCGTCTTGTTCGTGACGCATTCGATCGCCGAAGCCATCAAGATCGGCAACCGCATTCTGCTGCTGTCGCCGCATCCCGGCCGCGTCAAGGCCGAGGTGGTCGACGTCGACAAGGTCTCGGCCGAGGACGGCAGCGCGGCGCGCCTGGAGAAGCAGATCCATGATCTTTTGTTCTCCGAACCTGCAACGACGCATTGAGGACGGCGCCCATGGCTGAAGCCAAGATCATCCTGCGCGATACGTCGGCCGCGAGCGCCGCGCCTGCAGATGTCGCGCGCAAGCTCGGCGTGCTCGAGCTGCTGTGGAACGACGGCTTCGTGCGCAAGAGCCTGATCATTGTCTTGCTCGCCGCGATCTGGCAGGCCTATGGCAGCTATCTCGACAATCCCCTGCTGTTCCCGACCTTCTCCGACACCATCGCGGCGCTGTGGGAGAAGGTCCGCGACGGCACCATCCCGATGCGCGTCTGGACCTCGCTGAAGGTGCTGTTCATGGGCTATGCCGCAGGCATCGTTCTCGCGGCGATCCTGACTGTGCTCGCGATCTCGACCCGCATCGGCACCGATTTCCTCGAGACGATCACGGCGATGTTCAATCCCTTGCCGGCGATCGCGCTGCTGCCGCTGGCGCTGATCTGGTTCGGGCTCGGCAGCGGCAGTCTCGTCTTCGTGCTGATCCATTCGGTGCTGTGGCCCGTCGCGCTCAACACCCATTCCGGCTTCAAAAGCGTCTCGAACACGCTGCGCATGGTCGGGCGCAACTACGGTCTCAGCGGCTTCTCCTATGTGATCCGAATCCTGATTCCGGCGGCGTTCGGCGCCATCCTCACGGGTTTGAAGATCGGCTGGGCCTTCGCCTGGCGCACCCTGATCGCGGCCGAGCTGGTGTTCGGTGTCTCCTCGGGGCAGGGCGGCCTCGGCTGGTTCATCTTCGAGAACCGCAATCTGCTCGAGATCCCCGCGGTGTTCGCTGGCCTGCTGACCGTGATCCTGATCGGTCTCGTGGTCGAGAACCTGATCTTCCGCACCATCGAGCGCAAGACCGTGCTGACCTGGGGAACGCAATCATGAGCCACAAGAAGAGCCCCGATCAGCTGCGCAGCGCGCGCTGGTTCGCGCCCGACGATCTCCGTTCCTTCGGCCACCGCTCGCGGGTGATGCAGATGGGCTATGCCCAGGAGGAGTGGAAGGGCCGTCCGGTCATCGCCATCGTCAACACCTGGTCCGACGCGCAGCCCTGCCACATGCACTTCAAGCAGCGCGTCGACGACGTCAAGCGCGGCGTGCTGATGGCCGGCGGTTTCCCGATCGAGCTGCCTGCGCTGTCGCTGTCGGAGTCGCTGTTGAAGCCGACCACGATGCTCTATCGCAACATGCTGGCGATGGATGTCGAGGAGCTCTTGCGCGGCCACCCCGTCGATGGCGTCGTGCTGATGGGCGGCTGCGACAAGACCACGCCGGCGCTGCTGCTCGGCGCCACCAGCATGAACCTGCCGGCGATCTATCTCCCGGCCGGGCCGATGCTGCGCGGCAACTGGAAGGGCAAGACGCTCGGCTCCGGCTCCGACGCCTGGAAGTACTGGGACGAGCGCCGCGCGGGCAAGCTGTCGGACGCTGATTGGAACGCGATGGAAGCCGGCATCGCCCGCAGCCACGGCACCTGCATGACCATGGGGACGGCCTCGACCATGACCGCGATCGCGGAAGCGATCGGCATGACCTTGCCCGGCGCCTCGTCGATTCCGGCTGCCGATGCCGAGCACATCCGCATGAGCTCGGAATGCGGCCGCCGCGTCGTCGAGATGGTGTGGGAGGACCTGACGCCATCGAAGATCCAGACCCATCAGGCGTTCGAGAATGCGATCGCGGTCGCCATGGCGATGGGCTGCTCGACCAACGCCATCATCCATGTGATCGCGCAGGCGCGCCGCGCCGGCGCCGATATCGGCCTTGATGATTTCGAGGCCGCCAGCCGCAAGGTGCCGGTGCTCGCCAATGTCCGGCCGAGCGGCGACGCCTATCTGATGGAGGATTTCTACTACGCGGGCGGGCTGCCCGGCCTGATGAGCAGGATGAAAGAGCATCTCCATCTGGATTGCATGACCGTCAACGGCCGCACGCTGGGCGACAACATCACAGGCGCCGGCGTCTACAATGACGACGTCATCCGTCCGCAGTCGAACCCGATCTATCGCGAAGGTGCGCTCGCCGTGCTCAAGGGCAACCTTGCGCCGGACGGCTGCGTCATCAAGCCTTCTGCCTGCGATCCGCGCTTCCTCAGGCACACCGGCCCGGCGCTGGTGTTCGACGACTATCCCTCGATGAAGAAGGCGATCGACGATCCAGATCTCGACGTCACGGCCGATCACGTCCTGATCCTGCGCAATGCCGGCCCGCAGGGCGGGCCGGGCATGCCGGAATGGGGCATGCTGCCGATCCCGACCAAGCTGGTGAAGCAGGGCGTCCGCGACATGGTGCGGCTGTCGGATGCGCGCATGAGCGGCACGAGCTATGGCGCCTGCATCCTGCATGTCGCGCCCGAGTCCTACGTCGGCGGCCCGTTGGCGCTGGTGAAGAATGGCGACCTGATCACGCTGGACGTCGCCGCGCGCACCATCAATCTCGACGTGCCCGAGGATGAACTGGCGCGCCGCCGCGCCGCCTGGACTCCGCCGGCCCCGCGCTTCGAGCGCGGCTATGGCTGGATGTTCGCCCGCCACATCAAGCAGGCCAATGACGGCTGCGATTTCGACTTCCTCGAGACCGGCTTCGGCGCCGCAGTCGGCGAGCCAGCGATTTATTAGTTCACCCGTCATTCCGGGGCGCCGCGGAGCGGCGAGCCCGGAATCCATAACCACGATCGGGAGTATGGATTCCGGGCTCGCGCTCCGCGCGCCCCGGAATGACGACCGGAGAGAGCAGGACATGACCAAACTCAGCACCGCCACCCGCAACAAGCTCAAGACCGTCTCGACGGCCACGGTCGCTACCGCGCTGTTCAAGCGCGGCCTGCGCATCCAGTGCATCCAGAACGTCCATCCGCTCAGCCCGGCGCAGCCGACCATGGTCGGCGAGGCCTTCACCTTGCGCTACATCCCAGCGCGCGAGGATCTCAACACCATCGAGGTGTTTCGCGACCGCGGCCATCCGCAGCGCAAGGCCGTCGAGGATTGCCCGCCCGGCGCCGTGCTGGTGATGGACAGCCGCAAGGACGCGCGCGCCGCTTCGGCCGGCGCAATTCTCGTGAGCCGCCTGCAGCAGCGCGGCGTCGCCGGCGTCGTCACCGACGGCGGCTTCCGTGACGCCGCCGACATTGCCAAGCTCGGCATCCCCGCCTTCCACCAGCGTCCGAGCGCGCCGACCAATCTCACCCTGCATCATGCGATCGAGATCAACGGCCCGATCGCCTGCGGCGACGCGCCGGTGTTTCCCGGTGACGTCATCCTCGGCGATTCCGACGGCGTCATCGTGATCCCCGCCCATCTCGCCGACGAGATCGCGGACGAGACGTTCGAGATGACCGCGTTCGAGGATTTCGTTACCGAGGAAGTTGCCAAGGGCCGCTCGATCCTCGGCCTCTATCCGGCGACGGATCCGCAGACGCCCGCCGACTTCGCGGCGTGGCGCGCGAAGAACAACAGGTAGCCGCTACGTCCTCGGCTGTCGTTGCGGATGCGACGCCGATTGCGAGGCGAGATTGGCCCCATACTCCGCTGTCGTCCCGGCCTTGAGCCGGGACCCATAACCACAGGCGGTTGTGATGACGAGGGACGTAGCTCCAGCGCGCTCAACAATTGCCGCCGGTGGTTATGGGTCCCTGCGTTCGCAGGGACGACATTGGTGTTCAGGCGCGATCATGGCTCAAACGCTCCGATCTGCCAGACCCACCGCCCATAGCGCGAACGCGTAGACGATCGCGACCTCGTCCAGCCGGTTGAAGCGGCCGGAGGCGCCGCCGTGGCCGGCGCCCATGTTGGTGCGCAGGAGGACCGGCCCGCCGCCGGTCATCGTCGCGCGCAGCCGCGCGATCCACTTTGCAGGCTCCCAATAGGTGACGCGCGGGTCGGTCAGTCCGGCCATCGCGAGGATCGCGGGATACTCCTTGGCGGCGACGTTGTCGTAGGGCGAGTAGGACAGGATGGTGCGGAAATCCTTCTCGCTCTCGATCGGGTTGCCCCATTCGGGCCATTCCGGCGGCGTCAGCGGCAGGGTATCGTCGAGCATCGTGTTCAGCACGTCGACGAACGGCACCTCGGCGACGATGCCGGCGAACAGCTCGCCCGCGCGGTTGGCGACCGCGCCCATCAGCATGCCACCGGCGCTGCCGCCATGGCCGACGATGCGCCTGGCGCTGGTGTAGTTCGCCGCGATCAGCGCCCGTGCACAGGCCGCGAAGTCGTCGAAACTGTTGGTCTTCTTCTCGCGCTTGCCGTCGAGATACCAGCCCCAGCCCTTGTCGGTGCCGCCGCGGATATGGGCGATGGCGTAGACGAAGCCGCGGTCGACCAGCGACAGCCGGTTGGCCGAGAACGAGGCCGGCATCGCATGGCCATAGGAGCCGTAGCCATAGAGCAGCAGCGGCGCCGAGCCATCGGCGTTGAGGTCGCGCCGGTGCAGCAGCGACACCGGCACCTCGGCGCCGTCCTCCGCCTTGGCCATGATGCGCGTGGTGACGTAGTCGGCCGGATTGTGCCCGGACGGAATCTCCTGGCGCTTGCGCAAGGTCTTCGCGCGCGTCACCATGTCGTAGTCCCACACCTCCGACGGCGTCGTCATCGACGAATAGGCAAAGCGCAGATTGGTGGTGTCGAACTCGTAGGAGCCCATCGCGTCGAGCGAATAGGCGCCTTCGTCGAAGGCGATCGCGTGCTCCTCGCCGGATGCGAGATCGCGGATGACGATCGACGGCAGCGCATTGGCGCGCTCCAGCCGCACCAGGTGCCCGGCATACAGATCGTGGTCGAGCACGTAGATGCCGGCGCGGTGCGGAATGAGGTCGCGCCAGTTGGCGCGCTCGGGCGCGGACAGCGGCGCGGTGACGATCTTGAAGTCGATGGCGCCGTCGGCATTGGTCAGGATGAACAGCTCATCGCCGCGGTCGGCGATCGAATATTGCACGCCGTTCTCGCGCGCGGCCACGAGGCGCGGCGGCGCCTCGGGAGCATCGAGATCGATCAACCGTTGTTCTGACGTCTCGTGGTCGCCGCCGGCGATGACGCAGAACCGGCCCGACGTCGACTCGTGCACATGGGTGAACCAGCCGGTGTCCTTCTCCTCGTACACCAGCGCGTCATCGGCCTGCCTGGTGCCGAGCTTATGCCGCCACACCTGCATCGGGCGGTGATTGTCGTCGAGCTTGACGTAGAAGAAGCTCGTGCAGTCGCGTGACCACACCGCGCCGCCGTCGGTCTCCTCGATCACGTCGTCGAGATCGTTGCCGCTATCCCAGTCGCGGACGCGGATGGTGAAATATTCCGAGCCCTTGGTGTCGGCGCTCCAGGCGACGCGCTTGTGGTCGTGCGAATGTCGGCTGCCGCCGAACTTGAAATAGTCGTGGCCTCGCGCCAGCGCATCGCCATCGAGCCCAATCGTCTCCGCCCCGCCGTTGCGCGGCGTCCGGCAGAACAGCTCGTGCTGGCCGCCCTCGCGATACTTGCGGAAATAGGCGTAGGGCCCGTCCGGCGACGGCACCGAGGAATCGTCCTCCTTGATGCGGCCGCGCATCTCCGCGACGAGCTTCTTCTGCAGCGGTGAGGTGTGGCCGAGCACGGATTCCGCATAGGCGTTCTCGGCCTCGAGATAGGCGCGGATATCAGCATCCAGCAGCGACGGATCGTGCAGCACCTCCTGCCAGCGCGCGTCTTTCAGCCACGCATAGTCGTCGCTTACGGTGATGCCGTGACGGGTGAAGCTGTGCGGATGGCGCGGCGCCACCGGCGCCTTGGTGCTCAAGTCGGTCATGTCGTCCTTTACGGGGTCACGCTCTCGCCGAGCCATTGGATCGCGGCGTCGAGGCCGCCGCGGCCGTGCGGAATCTTCAACGCCACCAGCGCCATTTCGATCACGCCGAGCGTGCCCAGCACCATCGGCGCGTTGACATGGCCCATATGGGCGATGCGGAACGCCTGGCCCTGGAGATCGCCGATCCCGGTGCCGAGCACGACGCCGCACTGCTCCTTGCAGTAGGTCTGCAACACGGCCGGATCATAACCTTCGCCGACCAGCACAGTGGTCACGGTGTTGGAGCGCTCGGCGGCGTCTGCGATGTTGAAGCCGATCACCTGGCCCTCGCTCCACTTCGCCACCGCGCGGCGTACGGCCTCGGCCAACAGCTCATGGCGGCGGAAGGCGTGCGGCAGCCCTTCGGCGAACAGCATGTCCATGGCCTGGCGCAGTGCGAACAGCAGATGCACCGGCGCGGTGCCGCCATATTTGCGATAGTGCTCGGTGCCCTCGCGCTCGCTCCAGTCCCAATAGGGCGTGCGCATGTTGGCGCGCTTGTGCGCCTCGAGTGCGCGGTCATTGGCGGCGACGAAGCCGAGACCCGGCGGCGTCATCAGGCCTTTCTGCGAGCCGGACATCGCGACGTCGATGCCCCAGGCATCCATCTCGAACGGCATGCAGCCGAGCGAGGCCACGGTGTCGACCATGTAGAGTGCCGGGTGGCCCGCGGCCTTGATGGCGCGGCCGATCGCCTCGACGTCGTTGACGACGCCGGACGCCGTATCGATCTGCGCCACCACGATCGCCTTGATGCTGTGCTCCTTGTCGGCGCGCAGCCGCGCCTCGACCTCGGCCGGCCGCACCGCGCGGCGCCAGTCGCCGCGGAGCACTTCGACCTCGGCGCCCATCGCGCGCGCCGCATTGCCCCAGCCGATCGCGAAGCGGCCGCTCTCCAGCACCAGCACCTTGTCGCCGCGCGCCAGCACGTTGGAGAGCACCGCCTCCCAGGCGCCGTGACCGTTGGCGATGTAGATGTAGGTCTTGCCCTTGGTGGCGAACAGCCGGCCGAGATCGGACATGATGCCGTCGGTCAGCTCGACCATCTGCTTGGAGTAGATGTCGAGCGCCGGGCGGTGCATCGCCTGCAGCACCTCGTCGGGCATCGTGGTGGGTCCCGGGATGGCCAGAAACTCCCGGCCCGCGCGAACGGTCATTGTCAGTGTCCTCGGCGATGTGGTTTGGCGGTTGAGGGTGGTGACGGGCTCTCGCACACGGCCGGCCCATGGGCGTTTTACGTGGCGCGGCGCATTAAGAAAAGCCGGAGAAGCCGGGGGGCTGGCATGCCCCCGGCAGGCCGGCGGGTCGGGCCGTCAGCGCCTCGTTTCGCGGCAGCCGGCGGCCTCCGCCTCCTCGACCGAGCAGAACCAGCGGGTGCCCTTGGCGACGTGCATCTTGATCTGCGCGTACCAGCGGCTCTGCGGCGTGTGATAGATGCACTCGCCGGCGCCGTTGACATTGCCCTTGATGGTGCAGTCCGGCGAGGGCGCGACCGGGCCCGAGGCCGAGGCGAGCAGGATTTTGCGCGCGCCCTCCGGCGGGTTGGTGGCCCCGAGGATCGCAGTCTTCTTGTTGCGCACGCGCCAGTCCCATGGCGCGATGAACGCGCCCTGCCACATGCCGGCCTTGGCTGCGCGCGCCTCCGCCTCGTCGGGCTCGTAGTCATGCGAGAGGGTGCGATAGGCCAGCGCCCAGCCGCTGCGCACCAGCCATTTCTGGATGTCCTCGCCATCGACGTCGCAGCGCGCGACCTGGCGGCCGCGGCGGTCGATCGAGCGCGGATGGCAGGTCCAGCTCTTGCCGTCGACGTACTTGATCAGCTCGTCACGCGCCGCCACGCCGCAGGTCCAGCGCTCGCCGTTCTTGTTGAGGCAGAGCTGATCCACGGAGGGCGCGTCGATGCCGCCGAGCCGGATGCGGGTGGTCCCGATCGTGATCCCATCGCCCTCACGGATCTTGGGAATCCCTGTGATGTCGGCCGCGGACGCGACGGAGGGCAGCAGCAGGAGGAGCGCGAGCAGAGCTGGTTTCATCGACATCAACGGGCGCGGGTCGTCCTTGGGGATGGGAAGGCTGGAGCAATTGTGCGGCGGATCGGCCCGCGGTTCCAGCGCCGTGATTGGCTGAGCCGCTCAACTTCGCGCGATGGCGGCTGAAAGGAGGAGCCGAGCTATTGCCAGGGCGTCGCTGTGCTCCCCTCCCCGCAAGGGGGAGGGGAGTGCACCGCCGGGGCCGCTGACATATCGCTCGATCAGTTCACCGCCACCCGCTTTGCCAGCGCCAGGCCCATCAGCACGAAGGCCGAGGTGACCTCGGGGCCGCCGACGAGGATGCGGGTCGGGGTCTTCATCTTGTTCCACTCATAGGCGCGGTACGGATGCCGCCGGCCACCCTCGCCGAACGACGTCACGATGCAATGCACTGCGGGCGCGAAGCTCGCCGCAGCGCCGCCGAGATGGCCGAGCGCGATCAGCGCCAGCGCGGCGTCGAACGGGTTCATCTCGCGGCCGATCAGCTCGTCCTCGACATAGGCGAGCACGCGCAGGCGAATGAGCTCGAACGCGCCGTCGGGATCGATCGCCTGCCGCGCCGCCGGCGGCAGCGCCATGAAGGCGTGGTAGCAGCGGCCGAAATAGGCGCAGTACAGCTCCGGCAGATAATAGATGTGCGAGCGGGGGTCGGCGAAGGCCCCGCTCAGCACCAGCCGCTGCTGGAAGCCGACGATCCGCCTGACGACGTCGAGCCGGGCTTGCGTCTCCAGGATCTGCCAGCGCCCGAGATTGCGGAACGATACCTCGAGCACGTCGAGGTTCAACGTCGGATCGAGATCATTGCCGTAGGGCCGCTCGCCGGCCAGGCTGTCGATCCAGGTCGCGACACCGCCTTCATAGTCGATGTTGTCGTTGATCGGCACCGTCACGCGCGGCTCGTTGCCGCCGGCGCGCACCTGGTAGCCCGCATAGAAATCCAGCAGCGGCTGGCTCAACATCGGATCGTCCGAGCCGGCCTGCGTCGCCGCCGAGAACGAGCACGCCGTGGTGTCGCAATCCGGCACGTAGATGCCGAAGCCGAGGTCCTGCTTGATCTGGGTGAAGAAGCGCGAGAAGCGCGGATGCGGCGGCGGCGCCAGCGCGGTGACGACATTGTAGCTCTTGCCGTCGGCGCCGCGCACCTCCTCGCGGCTGATGGTCAGGCAGAACTCGACCATGGCGGCGATGGCGCTGCGCGCCGCGCTTGTCTGCTCCGATGACGCGAGGCCCGTCTCCAGATAGCTCAGCAGCGCCTCGGTGAAGAACGCGTCGTAATAGGCCGAGCGGTGGCGGATCTGCACCGGCTCCCACATCGGCTCGGCGATGCCGCGCCACGGCGGATTGATCACCGCGGCCGCCGGCGATCGCGCGATGAAGACGCGGGCGAGGTTGAACAGCAAGGTCGAGTTCTTGTAGCCGCGGGCGTCGAGCCCCTGCAGCGCCATCTTGACCTCGCGGCCCTTCATGTCGGGATCGCCGATCAGGTTGAAGGCGGCATAGGTCGGGATGAAGCCATTGCGGCTGAACGAGCCGAGCAGATCGGCGCCACAGGCCCGGATCACGCGATCGACCTCGCCGGCCGGCGGCATGGCCGCCGCCGCAGTCCGGCGCGGCGGGGCAGGGTGGTGCAAGGCGACGCTGTCGACCAGATCGGCGACGGGGCGGCCGACCTGCTCCCAGTCCGGCGTCGGATTGTCGCGGGCAAGGACCAGCGCGTCGCGCAGCGCATTGAGAACAGCGGGATCGTTCAACTCGGGCAGGCCGGCCCGGCGCAGCAATGCGCGCAGCGCCGGGTTCCCGAGCGCGGTCCGGTAGAATTTCGACAGATGCGGGTCGCCGCTGCCGGGCCGGCGCAGGATGGGATCGCAGACCTCGTACAGCGAGGGCCCATCCTTCCGGGCCGTCAGTGCGCGACAGGCCGCGCCGGCGAAATACTGGAAACTCAAGCGAGGACTCGCGGGTTGTCGAAGGCAGGACGAGCGGCATGCGTTGCTCGAGACGCCCGGCAAACGGTGCGTCACGCGCATGCATTGGGCAAACTGACACGCTGGACGGCCAAAGACAACGTGACGGCGGTCACGGCGCGGGAGGCGGATTTGGCGGCAATGTGGTCTCCCGGCGGTCCGTCCGGGGCCGTTTGGAGATCGCCGTCATGGTTAAATTTGCGTTTCTCTTCAAGTGCTTGAAAAGTCAATGGTGTTCCGATGTTGCTTGGGACGCGGGTTCGGGTTAAGCCTTTCTTCGTTGCGGCGCCGCAATTTGCGCGCATTGAGACGACACATCGTCTCGCAACCCCTCAAACCTCAGAGGCGCCAGCGCGACCAAAGGGTGCACCCCTTTGGCATCGATGGGCAGGCTCGGACCAGGATTGACGTGATGACCGCAAGGCAGCCTTCTCTTTCCCGCCGATCGGCCGTGATCGCCGCCGCGCTTCTCTGCACGGTGTCGCTCGCGATCGGCGCGCATGCTGCCCTGAACAAGCGTTCGCTCGAGGCGCCCAAGGCGGCGGCCTCCGAGCAGAGCAGCGTGGCGACCGGCAACGGCGCGCGCCTCGCGCTCGTGATCGGCAATGGTCACTATCCCGACGCGAACGCGCCGCTCGTCCAGCCGATCAACGATGCCCGTGCGCTGACCGGCGCGCTGCGCCGCGACGGCTTCGACGTCGATGTCGTTGAGGATGCCAACAAGGACGACATGGCCCGCGCGGTCGAGCGCCTGAAGGCCAGGATCAAGCCCGACTCGGTCGTGATGCTGTTCTTCGGCGGCTACGCCATCCAGGCCGGACGCGAGAGCTACATGATCCCGGTCGACGCCAAGATCTGGCGGGAAGCCGACGTGCGCCGCGACGGCACCAGCATCGAGCGCCTGCTCGACACCGTCCGCGAGCAGGGTGCGCGCGCCAAGCTGGTGGTGATCGACGCCGCCCGCCGCAATCCCTATGAGCGCCGCTTCCGCGCCTATTCGCACGGCCTGGCGCCGATCAATGCGCCGGCCAACGCCCTGATCCTGTCGTCGGCGACGCCGGGCAAGGTGCTGGACGATCCGAAGGGCCAGAACAGCGTGCTGGTCACCGAGCTGCTGAACCAGCTCGGCAAGAGCCCGAGCGCCGAGACCGTGTTCAACAAGACCCGCAACGCCATCGCCCGCAGCTCCGACGGCGAGCAGGTGCCGACCGTGTCATCCTCGCTGGTCGAGGACATCCGCTTCAGCGCCGACGTCGCCAACGCCGGCAGCTGAGCTTAGCCTGTCCCGCGCCTGAGATGCTCCGCCCTCTCGGCGGCCTCCCACCCTCCCCTGGAGGGGGAGGGTCGCCTCACGGCGAGCGAAGCGAACCGTGGGGCGGGGTGGGGTGATCTCTCCACTTGCACCGTCATCCCTGGCTCCACCCCACCCCGCCGCACGACGCTGGCGCGCCGCGCGACGACCCTCCCCCTCCAGGGAAGGGTGGGGCCGCGTGCCCCTCAGACTCCTGCGGCGTCGCGTCTTTCAATTGCTCGCCATCACCGGCCGGACCGGGTCGCCCTCGCGCAGCAGCGCGCCGGCGCGGGTGACGACGACGTCGCCCTCGGCGAGGCCGTCGCGGATCTCGACCTGGCCGCCGGCCATCAGGCCGATCTCGACCCGCTTGGTCTCGATCCGCTGAGCCCGGACCACCTGCACCACCGTGCCGTCGGGATCGTACAGCACGGCGGTCAGCGGCACCGCGACGCCGCAGCTCTGGCCGATCTTGATCACGGCGCGGCCGAACGAATTGACCAGCAACCGCGCCGTGCCGGTGATGCCGATGAAGGCCTGGCCGAGCTGGCTGTTCGGCTCGACGGTCGGCGCCACCCTTCGGATCTTGCCCTCGACCTCGCCGGCCCCGACGATGCGGATCCGCGCCGTCTGGTTGACCGCGAGCTTGCCGAGCTGGGCTGATGGCACCAGGCCGACGAGATCATATTCGTTGCGGGCGAGAATCGAGAACAGCGCCTCGCCGCGACCGGAGGCGAACGCCCCGATGGTGGCGCTCGATGACAGGATGGTGCCAGCGACCGGCGCCTGGATCATGATCGTGCCGCCCTCCGGCGGCGTCAGCCGCGCCAGGTTCTGTCCGGCCGTGACCGTGTCGCCGGCATCGACCAGCACCTCCGCGACCTTCAGGCCGGGACGATCTGGCCTGACGGCGGTCTCGTCGCGCGCCAGCACCATGCCGGACACCTCGACCGTGTTGTCGAAGCAGGCCTTGGTCGCCTTGAGCACGCTGACCGCGGCGCCCTTCGGTGCGCCGTCATCGGCTGCCGCAGCCTGGATCATCGCCAGCAGGCCGGCGGCGGCGAGCATCGGCATCCGGCGCATCGTGGCGGCAATTGCGGCATGTCCCATCCGAAACCGATCCTCGCGAACCCAATTCATTGCACGGCTGTCGCCGGAATAGCAGACGCGCCGCCGCCGGGCCAGCCGACCCGCGTCCCTGGTAGTCGCGCCAGGATGCCGCGACGTTCAGCCGACGGTGCCGAACTTCTCGGCCGGGTCGCCGTTGACGTTGCCGAATGCCAGCCGTCTTTCACTTGGGACTCACGACCATGCTTCGGCTCTGGATACCGCTTCTGCTCTGCGCCCTCGGCGTCACGCCTGCGGTCTCCGCCGAGCTCACCGCCGACGCCGTCAACAGCGCCGAGCTGCGCAAGCGGCCGCCGGCCGAGGAGAAGATGGATCCGGTGGCGATCCGCGCCCAGGTGCTGCTCGATCGCGCGCATGTCTCGCCCGGCGAGATCGACGGCCGCTTTGGCGACAATGCGCGCAAGGCGCTCGCCGCGTTCGCGCGCGCCAAGGAGCTTGCCGGTGATGCGAAGCTGACGCCCGAGCTGTGGGAGGCGCTGCTGCGCGGCGACCAGGCGCCGGCGATCGTCTCCTACACGATCACCCGTGACGATGTGAAAGGGCCGTTCCTGAAGAAGCTGCCGCAGCACATGGAGGACATGAAGGACCTCCCGGCGCTCGGTTACACCTCGCCGCGCGAGGCGCTGGCCGAGAAATTCCACATGAGCGAAGCGCTGCTGTCGGCGCTCAATCCGAAAGCCAGCTTCGACAAGGAGGGCGAGCAGATCGCCGTCGCCAACGTGATGAGGCCGGATGAGAAGGCGCCGGAGATCACGCGGCTCGACATCGGCAAGGACGCCGGCACGGTGCAGGCGTTCGACAAGGACGGCAATCTGGTGGCGGTGTTTCCCGCCACGGTCGGCAGCGACGAAAAGCCGACGCCCGACGGCACCTTCAAGGTCACCTCGCGGGATGCCGATCCCAACTACCGCTACAATCCGGACTACGAGTTCAAGGGCGTCAAGTCGCGCAAGCCGTTCACCATCAAGCCCGGCCCGAACAACCCGGTCGGCGCCTATTGGATCGGCCTGTCGGTCGGCAACGGCTACGGCATCCACGGCACCGCCGAGCCGTCCAAGGTCGGCAAGTCGGAGTCGCATGGCTGCGTGCGGCTGACCAACTGGGACGTGCGATTCCTCGGCGACCACCTCTCGAAGAAGGCGAAGGTGGAGCTGCATTGAGCGGGTGTGCGATCCCGCTCGCTTGAACTGCAGCAGTGTGTGATCTGCCGAGCGGCGTCGGTAACCTCCGCTGTCGTCCCGGCGAACGCCGGGACCCATAACCACAGGGAGTAGTTCGGGGCAGGCGTGTAGTTAAGAGAGATCGCTTCCACGACCGCCGCGGCGTATGGATCCCGGATCGGCGCCCCGCCGCGCTGGCGCGCGTCGCAGCTTGTCCGGGATGACAGCGGTGGGTGGAGATCACAGCGGAGCTCCTCGCCAACGCCTTCGACGAAGTGCGTAGGGTGGGCAAAGGCGCGCGTCCGACGCATTTGGTTTGATCCGCGATGCAACGCGCGCCGTGCCCACCATCATATACGTGCGGCCTTGCCGCTTGCGGATCTAGCTCCCTCCAATGACCAAGGTAGACGACGCCAAGGCAAACGGGCGCGATCGTCACGAACCGAAAAGCAGCATGGACGCTCGTTCCCACGGTAGCACGGACCGCGCAGCCGAGGCCCGCGTCTGCTTGCGCGTCCCGGCGCGCTCCATCCGCGCGATCGCTAAGCGAACGATTTCTGGATCTTCGCCGGCCGCCTCGTTGAGCCAGACAATGATATTGCCGTTGTTCAGTCGCTGGTAGACGGACCGTGCATCGACGTCCCAATTGGCGCGGCCATAATAGCCCGGGCCATCGTACTCCTTCAGCCATCCAATCCAGTGATCCCTGTGCGTCTCGTAACCGCCCTTCGACAGCTTGTCAGATTGCGGCGTCGTCGCTGGCAGCCGTTTGACGGCGCGAAGCAACTCGGGGATCTCGAACGATCGGAACTCGAACAGCAACCAGGCCAGCCGCTCCCAAGGCAGGATCTGGCGGACAATCTTCGCCAGCATTTGTGGATGATCGGCGCCGGGGCGGATAGCGCGTAGCGCCTGTTCGATCAGCTCCGGGTCGACGCCAGCCGCTTCGTTCAGCCAGATGATGGCGGGGCCGCTGTTCAGGTGTTGATAGACGAAGCGCGCGTCACGGTCCCAGTCCGAGCGGTTGTAATAGCCGGGCCCGTCATAGCCATCCAGCCAGCCGAGCCAGCTTTCCCGGAGCTCACGGTCGGTGCTTCCGAACTCGCGGTTCGTCTGCCGCGCGGTTCCTTTCAGGTTCTCGATGGCTTCGCGAAGCCTCTTGATCGAATAGGAGCGCATGGCAAGTTTCTCAAGCCTTCGCAGAACGGGAGGCCACTGCGCGGCGGCCGCGTGGCTGCCGGGGCTCTGTCGCCGCCGCCGCGCGCTGCGCGCGGATACGCTCCAGCAGGACGCTGGCGGGCTCGTCGTTCGGGTCCTGCGGCACCAGCTCGCCCTTGAACGCCTTGGTCAGGATCGCCGCCTCCAGCCGGTCGAGCAGCGCGCGGGCGCGCGCCACTTCGGCTTCGAGGCGGTCGGCATGTGAGAGCGCTTTCTTGATCCGTGCAACGATTTCCTTCTGTTCCTCGATTGGAGGAAGCGCAATGTGGAAGGCCCGTATCTCGGGGAAATAGATCGTTGTGTGAGTCGATCCCATTCCGAAACGGCGGATGTCTTCGCCTTCGGCCATCAGGGCGTACATCAGATAGTCGGGCAGCAACGCCTCAGTGCAGGTCCAGGTCGCGAAATCCTGGCTGGTGGCCATGCTCTTTGCCATGATTGTCACATATCCAACCGATGCCGTTCGCGACAAGCAAACGGTGCCCGGCGGAAGCAGGCGCGCCGACGAATTGTTCAAGCCGGCCTGTGAGATCGTTTGTATCGTTGATTCGATATGCCGGCCGTGATGAGCGCCTGCATCGCGAATGCCGATCCAGGCTATACCCCCGTCCCAATAGGACGGCTCGGATCGGCTCGGTGTGTGTCCGGTTTCCTGCTTTGCGACCCGCAAAAGTGACACCCATTTCCAGCCTTCCGGAAGGGAGGTGCCGGGATCATTGACTGACAATCCGGCCGTGCCGGGAATGATCTTGTCGGTCGCATCGCGTCCGCCGCGGCCTTGCTGCGGAGCAGGAACATCACGGAGCATCTGTTCTGTCGAATCGAAGCCAGCGTTGTCGCTTCGCCAGTCCGCGGTGAACCTTCCTGTAACACCAGAGCGCAAGATGGAGGTCTTCTGACGTTCGAGAAGTTTCGGCACCCGATCCAGCTCCGCCCGCGCGCGGGCCAAGCGCGCGAACAGCGCATCCAGCTTGGCGACGATGCGGCGCTGTTCGGCCGCAGGAGGCAATTCCACAGCTATTCGTTGAAGCGCCACCTGCGGTAGGTGCTTGATTGTTGTTCCTGTCAAGAATTCTGAAAATTTGTGTTTGACTGCGAAGTGTCGAATATAGTTAGCAACATAGTCCGGCTGTATCTCGTCAAGAACGCGCACCCTGTGAAGTGCCTTCTGAAAGATCAGCTTGCGCTTGCCTTGATGCCACACGGCGCATCGGCCGGGTTCTCCGCCCTCGCAGATAAAAATGTCACCATTTCTGATTTCTAGATCAGACAACTCTGTCGGTGATGCTCGCATTTCCAAGAGATCAGATAGATCAAACGCTCCCCAACGAACATTAATATTTCGCAGGTACGGAACCGACTCTCCTTTGTTCTTTGCTGCATCCAACATTTTTCCAAGTTTTGTATCGGCGAACGCGGAGATCGTCGATCGAGCCCACCCAATCGGCAAAGTCACTCCGCCGCCTCCTCAACGTCGGTGGACAAGGTCGCCTCAATGCTCAGTTGCTCCGATAGCGCTTTGATCTCCTCCAGTGCGGCCGATAAATGAACTTCGATTGCTGCCGCAATATCCTCCGGTGCTTCGAGCCCGTCCTCGGCAGCACCGCTCTCGTCCTTCAACCAAGTGATATCGAGATTATCGCCACGCCCTGCGATCTCGGCACGCGTGAAACGGCGGAAACGCCCCTGTTCGCCCTGATCTTTCCGCTTGGCGCGACCGTAAGCATCGTCACCAAACGAGGCGACGAAATCGCCGAAATCCGACAGCTTCAGTGGATTGGTCTTGCCATAGGCCGGCGCGCTGGAGCGCATGTCGTAGATCCAGACCGCCTCTGTGGCATCTTTCGCAGGAGCCTCCTCCGTGCTCCGGGCGAAAAATAGCACGTTGGTTTTGACGCCCTGCGCGTAGAAAATGCCGGTCGGCAGCCGCAGGATGGTGTGCAGATCGCACCAGTTCATCAGGCGCTGGCGGAGCTGCTTGCCCTTGCCGTCGTCGAACAGCACGTTGTCGGGCACGACGATCGCCGCGCGGCCGCCGGGCTTGAGCGCGCGGATGCAGTGCTCGACGAAGGGGAGCTGGTAGGACGAGACACGGTCGGTGATGGTGAGGTCGTCGCGCGTCGGCGGGCCGCCGGCCGGGCCGAATGGCGGATTGGTCAGGATCAGGTCGGCGTTCTTGAATTGCGGCTCTGCGCCCCGCGGCGACAGCGTGTCTCCGAGAGCGAGATACTCCGGATCGATCTTGTGCAGATGAAGATTCATCAACAGCAGGCGGTAAGTATCCTGCACGTTCTCGATGCCGCGCAGCGCCTGGCGGAGCTGGAACGCTGCCTTGCGTGGGTTATCCGCCAAGTCGTGATAGTCGTCGTTGGCTGCACGCATCATGTGATCAGCGGCAATCAGGAAGCCGCCGGTGCCGGCGGCCGGGTCCTGGATCACTTCCCCGATCTGCGGCTGCATCAGCCGGACCATCACCTCGATCAGCACGCGCGGGGTGAAATACTGGCCGGCGCCGCGCTTGGTCTCCTCGGCCATCTTCTGGAGCAGGCCCTCATAGGTGTCGCCGAAGGCATCGCGTTCCTTGCTGAACCAGTGCAGGCCGTCGATGGCGTCAATCAGCCGGCGCAGATTGACCGGCTCGCGTATGACTGTTGCGGCGTTCTGGAAGATGGCAACCACGGAGAGGTCGGCCCCATTCTTCGGGTCGCCGAGATCGATCAGCGCCTGCCGGTAGCGCTGGAGCACCTCGGTCTCCGGCGCCGACTTCAGCGCGCCCCAGCGATATTGTTCCGGGATGCGGCTCTCGTCCTTCTGCTCCGAGGCCATCTTCAGGAACAGGAGATAGGTCAGCTCGGTGACGTATTGCTGGTAGGTGACGCCGTCCTTGCGCAGCATCGCGCATAGCCGCCACAGCTTGTTGACGAGATCGGTTGCTGGATTCATGTCCGTTCCATCTCAGGCGACGTGGTGGTCCCAGATCGCGCCGTTGAGGTCCTTCAGGATGTCACCTAGCCCGTGATCGAAGGCCTGATCAATCACCTCGAAGCCACCATGCTGTGCAAACAGCGGATCGGCGAGGAGGGCGGGGTCGCCGACCGGCTGCGCCTTCAGCGAACGGCCGATCCGCTCGAGCCAGCGCCTTTGCGTCGCCGTCCAGGGCCGGCTGGCGAGAATGCGCTGAACGCCGTTCTCGACGCGGGTGGCGTAGGGCACCAGGGGATCGCCGAGCGCGGCCTGGCGCACGAAGCCGATGATGTGGGCGGCGATGTCGGCGTTGCGCGCCCGGCCATAGGCCTGGCGCAGATTGGCTTCGGAGAAGCCGTTGGCGTCGAGCAGGACGGCGAGTTCCTTCAGCTCCTTGCGGGTCAGCTCGCGCGGCTTCTGGGTTGCGGCGATCAGCGCCGGCGCCACGTTCATGTTGGCCTTCACGAAGGTCTCGAAACTCTCGATATAGTCGGCCGGGCTGGCGCGGCCGCCGAAATCGTCCTCGACGCTGACCAGCTCGTCCGGATGCTCGGAAATGTAAGTGCCGTCGCGCGGGCGGTTCGGGCTGGAATTGTCGAGAATTCCGGCGAGCAGCGGGTGCTGCCTGAACAGCGCCAGCGTCTCGCCCGGCGGCGCGTCGCGCAGCCGGTCGGGCAGCGCGGCCAGCGGGCCGAGCACGGTCTCCAGGGTCTCTCGCTCAGGACCTTCGATGTATTTCAGCCGCTGGCGCAGCTTGACCACGATCTGGTCGCGGACGAAGGCGCGGTCCTCCTCGGTCGCGGCACGTTCGAGGTCGCCGACGAGGGTTGCGAACGACAGCGCGGGGTTGACCACCACCGGCCGCATGTCGCTGAAATCCTGGAGGTTGGCGTAGATGTCGACCGCGTCGAAGATGCGGAAATACTCCTTGCCGATCTCGTCGCAGCGCCGCGTGGCGCGGCCGATCATCTGGTCGTAGAGGATGCGGCTGTTGACGCGGCGGACGAACACGAGGTTGGTGATGGCGGGCACGTCGATGCCGGTGGTGAGCAGGTCGACGGTGACGACGTATTTCGGCCGGGGATCGTTCTTGAACGCCTTGATGCGGTCCAGCGGCTTGTCGATGCGTCCGGTGATCTTCTCGACCAGATCGTGCGGCTGCGGGCCGTATTCCTCGGCCAGCGCATCCTGAAGCGCCTTGACCAGCGTGTCGGCGTGATCGTCGCGGCTGGCGAAGATCAGCGTCTTGCCGCGCTCGCTCGGCGGACATTCGCGCGCAATCGCATCGGCGACAGCCCGGTTGAAGGGGCGGGTCAGCACCTTCTTGTTGAACTCGGCGACCTCGAAATTGACCTGGTCGTCGAGATTGAACAGGTCGATCTGGCCGGTGCGGGGATCGATGATGTTGACGTCCTCGCCGGCCTCGAAGCTGATGCCGGTCTGGCTCAGCGCCGTGGTGATGCGCCGCGGCGGCCGGTGGTCGATCAGGTAGCCGTCGATGACGGCCTGCCGGTAGCCGTAGTGGAACACGGCCGCGCCGAAGATCTCGCGGGTGTGCAATGCCGGCGTCGCGGTCAGAGCGATCTTGGTCGCGTCGAAATAGTCGAGCACGCGGCGATAGGCGGATAGATAGTCCTCGAGATTGCGGAAGCCGAGATCGTCCTCGCGCAGCTCGGCATCGAGCGTATAGCCGCGATGCGCCTCGTCGACGATGATGAGGTCATAGGTGCCGGGCGTCGGCCTGGTGACGTCGGGGTCGTCGAAGACGCGGCGGATCATCGCCTGCACGGTGGCGACCTGGACACGGTCGGTGGCCTCGGGAAACTTCTTGGTGAGATCGGCGACCGGGAACACCTGGTCGAACTTCAGGAAGCCGGCCGTGTCGGTCGTGCTCATCGCATCCAGCGTCTGCCGCCCGAGCGCATTGCGGTCGACCAGGAACAGGATGCGGCGGAAGCGCTTCCGCCGCAGCAGCTCGTACATCAGGGCGATGGCGAGCCGGGTCTTGCCGGTGCCCGTCGCCATCGCCAGCAGGATGTTCTTCTGGCCCGCGGCGATGGCGGTCTCCACCGCCGTGATGGCATCTGTCTGATACGGCCGCAGGCCGGTGACGCCGAGCTCGCGCTCGGCCAGCGCATCGAAATCCTCGGTCTGCTCCAGCCGTTCGGTGAGGTCGCGCGGCGCGAACCATTCCGGCAGCGCGCGGGGATTCCCGCCGGTCGGGCGCGCATCCCAGAACCAGATTCCCGACTTGGTCTCGAACTGCTTCACATAGGGCCGGCCATTGGTGACGAACAGGAACGGCACCCGGAAGCGATCCAGCCCCTGCGGCCACGGGCTGCCCGGAAGGGTCTCGTCCGGCAGCAGGCGGATGTCGCGGGCGTAGCGCTTGGCCTGGCCGAGCCGGCCGGGCACGTCGGCGATGCCCCGCTTGGCCTCGATCACGCCGACGCAGCGGCCGTCGATGAACAGGGCGTAGTCGACCGGGCCGCTGTCGGTCGGCCATTCGGCGATGGCGATCGCCAGCCCCGGCTGCGGGCGTGTTCCTGCGGCGTGCCGCAGCGTCGGGGTGTCGACGGTCCAGCCGGCCGCGCGGAGCTGCTCGTCGATCAAGAGCCGCGTCGTCGCCTCGTCGAGTTCGACCTGTTGCGCCTGCCGGTTGGCGAGTTGCGCCAGCAGATCGAGCTGCTGCGGGGATGCTGCTTCCGCCGCAGCCTGGGCCGCCTTCAGCGCGGCTTCGGTCTTGCGCAGCCCGGCCTCGGTCTCGGCGGCGTAGGTCTCCCAGAACTCCTTGTCCTGCCGGATGGCGTCGGCCTCGGACAGTGCCTTCAGCCGCGCCTCCTCGGCATCACGCAGCTTGAGCCGCGCCTTGGCTGCTTCGTCGGAGCTGGCGCCGACCTGCTTGCGCAACTCCTCCAGCTCGGCCGTGAGCGCGGCCGTGGCATCGACCGGCGGCCGCGGCGGCACGAACGGTCCGGCCTTGAAGTTCGGCTTGCCGCCATAGCTCTGGTAGAACCAGACTGCGGCGCTGCGCGCGATCTTAAGCGCGAACAGCGCATTCGCCGGCGTGCCGACGTCCTCGTGGACCGCCTCATTGCCGAGCCGCTTCAGGTTGAACAGGAGATCGGCGATTTCGCGCGGCAGGATCGCGCGCAGCCGCAAGGTGCGTAGCACCTCGTCGAAACTGACGTTGCTGGACGGCAGCAGGCCGTGGCGGGCGGCGACCTCCTTGGCGAGGAATTCGGCGAGCTGCCGCAGCTTGATCAGTGTGGAGGGGGCGTCATCGACGAAATAGCGTTCAGCGAGCGCGCCGAGCCTGGCCAGCCGCTCGTCCTGGCCGCTCAGAAAATCGAAATTGCTGGATGCCCCCATCGCGGCCAAATCGTCTCATCGAAATACCGCTCAATCCTTGGTCGCAAAAGACGAATTTGTCTAGCCGTTTCAAGCTGATTTGCCCTGTCCAGATCTTCTGCAAAAAAGAAACCGCTTGCGCCGTCGGGCAAATCAGGTGGAGACTTCCGCCCGTCCCGCCTCATTGAAGAGGGGCGCTTTCGCGAACGTCACGATGCGTTGAGGTGGGATGCGATGGCCGCAGCGGGCGCAGCGTGTTCGACACGCCGACGTACGCCATGCCGCGGACGGTGAAGTCGCAAGGTCCTGGCCTCCCGACGCTGAGGTCCGCGCAACGCGCGTCATGCGCGCGTTGTCGCCACGGTGGCAAACCAGCCGGTCACCGGGGAGACTGCGTATAATCCGTAAAGCCGTCGCGCAGGGAGGGCCGGGTCGTCCGGCTGACCTGTGGTTCTGCCGCGTGCTTGTTTGCTGCACGCGGACCGCAGGCCTCAGCCGAGGCCTGGCCTTCCCTGCGCCCTCTGCTTCAAGAGGGTGTCCCGATGAGCACAGCTCGGACGCGAAACGCGCCGCGAGAACGCTGGCGCTCAGCCGCGTGGGCTGTTTGACAATTACATCAGAAGAACAGGTCTTCGCCGTCATCTCGCAAACGACCGCGACGGCGCCACGTGCAGCGCATAGGCATCGGCCGCCGCGCTCACGCGCGGATACAACTCTGTCACCAGCGGATCATGCCCTGGGATGAATCGATCCGGATGCCCGGCGAGGCGCTCGATGATCTCCCAGCCCTGGATCATGTCGCCGATGTTGAGCACGATCGGAAACGGGCTGCGGCGCTGCAGGTTGGCGTAGTAATGCGCGGCGTCGGAGGCGAGCACGACCGGGCCGCGCGCGGTGTCGACGCACACCACCTGCAGCCCGTCGGAATGGCCGCCGACCCGGTGCACGGTGACGCCCGGCGCGACCTCGCCGTCGCCGTTGTGGAAGGTGACGCGTTCGCCATAGACGTGGCGCACCATCGTGGTGACATGCTCGACCGTGAACGGGTAGCGCAGCATGCCGTTGCACATGCAGCGTCCGGTCGCATAGGCCATCTCGCGCTCCTGCAGGTGAAAGCGCGCGTTCGGGAAGCGGTCGAGATTGCCGGCGTGATCGTAGTGCAGATGGGTCACGATGATGTCGCGGATGTCGGCCGCCGCGACGCCGAAGGAAGCGAGCGCATCGATCGGATCGCGCGTGAGGGTGCGATGGCGGATCTCGGCCTCCGCGGCATTGAAGCCGGTGTCGACCAGGATGTCGCGCCCGTCACGGCGGATCAGCCACACGAAATAGTCGAGGTCCTGCGCCGTGCTGTCGTGCGGATCGGGCTGCAGGAAGTTCATGTGCGGCGTGCGCGGCGACATCGTCGCGTAGCGCAGCGCGTAGATCTCGGCGGCGTTCCCCATGATGGCCTTCTCGTTGGTTGGGCACGGCCACCATCGAGCCATCGGCACGGATCGAGGTCAATCGCATCGACGCCAATCGCGGTGGCGGTCGAACCGGACGGTGCGCTGCCGCGACACAGCGTGAGGCATCTCACATTGCAGGACATCGGGATCGTTGCATGGTCCGCTCGTGTCATGGCCCGCAGCTCGCAAGAGGCTCCTGCGGGCGGTCGCCGCCTCAGACGATTCGTCAACCTCTGCAAGCGGTTGACGTGCCGTCACGGCGATTTGATAATGCCTGACGCGTGGGATATGGTCGCCGCGGCGCAAGCTGGACGGCGCCTGATTGCTGACCGCTGGACCGCCATCGTGATGACTTTCCGCCTGCTGTTGCCGCTCGGCCTGATGTTCTCCGTCGCGTTCTCGGCCGTTGTCTCCTGGCCCGCGCACGCGGCCGGCGACCGCTTCGCCCTGGTGATCGGCAATGCGAAATATCCGGATGCTGACGCGCCGCTCAAGGAACCGGTCAACGATGCCCGCGATCTCACCGACGAGTTGAAGCGTGACGGTTTCAGCGTCGAGACGCTGGAAAATGCCGGCGGCGACGCGATGCGCCGCGGCCTCGATCGGCTCTATGGCAAGATCAAGCCGGGCTCGGTGGCGCTGCTGTTCTTCTCCGGCTACGGCATCCAGTCGAGCCGGCAGAGCTACATGATCCCGGTCGATGCGCAGATCTGGCAGGAGGCCGACGTGCGGCGCGACGGCATCGGCCTCGAGCAGGTGCTGCAGGAGATCAACAGCCGCGGCGCCGGCGTGAAGATCGCGCTGCTCGATGCCTCCCGGCGCAATCCCTATGAGCGCAGGTTCCGCACCGCCTCGGCCGGCCTCGCGCCGGTCATCGCACCGAGCGGTACTTTGGTGATGTACTCGGCGGCGCTGTCCGCTGTCGTGACGGATGGCGGGCGCGATCGCAGCCTGTTCGTGCAGGAGCTCCTGAAGGAGATCCGCGTTCCCGACCTCACCGCCGAGGAGACGCTGAACCGCACCCGCGTCGGCGTCACCCGCGCCTCGCGCAGCGAGCAGGTGCCGTGGATCTCGTCGTCGCTGGCGGAGGACTTCTCCTTCGTGCCGGGCAATGGCGTCAGGCCGCCGCCGGCCGAGAGCAATGCCGCGCCGGCGCCTGCACCTGTACCTGCGCCGACCCCGACGCAGGTCGTGGTGGCGCCGCCGGTGCCGTCACCGCTGCCGCCGGCTCCGCCCGCGCCGCAGCCGACGCCGGTGCAGAAGGTGGACACTCCGCCGCCAGCGCCGGTTGCTCCGGCGCCGCCGGCGCCCGCGCCATCTCCTGTGATCGCGAACGTGGCGCCCGCCGCGCCTGCTGCGCCCGCGGCCCCAGCAGCGCCCGCGCAGGATCCGTTCGCCGACGATCCGACGATCAAGAGCCTGAGCGCCAAGATCGCGGCCAATCCGGAGGATGCCGGCGCGCTGTACCGGCGCGGCCAGGTGTATGCGAGCAAGGGCGCCTACGCGCAAGCGATCCGCGATTTCGACGACACCATCCGAATCAATCCAAAGGACGTCGAGGCGCTCAACAACCGCTGCTGGGCGCGCACCGTCGTCGGCGAGCTGCAACCTGCGCTGCGCGACTGCAACGAGGCGCTGCGGCTGCGGCCGAATTTCGTGGACGCGCTCGATAGCCGCGGGCTGGTCAACCTCAAGAGCGGCGCGGTCAAGAACGCCATCGCCGATTTCGATGCGGCGCTGAAGATCAATCCGCGGCTGACGTCATCATTGTATGGCCGCGGTCTCGCCAAGCAGCGTAACGGCGCCGCGCAGGAGGGCGCGCTCGACATCGCCAACGCCAAGGCGATGGACCCCAACATCGTCCGCGAGTTCGAAGCCTACGGCGTGCGCTGATTTGTTGCGCGCGTCGGCCGGCCGGCTCGAACCATGCGGCAGGCCGGACCGACATAACAGCGAACAGCCGGGTGTCGCGCCGGGCGCGGCGGAGACCGGGACGATCAGTTCGCGTGAGGAGGGATTGGCAATGACCGCACCGAAAACGAATTCGACCATGACCGCCGGCCTGACGGCTCTCCTGGCCGCGACGGTCCTGAGCGCGGCCGCTTTGTTCGGCACGATGCCGGCTTTCGCGGCCGATGATGTCAGCGAGGATCAGATCGTCCGCGCCCTGGCCGGGCCGAAGAGGCCGCTGACCCGGGGACTGTCGATGTCGCCGCCGTCGGAGGCCACACCCGCGGTCGCGCCGGAGCAGGATAAGTTCCTGCAGAGCATTCGCGGCCGCTCGACGCGGTCGCTGTCCACTGCCGAGCGCGAGGAGATCGCGGCGGTCGCCAAGACCAAGCCGAACATCGACCTCGAGATCACCTTCGACTACAACTCCGCCAACATCAGCCAGAAGTCGCTGCCGTCGGTGCAGGCGCTCGGCCGGGCGCTGACCAACGCCGAGCTGAAAGGGTCGACCTTCGTCGTCGCCGGTCATACCGATGCCGCCGGTGGCGAGGCCTACAATCAGGATCTCTCCGAGCGCCGCGCCGATTCGATCAAGCGCTATCTGGTCGAGAAGTTCGGCATCGCCGGCGCCGACCTGGTGACGGTGGGCTATGGCAAGAGCAAGCTGAAGGATCCGAGCCAGCCGCTCGCCGAGGTGAATCGCCGCGTTCAGGTCGTCAACATGCAGAGCAAGACGGCGGCGGCCAAGTAGCGCCGCGTCCATCAAGCGCCGTCGGAGGTCGCGTGGCCGGAGATCGAGGTGGCCGGATGCGTCCCGCAGGATTGCGGGGCGCATCGCCTTGTCGGAGCGCCCCGTGCCAAATTCGCAGCATCCATAACCCGCATCTCGCGCCGACCGGATCACCCTGCCGATGAAGCTGCCAAAATCCCTCAAGTCCGCGGCCAGTGCGGTCGTCTTCGTGGCCCTGTTCGCCGGCTATTACTGGTATGAGCATCGTCCCCATCACACCGCCGAGGAGCCGCCGATGCAGGCCCAGGTGCTGGTGACCAAGGCGGTGAAGGCCTGCTTCTCAGATCTCGTGCGCGTCACCGGCTTCGTCGTGGCCCGCCGCGAGGCGGTGGTCGGCGCCGATCAGGAAGGCTCGCGGGTCATCGACGTTCTGGTCAAGGAGGGCGAAACCGTTACCGAGAACCAGGAGCTGGCGCGCCTGACGCCGTCACCGCCGCAGCCGGGAGCGCCGGCGGCGGCCGCGAACCGGCCGGTGTCGCTGCGTGCGCCGGCCGCAGGACTCGTCACCGAGGTCCGCACGATCGCCGGTGCGCCGGCCTCGCCGCAGGCCGGTCCGATGTTCCGCATCGCCGTGAACAACGAGCTGGAGCTCGACGCCGAAGTTCCGAGCGTTCATCTCCTGAAGCTCGGCACGGGCGCGCCGGTGCGCATCACTCGCGACAACCTACCCGACATTGTCGGCCGCCTGCGCGTGGTGGCGCCGCAGGTCGACCGGACCACCCAGCTGGGCCATGTGCGCATCGCGCTGACCAGCAATCCGTCGCTCAAGCCCGGCATGTTCGCGCGCGCTAATATCGATGCCCGGCGGAGCTGCGGCGTCGCCGTGCCCAATACGGCGATCGATCATCTCACCATCCAGGTCGTGAAGGGCAACACGATCGAGACCCGCCGGGTGCGGGTCGGCCTGGTGTCGGATACGGCGAGCGAGATCCTCGACGGGCTGACAGAGGGAGAAATCGTGGTGGCCGACGCCGGCAGCTCGCTGCACGATGGCGACCAGATCAAGACCATGTTTGCCGAAGACATCGATCGCACGCGGGTACGCTGATGGCACTGAACATTTCGGCATGGTCGATCAGGAACCCGCTGCCGTCGATCCTCTTCTCCATCATCCTGCTGATCCTGGGCTGGATGAGCTTCACCAAGCTCGCGGTCACCCGGCTGCCGAACGCCGACATTCCGGTGATCTCGGTCGCGGTGGCGCAGTTCGGCGCGGCGCCGTCGGAGCTTGAATCCCAGGTCACCAAGATCATCGAGGACGGCGTCTCCGGCGTCGAGGGCGCGCGCCACATCCAGTCGCTGATCACCGACGGCCTGTCGGTGACGACGATTACGTTCGCGCTCGAGACCAACACCGATCGCGCCATCAACGACGTCAAGGACGCCGTCACCCGGGTTCGTTCCGACCTGCCGCAGAACGTCACCGAGCCGCTGATCTCGCGCGTCGACAAGATCGGCCTGCCGATCGTCACCTATGCGGCGATCTCACCGGGCAAGACCCCGGAGCAGCTGTCGTTCTTCGTCGACGACGTCGTCAAGCGCGAGCTGCAGGGCGTGCGCGGCGTCAGCCAGGTCGAGCGCATCGGCGGCGTCGAGCGCGAGATTCTGGTCTCGCTCGATCCCGACCGGCTGCAGGCCATGGGTCTCACCGCCGTCAATGTCAGCCAGAGTCTGCGCGGCACCAATGTGGACGTCGCCGGCGGCCGCGCCGAGATCGGCAAGAACGACCAGGCGATCCGCACGCTTGCCGGCGCCAAGACGCTGAACGAGCTGTCCAACACGATGATTCCCTTGTTCGGCGGCGGCGAGGTCCGGCTCGCCGATCTCGGGACGGTCACCGACACGATTGCCGATCGGCGCACCTTTGCGCGCTTCAACGGCGAGCCGGTGGTCGCGCTCGGCATCAAGCGCGCCAAGGGCGCCAGCGACGTGGTCGTCGCCGCCGCGGTCCAGAAGCGCATCGACCAGGTCAGGGCCGCCCATCCCGATGTCGAGCTGAAGCTGATCGATACGTCGGTCGATTTCACCAAGGGCAATTACGAAGCGGCGATCTCGACCCTGTTCGAGGGCGCGATCTTGGCCGTCATCATCGTGCTCTTGTTCCTGCGCGACTTCAGGGCCACGGTGATCGCGGCGATCTCGCTGCCGCTGTCGATCTTTCCGGCCTTCTGGGCGATGGATATTCTCGGCTTCTCGCTGAACATGGTGTCGTTCCTGGCGATCACGTTGTCGACCGGTATTCTCGTCGACGACGCCATCGTCGAGATCGAGAACATCGTGCGCCACATGCGGATGGGGAAGTCGCCCTATCGCGCGGCGCTCGATGCCGCCGACGAGATCGGGCTCGCGGTCATCGCGATCAGCCTCACCATCATCGCGATCTTTGCGCCGGCGAGCTTCATGTCCGGCATCGCCGGACAGTTCTTCAAGCAGTTCGGCATCACCGTCTCGGTGCAGGTGTTCTTCTCGCTGCTGGCGGCGCGCTTCGTCACGCCGATGCTGGCGGCCTACTTCCTCAAGGACCACAAGCACGACGATCCGCCGCCGGGGTTCATCCTGCGTGCCTATCAGCGCATCGTGACGTGGTCGGTAAAGCACTACTTTGTCACGGTGCTGCTCGGCATCGGGATCTTCGCTGCCTCGATCTGGAGCACGACGCTGCTGTCGCAAGGGTTCTTGCCGGCGCAGGACGCGGCGCGATCGCTGCTCGCGATCGAGCTGCCGCCAGGCGCGCAGCTCGCCTACACCGAGAAGGTCACCGAGGACATCGTCGCGCGCCTGCGCAAGCGGCCCGAGGTCCGCAGCGTGTTCGTCGACGGCGGCCGGCTTCAGGGCGCGATGGAGGTTCGTCGCGCCGGAATGATCGTCAACTACACGCCGAAGACCGAGCGCAAGATTACCCAGAAAGAGCTCGAGCTCGAGATCACCAAGGATCTCGAAACCATTCCGGACATCCGTTTCTGGTTCACCGACGAAAATGGTCTGCGCCCGATCAAGCTGGTGCTGACGGGCTCGGATCCCAAGCTGGTCGACAACGTTGCGAGCGAGCTCGCCTCGCAGATGAAGCGGATTCCGATTATCTCCAACGTGGTGTCGGACACTTCGCTCGACCGGCCGGAGTTGCGGGTGCAGCCGCGCGCGGATCTGGCGGCACGTCTGGGCGTGTCGACCGAAAGCCTGTCGCAGACGATCCGCGTCGCCACGATCGGAGATGTTGGACCTGCGCTGGCGAAGTATGACGCCGGCGGCCGGCTGGTCCCGATCCGGGTGCAGCTCGAGGACGCGGCGCGCAGCGACGTGAAGATCCTCGAACAGTTGCGGGTGCCGCTCGGGCAGTACGGCGAAAAGGGCGGCGTGCCGCTGGCCGTCGTCGCCGACATCAAGCTCGACCAGGGCCCGACCAGCATCAGCCGCTACGATCGCGGGCGGCAGGCAACCGTCGCCGCCGACCTCGTCGGACTTGCGGCGCTCGGCGATGCAACCAAGCAGATCGACGAGCTGCCGGTCAGAAAGAGCATGCCGGCCAGCGTCAAGCTGATCCCGTCCGATGATGCCGAGAGCCTGAACGAGCTGGCGTCGGGCTTCATCACGGCGATCACGGCGGGCCTGATGATCGTCTACGCCGTGCTGGTGCTGCTGTTCGGCACCTTCCTGCAGCCGATCACGATCCTGTTCTCGCTGCCGCTGTCGATCGGCGGCGCGATCGCCGCGCTGATGCTGACGGGCAAGCAGCTCACCATCCCGGTCTATATCGGCATGATGATGCTGATGGGCATCGTCACCAAGAACGCGATCATGCTGGTGGAATTCGCGGTCGAGGCGATTCATGCCGGCGTCAGGCGTGATGAGGCGATCATCGATGCCGGCATGAAGCGGGCCCGTCCGATCGTGATGACCACGATCGCGATGGTCGCCGGCATGATGCCGAGCGCGCTCGCGGTCGGTGCCGGCGGCGAGTTCCGCTCGCCGATGGCGCTCGCCGTGATCGGCGGCCTGGTGTTCTCGACCGTGCTGTCGCTGTTGTTCGTGCCGGCGATGTTCCTGGTGATGGACGATGTCGGCGCGTTGTTCGCCCGCCTTGGCCGCAAGCTGATCGTCTCTTCCGGCGATGCCGCCGACGAGGCGCAGTCCGGCCATGGGTCGGAGCCGGCGCATCAGCCAAAGCCGCCGCCGGCGATGTCGCCGGCAGCGGAATGAGATGACGTACCAGAACGAGCTGTTTCAGTTCGCGGTCGAGGGCATGCGGCGGCGTGCGCTGAGATCGAGACCCCCGCTCGGGGCGCCGTCGACTGGCGCGGCGGTCTCAGGCGGCACGATCAGGGCAACGAAGCCCTGGCTGGCGCCTTCCAGGCCGAACAGCTTGGTCCGGAGCGTGAAATCGGCCCGCACCGAACGCCGCGCCTGCGCCGCCGCGGCTTGCATGCCGGAGATGCAGGAGATGTCGGTGTCGTAGCACAGCGCCGCCCAGCCCTGCGCAGTCAGCGCTTCGGACGGAGGTTGCAGCTCATGCGGGTGCACCAGCGCCATTTCATAGTGCGGATGGTCGGGACTGTAGAACGCTGCGGCAAAGGCCAGGCCGTCATCGCCGCCGACGGCGGGAAGGACGCCGTTCGATGCCGTCTGCCACAGGCGGTCCAGCTCGGTCACGGCCGGCTCATAGAAGTTGCGACCCTCGTTCAACGGAACGTAGTTCCGGTACACTGCATGGAAGGGCGCTACGACCGTGGCCGCGAATGCGGCGATTGCGATCGTCGCAGCGGCGAGATTGATCGTGATGTCGCGGGGGGCGTGATAGCTCGCGCCACACACGATCACGATGACGAACAGGAAGACGCCCTGCAGGCCCCACAGCGGCGGCATGTCGGTGCCGAACACGATCGAGGCCAGTGCGGGGAACACCACGGTCCCGATGCTGATCATCGCCAGCAGCCGGAGTCCGGAGTCGAGGCTGAGCGCATCGTTCAGCACGCGGGTGGGGCGAGGCCGCGTCATGGCGAGCCATATGAGGCCGGGGATACCGGCGATGCCGGCCATCGCCAACAGGAAGCCGCTGCCCTCGACCAGGGCGGCCACGGCGGTCTTGCCGACGTGATGCTCGATTGCATGCGAGAACGGCTGGGCGCCGGTCGTGGCCAGCCAATAGATATGAGGCGCCAGCGCGACCAGGCCGGACAGCGCCGCGATCCACGGCGCGGGCGAGGTGAAATAGGCCCGACGCTCGCCGTGGCACAACGCTGCGACCGCAAAGCTCGCGATCAGGAAGACCGAGTAGTACTTGCCGAGCATCGCGAGCGCCCCGGTCAGGCCGACCGCGATGGCCCAGCCGACGTGACGCGTCTCGAGCGAGCGCAGGAAACACCAGGTCGCCAGCGGCCAGCTCGACAGCAGCACGGCGTTGGCGTTGAAGCGCTGCGCATGCAGTTGATAGACCGGCAGCAGCATGAGCAACAGCAGCACGACCAGCCGCTTGTCACCGCGCGCGAAACGCCGGGTGATGAGGTCGACGGCGAAGAGGCCGACGGCTGCGTTGGTCAGCGCCAGCAGGTTGAACGACCAGTTGGTCAGCGGAAACACGGTGGTCCAGGCCCACGCCGCCCAGCCCATCAGCGGCGGATGCTTGGTCGAACCCCAGTCGAAGCTGCGTCCAAGCGACCAGGTCTCGATCACGTCCTGGTGGAGATCGCCCCCGAGATAGGCGATCGAGAAATACACCATCCAGACCGCGACGAACCCGACGATCAAGGCCGGAACGGCCCAGCCGTCCTCCACGGCGTCGATCCAGACCGCGAGAGCTCTGCGCCAACGGCCAACAGAACCACTGGCCTCGATGGCGATTGCCGGCAACGCAAGACTCATGACGTCACTTCCAACCACGCTTGCCTGGCGCGCAAAGCTCCACCCCGCGCGCCGCCGCGCGCGAGCAAATGGAACTCTCCGCTGCCGGATTGAACCCTGTTAGAATTGTTAAAAAGAGTTCATGTCGCAAATTGTGAGGCGTGGTGGCCCAATTGCGATCATGTTTGGCCGATGCTGATACGAAACGATGCATGGCGGGCGGTTCCCGCCATGGACCGGACCCGCAATCGACAAATTTGCGGTGAGCACGCTGCGCGCTCGGCCAATTAGTCGTTGCGTGCGATCGTGTTCAGCTTGGTCAGGTCATGCAGAAGGATGCGGCCGCGTTGCAGATCCAGGATCTTGTCCTTGCGCCAGGCCTGCAACTGGCGGTTCACGCTTTCACGCGCCGCGCCGACGAAGACGCCAAGCTGTTCCTGCGAGATATGAACCTCGGAGCCGAAATCCTCCGCCAAGGCGCACAGCCGGCGTGCCAGCCGGACCGGCAGCGGCTGCAGCACCGATTCCTCCATTCGCTCGCTCTGCCAGCGGATGCGCTGGCACAGCAGCTGAATGATCCTGATCGCCACCTTGGGCTCGCGTTCCAGGAAGCTGAGGAAATCCTCGCGGCGAAGCACGAACAGCTCGGTCGCTTCACCGGCGGTGGCGTCGGCCGTGCGCTCCTGCCCGTCGAGCACGGCGACCTCGCCGAACAGATCGCCGGGCCCCATGAAGTTGAGCGTCAGCCGGCTGCCGTCGGTGGCACCGGTCTCGATGCGAATCTGGCCGCGCCGCACCCCAAACAGGGCATTGCCGGGGTCGCCCTTCTGGAACAGCACCTCGCCCGACGACAGATGCTGGGTGTGGCAGAGGCTCGAGATTCGCTGCAGCTCGTCCGCGCCGAGGTCGGCGAACATCGGGTTCATCTTCAGAATGACCGCAAATTCGGCCTGCTTGCTCATCACTATACCTTCGGCAACGGTTCAAAGCCTCAGTTACAGAAACCCCCCGGGCGGAAGTGTGTCATAAGTCACATAATGACGCACGGGCTTCCGACTATTTTGGTCGCGCTGGGAGCGGTCTTCGTTCCGAGAAAATTTCGGATTGAACCGGGTCGGCATTGCCGCACGCTAACCCGTGGAGACCGCTCGCGCCTCGCGCTTGGGACATCGACATGAAGGCATTGAAGATCGCAGGCGGTTTGATTGGCGCCGTCATCGTCGTGCTGGCTCTGGCGCTGGCTTTTGGACTTCCGGCGAGCTTCCTCACGGTGGCCATCCAGGACCGCGTCGAGCGTGACACCGGCTATCGCCTGAGCATCGCCGGCTCGGCGAGCGTCAGCCTGTGGCCGTCGCTGCATGCGACCCTGACGGACATCACCCTGCAGGATCCGAAGGAGCGTGACGGCAACAATCGGCTGACGATCGGCAAGCTGCAGGCCGACGTGGCGCTGTCGAGCCTGTGGTCCGGCCGGCCCGACATCGGCGAGATCATCATCGACAAGCCCACACTTTATCTGCCGTTGCTGCGCGAACGGCTGCGGGACAATGCGCCGCGCAGCCGTGCCTCGGCGAAGCCGGAAGCGGCGCTTGCGGCCCGGATCGAACGGGTCACCGTCAGGGACGGCGCCGTCGTCCTCTCCAACCCGCGCGACCGCGTCGAGAATCGGCTCGAGGGCATCGGCGCGACGGCGTCTCTGTCCGATGGCAAGGTCAAGATCACGGGTACGGCCCGGGCCGGCGACCGTCCGGTGACCTTCGACCTCACAGCGGCCGCGCCCGCGCTGCCTATTGAGCGCCAGACGCTGCCGGTCGATCTCAAGATCGACATGGCTTCTGCATTCCGCGGGAGTCTTGCCGGCCGCGCCGACGTTCGGCTGAATGGCCCGGTGGTGATGATCAACGGCCTCAGCGGCACGCTTGGCGACGGCGATTTCAACGGCTGGGCCTCGGTCGATCTGGCGAGCAAGCCGCTGGTGAAGGTCGATCTCGACGTTCGCCGGCTCGACTTGGGAGCGCCTGCCGCGCAGGGCTCTGCCGGCGCGTCGGGATGGAGCACGGCGGCAATCGACTTGCGGGGTCTGAACTACGTCGACGCGCGCGTGAAGCTGTCGGCGACGGATGTCGTTCTCTCCGGGACTCGCCTCGGGCCGCTCGATCTCGAAGCCTCGCTGGCCGGCGGCCTGCTGAAGGCGACCGTCGCCAATCTCGGCGCCTATGAGGGGCAGGCCAGTGGCGAGGTCGTGATCGACGCCTCCACGGGCAATCCGGCCTATGCGATGCACTGTGATCTCGTCGGCATCCGGGCGCTGCCGCTGCTCTCGAGCGTCGCCGGATTCGACAAGCTCGATGCGCGGATGCAGGGCAAGCTGGCCTTGCGCTCCAGCGGCGCCAGCCAGCAGGCTCTCATGAGCAACCTGAGCGGCTCGGCGTTCCTGCTGTTCCAGGACGGCGCGATCCGCGGCATCAACGTTGCGCAGATGATCCGCTCACTGACGTCCAATCCGCTGTCGGGATGGCAGGATTCGAAGGAACTGACGACCGATCTCACACAGCTCTCGGCCTCGTTTCAGGTCGAGCGGGGACAGGCCGCCACCAGTGACCTCAACCTGGTCGGACCGCTGGTCAAAGTCACCGGTACGGGGACGATCGATCTGGGGAATCGGGCGCTGGCGATGCGGGTCGAGCCGAAGCTCGTGATGACGACCGAGGGGCAGGGCCGCACCTCGGAGCCGATAGGCCTCGGGATTCCCGTCGTCATCGACGGCCCCTGGAGTCAGCCGCGCTTCTACCCCGACATGGCCGGCATCCTCGACAATCCGGATGCTGCCTACGCCAGGCTCAAGCAGATGGGCCAGGGCCTGTTCGGCAAGGACGGGGTCGGGCTGAACAATTTGATCAACGGCATCGGCGGCCTCATCGGAAATTCTGCGCCCACCGGTGCTGCTGGTCCGAACGGCGCGCCGTCAACGGCAGCCCCGAATGCGCAGGCCCCGGCGGCCGGCCAATCCGACCTGCTCGGCGGCGATCTCGGATCGGCGATCGGCAATCTGATTCAGCAAGGACTGCAGGCCGCGCAGCCGCCAGCCAAGAGCCGCGGCCGTACGCTGGTTGCGCCCCAGGACGGCGCCGTTTCTCGGCCTCCGGGCGCCGCCGGCCAGGGCGCGGCAGAGGCAGCTCCCGCCGAGCCCTTGCAGGACGGTGTGCAGGACAGCCAGCCGATGAACGACGTTCTGAAGCGCATCTTCAATAGGTAATATATAGCCGCGATCGACCGGGCTCGCGGAGGATCTCCTCGATCGGTGCATGCGATTCAGGGCCAGCCGAGCAATAACGAGTTGGCGCGGGGCGCCGGCATGGGCGCCGCTGTGCATGCCATTCTGTGCTAAACGGGTGCCGGCGACGGAGCGTCTCGCACCCGAGCGGTCCTGCCTCCAAAGTGTTGCTGCCGCGAGGACGGCAGCGGGCTTGTCCGAGGCTGACCTCGGTGATGACGCGCGTGAGGGGTCCGGATGAACGAGGTCGAGAACAGAGGCTGGTCGTTGCGGCAGGGCCTGTTCGCCAAATACGTCGTGTCGCTGGTCGGGCTCGTCGTGTTCGTCCTGGCCGTGAATGGCGCGACCGAAACCTGGATCAGCTATCAGTCCACCAAGGCGAGCCTGACCGCCGCCATGGCCGAAAAGGCCGACGCCAGCGCCCGGCGGATCGATCAGGCGCTCTCGGATCTGCAGCGACAGATCAGCTGGGTGACGCGGGCGAGCGCCAATACGCTGGAGCTCCGCCGCGCCGACTATGTACAACTGCTGAGTCAGGCGCCGGCTGTGCGGCAGCTGTATCAGCTCGACGGCCAGGGCCGGGAACAGCTCCGCGTGTCGCGCACCTCGATCTCGTTTGCCTCGGGCAACGACTTGTCACGCGATCTGCGCTTCACCGACACCGTCACACACGGAAGCAATTTCTCCGCCGTGACCTTCAAGGGCGCGCAGCCGATGATGTCGATCTCGGTCGCGCATTCCGGCTTCAATGCCGGGGTGACTGTGGCCGACATCGACCTCGACTTTCTCGAAGACTTCATGACCGAGGCGCAGATCGGCAAGGTCGGCACCGCCTACGTGGTCGATCCGCGGGGCCAGGTGTTGGCGAGCTCGGCGAGGGGACCGGCGGTCGGTCAGGACCTCTCCAAGCTGCCGCAGGTCGCGGCGGTGCTCACGCCGGATGGCGAGCCGCTGGCCTCCGGCACCGACGGCGAGGGGCACGCGGTGCTCTCGGCGGCCGCGACGCTGCCCAAGCTCGGCTGGGCCGTGTTCTTCGAGCAGTCCACGGCTCACGCGCTGGCGCCGATCCGCGATCAGCTGTTGCGCGGTGCGCTGTTGATCGCGCTCGGCCTTGCGGTTGCGATCCTCGCGGGCTCGGTGCTGGCGCGACGCATGCTCGTCCCGATCACCGCGTTGCGCGCCGGCGCGCGCAAGCTCGGCGCCGGCGATTTCGCCCAGCGCATCGAGGTGAGGACGCATGACGAACTGGAGGAGCTCGCCGATCAGTTCAACAGCATGGCCGGCCAGCTCGCGCAGTCCTATGCCGTGCTGGAAGCCAAGGTCGAGGAACGCACGCGGGATCTGGCCCAGTCGATCAATGAGCTGAAGGTGCTCGAGGAGGTTGGCCGCGCGGTGGCCTCCTCGCTCGATCTCAATGCGGTGCTGCCGACGGTGGCGGCCCGGGCGCTGGAGATCACCAAGACCGACGCCGTGCTGATCTATTCCTATGAGGCCGCCGAACGCCGCTTCAGGCTGGTGGAGGCCAAGGGCGTCGACCGGGACGGCCCGCACAATGTGCTGGACGAGCGGACGAGCCTGCTCTCCGACTCCGTGCGCAGCGGCGAGCCGATCGCGATCGCCGAGCTCGAAAACGCGCCCGATCACCCGCTGCGCGACGTCGCGGTTGCCGCCGGCTTTCACGCCGTGCTGTTCACGCCGCTGGTCGATCAGCAGGGCGTGCTCGGCGCGCTCGTGGTGCTCCGTCGGTCGGCCGGTACGTTCCCGCCGAACCTGATCGGACTGATGCGAACGTTCGCCAACCAGGCCGTGCTGGCGATGCGCAACGCACGACTGTTCACCGAGGTCGATCAGAAGGGCCGCGAGCTGGCGCTGACCCACGCGACGGTGCGGCAGCAGGCCGAAAAGCTCACTGAGCAGACCGAGCAGCTGCGCGAATGGAACAAGTCGCTCGAGGAGCGCGTCGAGAAGCAACTGGCGGAGATCGAGCGGATCAGGCGGCTGGAGCGCTTCCTGGCGCCGCAGGTGGCGCAGATCATCGCGTCGTCGGACGGCCATGATGCGCTGCTGGAAAGCCACCGCCGCGAGGTCACGGTGGTGTTCTGCGATCTGCGCGGCTTCACAGCGTTTACCGAGACGACCGAGCCCGAAGAGGCGATGAACGTGCTGCGCGAATATCACGCCGCGCTCGGCAAGCTCATCTTCAAATATGAGGGCACGCTCGATCGCTATGCCGGCGACGGCGTGATGATCCTGTTCAATGCGCCGATCCCGTTCGAGGACCACACGACGCGCGCGGTGAAGATGGCGCTCGAAATGCGCGACGAGATCGGCCAATTGACGGAGCGTTGGAAAAATCGCGGCCACAGCCTGGGGTTCGGCGTCGGCATCGCACTGGGATATGCGACGCTCGGCCAGGTCGGCTTCGAGCACCGGCTCGAATACGCCGCGATCGGCAGCGTCACCAATCTCGCCTCGCGGCTGTGCGACGAGGCCAAGGCAGGCCAAGTGATCGTGTCGCGCCGGGTGTTCGGCGTCGTCGAACAGTCGGTCGATGCCAGGCCGATCGACGACCTGCATCTCAAGGGCTTCAATCACCCGGTGCTGGCGATGGAGATCCTGCGCTGGCGGGGGGAGGGCGCCGACGTGGTCGAAGTCGAGGAGCGGCGGCGATCGTCGGCGATCAACAAGTAGGGCGGGCAAAGGCGCGCGGCACCTTGCTCGTCGTCGACGGCAGTCTCGCGCGCCCCCGTGCCCATCGCTGTCGTTTGACGAAGGATGGTGGGCACCGGTCCCCTTCGGCACTTTGCCCACCCGACGAAGCTCGGCTCAATAGGCCTGCTTCGCATCGGCCTCCTCGCTGGTCTGGATCAGATCGAGGCTCGCCTCGATCTTGCCGATCAGGCGGTCGAACGTCTTGCGCTCGTCGGCGGACAGGCATGCCATGATCTCGCGCTCGCGCTGCTGCAAACGCGGGATCAGCTCCTCGTACAGCGTCTTGCCCTTACGTGTCAGGCGCAGACGGAACTCGCGGCGGTCCTCGGCGTTCTCGACGCGCTCGATCAGCCGCCGCTCCAGCAACGACGTCACGGCCCGGCTGATGGTCGATTTGTGCGTGCGGGTGCACGCTGCGACATATTGCGCGCTGCAGGCCTCGCGGCGGAAGCCGAGCGTCGCCAGCACGCGCCATTCCGGAATGTCGAGCCCGTAGCGCTCCCGATACTCGACGGCGAGCGCCGCGCTGACCTCGGCGGCCAGACGGTTGAGCCGGAATGGCGCGAACTTGAACAGGTCGAGCCGCTCGTCGTCCTGCGGCACTGCGGCATTTCGGTCATCCTCGACCGGCTTCGCCTGCCGCCTGGACGTCGCGGTAGATGGCTTCGCCAAGATCGCGCTCCGATTTTTGAGTTGACGCGGCCGAAGCCGTCGGCTTTAGAATAGTTGCAGGTGAGACTATCTGGCAAGACGGCCAGATGCCTCGCCCGAGGAAATGTCGGTCGCTTGGAAAGTCGTCGCTTCGAAAGTCCAAGAAAACCACAAGGCGAGCAAGCCATGGTGCAGGCCAATCCGGGGCAGGGCGCGAGCCAGGCGAAGGTTCAGTTCGGCTATCATCGGCACGAAGACCAGGATCAGGCCACGCCGGCCGCGCATCCGGTCGTCGTCGTGGGTGCGGGTCCCGTCGGGCTGTCGTTTGCCATCGATCTTGCGCAGCGCGGCCATGCGGTCGTGGTGCTCGATGATGCCGACCGGATCGGCGAGGGCTCGCGCGCGATCTGCTTCTCCAAGCGCTCGCTGGAATATTGGGATCGCCTCGGCGTTGGCGACCGGATGGTCGACAAGGGCGTGGTGTGGAACGTCGGCCGCATCTTTCACGGTCCGTCCGAGCTCTATCAGTTCAACCTGCTGCCGGAGCCCGGGCACAAGCGGCCGGCCTTCATCAACCTGCAGCAGTTCTACGCCGAGGCCTATCTGGTCGATCGCGTCAACGCGCTGCCGGCGATCTCGCTGCGCTGGCGCAACAAGGTCACCGCGCTCGAACAGCGCAACGATCATGTCGTGCTGACGATCGAGACGCCGGACGGCCCCTATCGGCTGTCGGCGCAATATGTGATCGCCTGCGACGGCGCGCGCTCGTCGCTGCGCCAGATGGTCGGCGCGGGTTTTTCCGGCAAGGTGTTCGAGGATCAGTTCCTGATCGCCGACGTCAGGATGACGGCCGAATTCCCCACCGAGCGCTGGTTCTGGTTCGATCCGCCGTTCCATGCCGGGCGCTCGGCGCTGTTGCACCGGCAGCCGGACAATGTCTGGCGCATCGACCTGCAGCTCAGCCGCTATGCCGATCCCAACGTCGAGAAGCAGCCGGAGAATGTGCGGCCCCGGATCGCGCGCATGCTCGGCCATGATCAGTTCGAATTCGAATGGATCTCGCTCTACAAATTCCAGTGCCGGCGCATGGAGCGCTTCATTCATGGTCGCGTCGTCTTCGCTGGCGATTCCGCCCATCAGGTCTCGCCGTTCGGCGCACGCGGTGCCAATTCGGGGCTGGAGGATGCCGAGAATCTGGCCTGGAAGCTCGATCGCGTGCTGCGCGGAACCTCGCCCGCGACGCTGCTCGAAACCTACCATCTGGAGCGAAGCGCGGCCGCCGACGAAAACATTCGCGAATCCACGCGGGCGACGGATTTCATGGCGCCGAATTCGCACCAGGAAGCGCGGCTGCGCAAGGTGGTGCTCGCGCTCGCCAGGGACACCGAATTCGGCAAGCGCATGGTCAATGGCGGCCGGCTGTCGGTTCCCTCGGTCTACCAGACGCCGTTGTCGACCGAAGACGACGAGGCCTGGCACAGTGGCCCTCGTCCGGGAACATCGATGCCGGATGCGCCCCTCGAGACGGCAGACGGACGGCACCTTCACCTCACCGATGCATTCAATGCTCAGGGCCGGCGCTTCACCCTGCTGTCTTTTGCCAATGGTGAGGCGATCGATGTACCCGACGATGTCGGTGTCGTCAGCATCGGCGGTCCGAATGGACTTGCCGATAGCGAGGGCTTCGCGGGCAGGCGTTACGGTGCCGAACCCGGCACCTCCTATCTGCTGCGTCCGGATGGCTATGTCGCGGCGCGCTTCCGCCACCCGCGCCGCGCCGCGATCGCGGCGGCGGTCGCCCGCGCCTCCGGCCTGAACTGAGGAAGCCGCAACGATGACGCTCTCGACCGCCTCCAATTTCGCCAAGCCCGACGATGCCTTCCGCGCCATTGTCGAAGCGCATCGGGGCCTCTCGGACCTCGAAAGCGCCGATCTCGATGCGGCATTGGTCCTGATCCTCGCCAATCACATCGGTGACATCGGTGTGCTGGGCGAGGCGATCGCGCTGGCGAAACGCAGCATGGCGGATGCCGGCCAACAGCAACAACAGCAGCAGCAATAGGCTGCTGCGCACACAAGGAATGAAGTGATGGCGAAGGGTTTCGCATCGACCACGGATCTCGCCGAGAAGAAGGTCACCTTCTCGGAGATCGGCCCGGATCTCTATGCTTTCACGGCGGAGGGCGATCCGAACTCTGCGGTGATCGTCGGCGACGACGGCTGCATCGTGTTCGACGCGCAGGCGACGCCGGCGATGGCCAACAAGGTGATCGAGCGGGTCAAGACCGTCACCGACAAGCCGATCAAATATGTCGTGCTGTCGCACTACCACGCCGTGCGCGTGCTCGGCGCCTCGGCCTATCATGCGCAGGGCATCGTCGCCTCGCAGGAGACGCACCGGCTGATCGTCGAGCGCGGCCAGCAGGATTGGGACTCCGAATACGGCCGTTTCCCGCGCCTGTTCCAGGACGCCGAGAGCATTCCCGGCCTGACCTGGCCGACCCTGACCTTCGAGGGCGAGATGACGATCCATCTCGGCAAGCGCGAGGTGCAGCTGATCCAACTCGGCGCCGGCCACACCTCCGGCGACATCGTCGCCTGGGTGCCGGATGCCGAGGTGATGTTCTCCGGCGACCTGATCGAATATCACTCGGCCTGCTATTGCGGCGACGCCTATTTGCGCGAATGGCCGTCGACCTTGAACGAGATCCGCGACTTCAATCCCAAGGCGATCGCGCCCGGTCGCGGCGATGCGCTGAAGGGCGAGGCCACCGTGCGCGAGGCGATCGCCATGACGCGCGACTTCGTCACGTCGCTGTATGGCGCGGCCGAGATGTCGGTCGCGAAGGGACGCAGCCTGAAGGAGTCGATGGCGGCGACGCGCGAGGTGATGGATCCGAAATTCTCGAGCTTCGCCATCTACGAGCACTGCCTGCCGTTCAACGTGTCGCGCGCCTATGACGAGGCCAGCGGCATCGACGATCCCGTGATCTGGACCGCCGAGCGCGACCGCGAGATGTGGGCCCGCTTGCAAGGAGAAGGATGATGAACGTCAATACATCGCCTGACCAGCTCAACCGCGCCACCGGGCAGGTGACGCCGGGCTACATGTCCGGCTTCGGCAATTCGTTCGAGACCGAGGCGCTGCCCGGCGCACTGCCGATCGGGCGCAACTCGCCGCAGCGCTGCGCCTACGGGCTCTATGCCGAGCAGCTCTCGGGTTCGCCGTTCACCGCGCCGCGCGGGTCCAACGAGCGCTCCTGGCTGTATCGCATCCGTCCGTCGGTGAAGCATTCCGGCCGCTTCGCCAAGGTCGATGCCGGGCTGTGGCGCACCGCGCCCTGCCATGAGCAGGAGATCACGGTGCAGCAACTGCGCTGGGATCCGACGCCGCTTCCGGCAGGCGATGTGACGTTCCTGCAGGGTGTGCAGACCATGACCACGGCCGGCGATGCCACGACCCAGGCCGGCATGGCGGCGCATGTCTACGTCATCACCAAGTCGATGGTCGACCAGCACTTCTACAATGCCGACGGCGAGCTGATGTTCGTGCTGCAGCAGGGCCGTTTGCTGTTCGTCACCGAGTTCGGCCGCATCGACGCCGAGCCTGGCGAGATCGTCGTGATCCCGCGCGGCGTCAAGTTCCGGGTGGAGATTCCGGCGGGACCGGCACGTGGCTATCTCTGCGAGAATTATGGCGGCGCCTTCACCTTGCCGGAGCGCGGCCCGATCGGCGCGAATTGTCTTGCCAATGCGCGCGACTTCCTGACCCCGGTGGCCTCGTATGAGGACAAGGACACGCCGACCGAACTCTACGTGAAATGGGGCGGCGCGCTGTTCAAGACCGAGCTCGAACATTCTCCGATCGACGTCGTCGCCTGGCACGGCAACTACGCGCCCTACAAATACGACCTGCGCACCTTCTCGCCGGTCGGCGCCATCGGCTTCGACCATCCCGATCCGTCGATCTTCACCGTGCTGACCTCGCCGTCGGAGACGGCCGGCACCGCCAACATCGACTTCGTGATCTTCCCCGAGCGCTGGATGGTGGCCGACAACACCTTCCGTCCGCCGTGGTATCACATGAACATCATGTCGGAGTTCATGGGGCTGATCTACGGCGTCTACGACGCCAAGCCGCAGGGCTTCGTGCCGGGTGGCATGAGCCTGCACAACTGCATGCTGCCGCACGGGCCGGATCGCGAGGCGTTCGATCACGCCAGCAATGGCGAGTTGAAGCCGGTCAAGCTCACGGGCACCATGGCCTTCATGTTCGAGACGCGCTTTCCCCAGCGCATCACGAAGCATGCGGCGGAGTCCGGCACCTTGCAGCCGGACTATGCCGATTGCTGGAACGGGCTCGAAAAGCGCTTCGATCCGAACCGGCCGTAGCCACGACCTCCGCCGTCATTCCGGGGCGCCGCGCAGCGGCGAGCCCGGAATCCATAACCACGATCGGCCGTGGGGATGCAAAGCTCGGCCACAACCACTGTGCCCCACACATCTGCCCGTTGCTATGGATTCCGGGCTCGCGCTGCGCGCGCCCCGGAATGACGAGCGGAGACATGGTCCGAACTCAGGAAGACAACTGTGCCCCACCCCAACGATCCCTCGCTCCGCTCCTTCATCCCGGTCGATCCGTCTTCCGACTTCCCGATCCAGAACCTGCCTTATGGCGTGTTCTCGGCGCAGGACTCGCCGAAGCCGCGCGTCGGCGTGGCGATCGGCGACGTCGTCCTCGACCTCGCCGTGCTCGAGGACGAAGGCCTGCTCGATCTGGCGCCGGCCTATGAGGTGTTCGCGCAATCCTCGCTGAATGCCTTCATGGCGCTCGGCCCCGTCGTGTGGTCGAAGACGCGGGCTGCGATCAGCGCCCTCTTGCGTCAGGACAATCCGCGGCTGCGCGACGACAAGCCGTTGCGTAGCCGGGCGCTGCTGCCGCGCTCCGACGTTACGCTGCATCTGCCGTTCCATGTCGCCGGCTACACGGATTTCTATTCGTCGAAGGAGCACGCCACCAATGTCGGCGTCATGTTCCGCGGCAAGGACAATGCGCTGCAGCCGAACTGGCTGCACATGCCGATCGGCTATAACGGCCGCGCGTCGACCGTGGTCGTGTCGGGCACCCGAGTGCGTCGGCCGCGCGGACAGCTGAAGCCGCCGGGCGCCGACGTGCCGAGCTTCGGTCCATGCAAGCGGCTCGATTTCGAGCTGGAGATGGGCGTCGTCATCGGCCAGTCCTCGCCGCTCGGCGAGATGCTGACCGAGGCGCAGGCGGAGGCGATGATCTTCGGCTTCGTGCTGCTCAACGACTGGAGCGCGCGCGATATCCAGCAATGGGAATATGTGCCCCTCGGCCCGTTCCAGGCCAAGGCGTTTGCGACGTCGATCAGCCCGTGGGTGGTGACGCGGGAGGCGCTGGAGCCGTTCCGCGTGTCGGGGCCAACGCAGGATCCAACGCCGCTGCCCTACCTGCAGCAGAAGGAGGCGCAGAACTACGATCTCTCCCTCGACGTGGCCTTGCGCGCCTCCGGCAGCAACGCCGCGCAGACCATCGCGCAGACCAATTTCAAGTACATGTACTGGTCGAGCGTGCAGCAGCTGATGCACCATGCCTCGTCCGGCTGTGCCATGAGTGTCGGCGATCTCCTGGGGAGCGGCACCATCTCCGGTCCGGAGAAGCACCAGCGCGGCAGCCTGCTGGAGATCAGTTGGAACGGCACCGAGCCGGTCGAGCTCGCCGGTGGCGTGAAGCGCTCGTTCTTGGAGGACGGTGACTCCCTCATCATGCACGGCTGGTGCCAGGGGCAGGGCTATCGCGTCGGCTTCGGCGAGGTCGAAGGCACGATCGTGGCGGCGGAGCAGGCGTCATTGCGAGCGTAGCGAAGCAATCCAGAGTCGTGTGCGCAGCCCTGGATTGCTTCGCTGCGCTCGCAATGACGAAGATCTAGCGGTCCTCTGGCATAACGTCCTTCACACCAGCCACGAATGCCGCAACATCCTCCGCCGCATATTTCAGATGCACGCGCGTGTCGGACGGCCGTTGCTGCGTCACGCAAGCTCCCGACCGCCACTCGCGGCTGGGCCGGATCGGCCTGGGCGCAAAGCCGCCGCCGCAGTTCGGGCAGACATTGAACAGCTTGGTCTCGACGCAGTCGGCGCAGAACGTGCATTCGTAGGAGCAGATGCGTGCCTCTGTTGCCGAGGGCGGCAGGTCCTTGTCGCAATATTCGCAATTGGGGCGGAGCTGGAGCGCCATTGGTCGTCTCGCAGGTGTGCTGGTGAGTGCAGTGTCGCAAAGCCGCGCCGCAAAGGGGAGGGCGCATTTCCCTCGATTTGCGCCGCAGACGCTCAGTCGGTCGATAGCGAAGCCAGCGGCAGCTTCGCGCTCTCCTTCAGGCGGTCGAGCACGATCGAGGAGCGGACATGCGCCACGCTCTGGTGCGGCATCAGCACGTTGTTGACGATGTCGGACAGGCTCTTGAGATCGCGCAGCACGACCTTGAGCAGATAGTCGGAATCGCCGGTCAGCGCGTAGGCCTCCTGGATGTCGTCGACGCGGTTGACCAGCGCGCGAAACTTCTGCGCGTTGTCGGGCGAATGCGTCGCCAGGGTGATCTGGATGAAGGCAATCAGCTCGAAGCCGAGCGCCTGGCTGGCGAGCTGCGCGCGGTACCCCGCGATCACGCCGTCCTGCTCCAGCCGCATCCGGCGCCGTGAGCACTGCGAGGCCGACAGGCCGGCGATATCCGCCAGCTCCTGGTTTGTGAGCCGCCCGTCGTCCTGCAGCGCGGCCAGGATACGGAGATCGAAGCTGTCGATCGAAATCATGCGCCATTTCCTCTGGTCGTGCATGGATCGTGCATATCCAGGCGAAAATGACAATGGTTTGCATGCCCTGTGCGCGGAATTCGGGAGATGATCGGCACATCAAGCTGAAGGAGCTTCCCCGATGGGTCCATTTCCGCACGATGCGCCTCCTGCCACCATCTCCGCCGACAATCCGATGGGCACGGACGGCTTCGAGTTCGTCGAATATGCGCACCCCGAAGCAAGCGAGCTGCACGCGCTGTTCAAGCTGATGGGCTTCGCCGCGGTCGCGCGCCACAAGACCAAGGCGATCACGCTGTACCGCCAGGGTGACATCAACTACCTCGTCAACGAGGAGCCGGGCAGCCACGGCCACGACTTCGTCGCCGCGCACGGGCCGTGTGCACCGTCGATGGCGTTCCGCGTGGTCGACGCCAACAAGGCTTACGACCGCGCGATCGCGCTCGGTGCCGAGCCGGCCGACCTGCCTGCATCGCAGAAGACCTTGGACGTTCCTGTCATCAAGGGCATCGGCGGCAGCCTGCTGTATCTGGTCGATCGCTACGGCGCCAAGGGCTCGGCCTATGATCTCGAATTCGAGTGGACCGGCGCGCGCGACCCGCGCCCCGCAGGCTCCGGCCTGTACTACATCGATCATCTGACCCACAATGTACACCGCGGCCGCATGGACGTCTGGGCCGGCTTCTACGAAAAACTGTTCAACTTCCGCCAGATCCGCTTCTTCGACATCGAGGGCCGCGCCTCCGGCCTGTTCTCGCGCGCGCTGACCAGCCCCGACGGCAAGATCCGGATTCCGATCAACGAGGATGCCGGCGATTCCGGGCAGATCGAGGAGTATCTCAAGAGATATCGCGGTGAAGGCATCCAGCACATTGCTTGCGGCGCCCGCGACATCTACGCCACCGTCGAGGGCCTGCGCGCATCAGGCCTGCCGTTCATGCCGTCGCCGCCCGACACCTATTTCGAGCGCATCGAGTCTCGCCTGCCCAAGCATGGCGAGGACCTCGCCCGGCTGCAGAGAAACGGCATCCTGATCGATGGCGAGGGAGTCGTCGCTGGCGGTCACACCAAGGTGTTGCTGCAGATCTTCTCGGCCAATGCGATCGGGCCGATCTTCTTCGAGTTCATCCAGCGCAAGGGCGACGACGGTTTTGGCGAAGGCAACTTCAAGGCGCTGTTCGAGTCGATCGAGGAAGACCAGATCCGCCGCGGCGTGCTGAAGGTGGAGGCGGCGGAGTAGGCGAAGGAAGCAGGCCGTCATTGCGGGAAGCGGAGCGACGAGCAATCCAGACTTCCGTCTGTCCCTGGAATGCTTGGCTTCGCCGGCAATGACGGCGTGATTGGAGGCAGTTTGCCGCCAAACTCTCAACTGTCGTCCCGGGCAAGCCCGACGGCGCGTAAGCGGCGTCGGGCACCGACTCGGGACCCATACCGCAGGGTGCGTCGATGAGGCACGGCGACAGATAATCGTCGTCTCAGCACGGCCGGTGGTTATGGGTCCCCGCGTTCGCGGGGACGACACTGAGATTGAGGCGACGGCGTAGCCAACTCGTTGACATCGGAACAGTCGAGCAGCGCTCGATCGGCGCTGCTGCAGCGATCGAGCTTTACCGCCCTGCCTGCCAAGCGCTTACCACAGCGCCGATCTCCGTCACCTCCGGCTCGCGGATATTCGACGGCGTCCGCGAGAACCTTGGCGCCGGCGCGGGCTGCGTCACGCCGTGCCGCTCGACGAACACGCCACGCGCGGCCATGTGCGCATGCTTCGGCGCCTCCGACATCGTCAGCACCGGCGCGAAGCAGATGTCGGTGCCCTCCATGATTGCGCACCATTCCTCGCGCGTCTTACGCTTGAACACCGCGACCAGCTTCTCCTTCAGCGCCGGCCAGGCGCGTGGATCCATCTGCGCATCGAAGGCGGGATCGGAGAGGTCGGCATGCTGCCGCAGCAGCGCGTAGAACTGCGGCTCGATCGAGCCGATGGAGATGAAGTTGCCACAGGCGCATTCGTAGACGCCGTAGAAGTGCGCACCGCCGTCGAGGAAGTTGCGCTCGCGCCCCTCGGTCCAGCGGCCCATCGCGGTGAGGTCGAAGAACATCGCGAGCAGCGAGGCCGCGCCGTCGCACATCGCGGTGTCCACCACCTGCCCCTTGCCGGACTTCGAGGCTTCGAGCAGTGCGGCGAGCACGCCGACGACCAGATAGAGCGCACCGCCGCCGAAATCCCCGACCAGGTTGAGCGGCGGCACCGGCCGCTCCCTGGGTCCGATCGCGGCCAGCGCGCCGGTAATCGAGATGTAGTTGATGTCGTGACCGGCCGCATGCGCCAGCGGTCCGTCCTGGCCCCAGCCGGTCATGCGGCCGTAGACGAGCTTCGGATTACGCGCGAGCACGACCTCGGGGCCGAGGCCGAGCCGCTCCATCACGCCGGGCCGGAAACCCTCGATCAGCGCGTCGGCACCGGCGAGCAGATCGAGCACCTGGGGGATGACCCCCTTGTCCTTGAGATCCAGCTCGATCACCTTGCGGCCGCGGCCGGCGACCGACTTCATGGTCTTGCGCGCACCGACGCGATCGAGCGTCACCACCTCCGCGCCCATGTCGGCCAGCAGCATACAGGCGAACGGACCCGGTCCAATGCCGGCGAACTCGACGATGCGGAAGCCCGCGAGCGGTCCGGTGGCGCGGATCTCGGTCTGTGGTGCGGTCTTGTCGAGCACGTTTGTCTTGTCCCTGCGGTGCTTCGGCGCGTGATGAGGTCGATCGGACAAAGATGGTCGCCGTGACCTTCACCCTCCGCCTCCAGGGGAGGGTGGGTGTGCTTGGCTGCTATCCGCATCAATCAAACATCATCACGCGCGATGCGTTTCCTGATCCTTTGATTGTCCCGCGTGCATCAGGCCAACGCAAGCGCGCCGTATGCCGCAAAGCAAAACGGCGCGCATCGCTGCGCGCCGCATGGAATTTGTCGTGCCGTTGCGCGGAATGATCCGCGTCGTGAGGTCAGCCCGCGGCTTGCACCGCGCGCTGCGCCATCACCTTCACCAGATTGGCACGGTAATCGGCGGAGCCGTGGATGTCGCTCAAGAGGCCTGACGCCGACACCGTGACCCCGTCGATCGCCGAGGCCGACCAGTTCGACTTCAGCGCCGCCTCGATCGCCGGCACGCGCATCACGCCGCTCTGCGAAGCGCCGGTGGCCGCAACGCGGACGTCGCCGCCCTTCGTCTTTGTGACGAACACGCCAGTGAGCGCGAAACGCGACGCCGGGTGGCGCATCTTGGCGTAGCCGGCCTTTTCCGGCACCGGGAACGACACCTCGGTAATGATCTCGCCGTCCTCCAGCGCCGTCGTGAACAGGCCCTTGAAGAAATCATCCGCCGAGATCGACCGCTTGTTCGTCTTCACGGTGGCGCCGAGCGAGATCAGCGCCGCCGGGAAATCCGCCGCCGGATCGTTGTTCGCGATCGAGCCGCCAATCGTGCCGCGGGCGCGCACCGCGGGATCGCCGAGCACCGAGGTGAGATGGGCGATCGCGGGGATCGCCTTCTTCACATCGGCATTGGTCATGATGTCGTAGTAGGTCGTCGCGGCCTTGATGACGAGCGTGTCGCCCGACAACTGCACCCCGATCAGGTCCTTGATCTTGCCGATGTCGATGACATCGGACGGAGCAGCAAGGCGCTGCTTCATCACCGGGATCAAGGTGTGACCGCCGGCAAGGAACTTGGCTTCGCTGCCCTTGGCGAACAGCGCCGCCGCCTCGTCGACCGAGGAGGCACGATGATAAGTCGTCTGATACATGGTTGCTCCTCCGTTCGATCAGGCGTTGCCGTGGATCGCGTGCCAGACGCGGTCTGGCGTCGCCGGCATTTCCAGCTTGTTGTTGCCGATCGCATCCGTGATCGCGTTGATCACGGCGGCGGATGCGCCGATCGCGCCGGCCTCACCGCAGCCCTTCACGCCGAGCGGATTGCCCGGGCACAGGGTCGTGGTGTGGCTCAGCTTGAAGGACGGCACGTCGTCGGCGCGCGGCATCGCGTAGTCCATGAACGATGCCGTCACCGGCTGGCCGTTGCTGTCATAGATTGCGTGCTCGAGCAGCGCCTGGCCAATGCCCTGGACCAGACCGCCATGGACCTGGCCCTCGACGATCATCGGGTTGATCAGCCGGCCGAAATCGTCCGCCGCGACGAAGTTGACGAACGACGTCTTGCCGGTGGCCTCGTCGACCTCGAGCTCGCAGATATAGGTGCCGGCGGGGAAGGTGAAGTTGGTCGGATCGTAGAAAGCAGTCTCCTTCAATCCGGGCTCCATGCCGTCCGGCAGGTTGTGCGCGGTGTAGGCAGCGAGCGCGACCATCGGCAGCGCGATCGACTTGTCGGTGCCGGTCACCTTGAACTCGCCGTTCTCGATGACGATGTCGCCTTCCGAGGCCTCCAGCGCATGCGCTGCGATCTTCTTGGCCTTGGCCTCGACCTTCTCCATCGCCTTGAGGATCGCGGTGAGGCCGACTGCGGCCGAGCGCGAGCCGTAGGTGCCCATGCCGAACTGCACCTTGTCGGTGTCGCCATGAACGATCGAGACTTGGCTGATCGGCACGCCCAGGCGCTCGGCGATCAGCTGGCAGAAGGTGGTCTCGTGGCCCTGGCCGTGGCTGTGTGATCCGGTGAGCACCTCGATGGTGCCGACCGGGTTGACGCGGATCTCGGCCGATTCCCACAGACCGACGCCGGCGCCAAGGCTGCCGACTGCCTTTGACGGCGCGATGCCGCAGGCCTCGATGTAGCAGGAGAAGCCGAGGCCGCGCAGCTTGCCCTGCGCCTTGGCGGCCGCCTTGCGCGCCGGGAAGCCGGCGTAGTCGATCGCCTTCATCGCCGCGTCGAGCGAGGCGTTGAAGTCGCCGGTGTCGTAGGCCATGATCACGGGGGTCTGGTGCGGGAACTGGGTGATGAAGTTCTTGCGCCGCAGCTCGGCCGGATCGACCTTGAGCTGACGCGCTGCGGTCTCCATCAGCCGCTCCAGCAGGTAGCTCGCCTCAGGGCGTCCGGCGCCACGATAGGCGTCGACCGGCGTGGTGTTGGTGTAGACGCCCATCACCTCGGCATAGATCGCCGGGATGTTGTACTGGCCCGACAGCAGGGTCGCGTACAGATAGGTCGGCACCGAGGACGAGAACAGCGACATGTAGGCGCCGAAATTGGCGTGGGTCTTGACCCGCAGCCCCAGGATCTTGTTGTCGGCATCGAGCGCCATCTCGGCCTTGGAGATGTGGTCGCGGCCGTGCGCGTCGGTCAGGAACGCCTCGGTGCGATCGCCGGTCCACTTCACCGGACGGCCGACCTTCTTGGAGGCCCACAGCGCCACCATCTCCTCGGGATAGATGAAGATCTTGGAGCCGAAGCCGCCGCCGACGTCGGGCGCGATGACGCGCAGCTTGTGTTCTGGTGCGATGTTGTAGAACGCCGACAGCACCAGGCGAGCGACGTGCGGGTTCTGCGACGTCGTATAGAGCGTGAAATGCTCCTCGGCCGCATCGTACTCGGCGATCGCCGCGCGCGGCTCCATCGCGTTCGGCGCCAGCCGGTTGTTGGTCAATTCCAGGGTGACGACGTTGGCGGCCTTGGCGAAGGCGGCGTTGACCGCCCCCTCGTCGCCAATATGCCAGTCATAGACGACGTTGCCGGGGGCCTCCGGGTGAAGCTGCGGGGCGCCGGGCTTCAGCGCGGAGGGCATGTCGGCGACCGCCGGCAGCTCCTCATATTCGACCACGACGGCCTCGGCGGCGTCGCGGGCGAGGTTCTTGCTCTCGGCGATCACGACCGCCACGGCCTGGCCGACGAATCGCACGGTCTCCGGCGCCATCGCCGGCCATGCGCCCATCCTCATCGGCGAGCCGTCCTTCGAGGTGATGGCCCAGCCGCAGATCAGGTTGCCGACCTTGTCGTCGACGATCTGCCTGCCCGTGAGCACCGCGACCACGCCGGGCATTGCCTCGGCGGCCGAGGAGTCGATGCTCTTGACCTTGGCGTGCGCGTGCGGGCTGCGGATGAAATGGGCAAAGGTCATGCCCAACAGCTTGACGTCGTCGACGTAACGGCCCTTGCCGGTGATGAAACGCTTGTCCTCCTTGCGGACGACGCTGGCGCCAATGCCTTCCATACCCATGCGAATCTCTCCCCTACCGGAGTTCTATTGTCCCGCCGCGGCCATCGCGCGCAGCGGTCGTGGTCTCGGTATTGCGGTAAACGGCGGCTCTCGCCGGCCTCATTCGGCAGCTTGCGCGACCTTCATCCGTCCGGCAGCGTCGAGCACGGCCTTGACGATGTTGTGATAGCCGGTGCAGCGGCAGATGTTGCCTTCCAGCTCCTCGCGCACCGTGCTCTCGTCGAGCTCGCCTCCGTGGCGGTGCACAATGTCGATGGCCGACATGATCATCCCCGGCGTGCAATAACCGCATTGCAGGCCGTGATTGTCGCGGAAGGCCGCCTGCATCGGGTGCAGCTCGTCACCCTTGGCGATGCCTTCGATGGTGGTGACGTTGGCGCCGGCGGCCTGGCCGGCCAGCACGGTGCAGGATTTCACGGCACGGCCGTCGATATGGACGACGCAGGCGCCGCATTGGCTGGTGTCACAGCCGACATGGGTGCCGGTGAGGTTCAGATGATCCCGCAGGAGGTGAACGAGCAGGGTGCGATCCTCGGCCTCGACCGAGACCGCCTTGCCGTTCACCGTCAGTTTGACTGTCGACACGAGTAACCTCCCGATGAATTTTTCTTATTCTGATTAGAAACAGCGCCCTCAGGACTTTGCAACTCGAATTTTCGTCTCTGATGTCATTGCGACGTCTTGCGCGCGGCCCCGGCGATTCGGTCGCATGTGGCACGCCACGCGAGGCGGCACCGGCGCGGGTGAAGCGCAGGCCGCAGGCCGAGGCCGCCCATTTACCGCCCCTTAGCCATTGTGACGTAGTTTTGATCACGCTCTGGTGCGTTGCTGCCGGGCGGTTGGTTTCTGGCCAATATAAAGAATGGCGTGTCGGGGGTGGGAATGTCTGCGCAGCTTGCGCCGCAGTCGCGGCGTGCCAATTTTCTGACCCTGCGATTTCGCGGCAAGATCTTCCTGGGCTTTGCCGTGGTGCTGGCCATCTCCGCCGTCAGCATCGGCTTCTCCTATCTGGGGTTCGAGCGGGTCGCCGCAGCGGTGGCGGCCTATCGCAGCAGCGTTGCGGAAGCCGACACCACCCGCACCATCGATCGCGAGCTGGTCTCGTACCAGGCTCTCGCCCGATACTATGCCCTGACCGGCAAAGCCGACGACGAGGCGGCGGCCACCGCTGCCCAGCAGGCGCTCCAGGCCGCGATCGACAAATCGATGGCTGCGACCGGTGCCGAGCGGCGGGCCCAGGTCGGCAAGCTGCAGGCGCAGTTTCAGGCCTTCGCCAAGACATTCTCGAGCATCGTTGCCCTGACCCGCGAGAACGCGAAGCTGGCGACCGACCAGATCGGCATCATCGGCAACAAGATCCGCTTCAAGTTCGATGATCTGGCGGACACCGCCGCGCTCGCCGGCCTGCCGTCCGTGCAGACGACGGCCAAGGACCTCACCGGCCAGTACCTGACCGTGTCCGCGCTGGTCGGGACCTACATCGCCAAGCCCGATGCCAAGACGGCGGACGGCGCCATCGCGCGCACGCGCTTCCTGGAAACCTCGCTGGTGACGATCTATGCCAATGACGAGAAGATCACCCAGCGCGTCGCCGAGCTCGGCGACCTGATCAAGCAGTACCGCGCCGCCTTCATCAAGCTGTCGGAGAACATGAAAGCGCTCGGCAAGCTCGAACAGGAGATGGGCGTCGTCGGGACCGAGATCATCGCGCTGTCGAACGAGCTGAAATCCGAGGTCGCCTCCGACCAGCAGCGCATCGAGGCCGCCGCCAACACCACCATCGCGGACATCGAGCGGCTGATCGCGATGCTGGCGATCGGCGGGCTGACGCTCGGCGCCGTGCTGGCGCTGATGCTCGGCAACGGCATTTCCAGGCCGATGATCACGATGTGCAAGGCGATGCGCGAGCTCGCCTCGGGCAATTTCGACGTCCGGCTGCCCGGCCTCGGGCGCGCCGATGAGATCGGCGAGATGGCGGCCGCCGTCGAGGAGTTCAAGGTCCAGGCGGTGGCCAAGGCCGAGCGCGACGCCGCGACGCAGGACGCCCAGAACAAGGCTGCGGGCGCCGCGCGCCGGGCCGAGCTCATCCGCTTCGCCGACGAGTTCGAGACCGCCGTCGGCTCGATCGTGTCCAACGTCTCGAGCTCGGCCGAGCACCTCGAGCAGGCGGCTTCGACCCTGACGCGCACCGCCGAGACCACGCAGTCGCTGGCGAGCCGCGTGAGCGGCACCTCCGACCAGGCCACCGGCCGCATCCACTCGGTCGCGAGCGCGACCGACGAGCTGTCGGCCTCGGTCGATGAGATCGGCCGCCAGGTCCGCGAGTCCAGCCGCATCGCGGAATCCGCCGTCGCCCAGGCCGAGGAGACCGACGGGCGCATCGGCAAGCTGTCGCGCGCGGCGCAGGAGATCGGCGACGTCGTCAAGCTGATCACCGCGATCGCCGAGCAGACCAACCTGCTGGCGCTGAACGCCACCATCGAGGCGGCACGCGCCGGCGATGCCGGCCGCGGCTTCGCGGTGGTGGCTTCCGAGGTCAAGTCGCTGGCGGAGCAGACCGCCAAGGCGACCGACGACATCTCCAACCACATCTCCGGCATGCAGGCAGCGACCCAGGAGTCGGTGACCGCGATCAAGCAGATCGGCGGCACCATCCGCCAGATCTCGACCATCGCCTCGTCGATCGCGACCGCGGTCGAGCAGCAGGGCGGCGCGACCCAGGAGATCGCCAGGAACGTGCAGAGCGTCGCGGCAGGCACGCAGGCCGCCGCAGCCGATATCACCCAGGTCAATCGCGGCGCGACCCAGACCGGCGAGGCCTCGGAGGAGGTGCTGCGCTCGGCCCAGTCGCTGTCCTCGGAAAGCGCCCGCCTGCGCGCGGAGCTCAACCGCTTCATGGCGAACATCCGCGCGGCGTGAGTTTTGCGGCGACAGGCTGGTCTTCACACCGCTCGCAGATGCGCTGGCGAGCCCGCGGCCAAACCCTCCGCTGTCATCCCGGCGAACGCCGGGATCCATACGCCGCGGCCGATATGTGGCGGGCGATATCGATCGCGTGCCCCAATCTTGCATCACGCGGTATGCCAGGTCGCGCTCGCTCCGCCCGCTTGCTCGGGACGACACCTGAAATGAGGCGCGCCTGGGCCTCACCCAGGAGACGCTGCGCCCCCGGGGGGGGTCGAGCGCCGAACCCCGCCCCACTTCCGGGAACCCGGCGCGCGGCGAGACGTTGGGTCGCAGCGGCAGGGTTTCATTGCCGCATTTGCTTCATCCTCTCGGTCGAGCATGCGGTGCGACCCGCGCCGTCGCATTGGGATTCCATGGCACCCCGACAGGCATCCTTTCCGCACCTCCGCGTCATCACGTCAGCGCCGCAATCCAGCGCGCCGCCGGGCGACACGGCTGGCCAGGATCGTATCATCGAAACCAACATCCCCGCCCGGCTCGACGACCTCCGCTGGAGCGCCTTTCACACCCGCGTCGTGCTGGCGCTCGGCATCACCTGGGTGCTCGATGGGCTCGAGGTGACGCTCGCCGGCGCCTTGTCGGGAGCACTCAAGCAGAGCCCGGCGCTGCATTTCTCCAATCTCGAGATCGGGCTTGCCAACAGCGCCTATCTCGGCGGCGCCGTGATCGGCGCCCTCGGCTTCGGCTGGCTCACCGATCGCATCGGTCGCCGGAAACTGTTCTTCATCACGCTCGCGCTGTATTTGTCGGCGACCGCCGCCACGGCGCTGTCCTGGAACGTCGCGACCTACGCGCTGTTTCGCTTCCTGACCGGCGCCGGCATCGGCGGCGAGTATACCGCGATCAATTCGACGATCCAGGAGCTGGTGCCAGCGCGCTATCGCGGCTGGACCGATCTCATGATCAACGGCAGCTTCTGGCTGGGTGCCGCGCTCGGCGCCGTCGGCGCCATCGTGCTGCTTGATCCTGATGTCGCCAGCCCGGATGTCGGCTGGCGGCTGGCCTACGGCATCGGCGCCTGTCTCGGCCTGGTCGTGCTGGTCATGCGGATGTGGATTCCGGAGAGTCCGCGCTGGCTGATGATTCACGGCCATCCCGAAGAGGCGCATCGGATCGTGGCGGAGATCGAACGCGACGTCACCGGCCACGACCGCGAGGCGCACGCAAAGGAATTGCCGAGGATGCGGCTGCGGATGCGTAGCCACACGCCGCTACGAGAGGTCGCGCATACGCTGTTCTCGGTCTATCGTCAGCGCTCGCTGGTCGGGCTGACGCTGATGATCGCCCAGGCGTTCTTCTACAACGCGATCTTCTTCACCTTCGCGCTGGTGCTGACCGACTTCTACGGCATTAAGTCCGATCATGTCGGCTGGTACATCCTGCCCTTCGCGGCCGGCAACGTGCTCGGGCCGCTGCTGCTCGGCCGTCTGTTCGACACGCTCGGCCGCCGCGCCATGATCACCTTCACCTATGGCGTCTCCGGCGTGCTGCTCGCGCTCACCGGCTATCTGTTCTCGATCGGAGTGCTGAGCGCCGCGACACAGACCGCGGCCTGGATGGTGATCTTCTTCTTCGCGTCACCGGCGGCGAGCGCCGCCTATCTCACCGTGTCGGAGAATTTTCCGCTGGAAGTGCGCGCGCTCGCGATCGCGCTGTTCTACGCCATCGGCACCGGGATCGGCGGCGTGGCGGGACCCGCGCTGTTCGGCGCGCTGCTCGACAGCGGGGCGCGCGGCGCGGTGTTCGGCGGCTATCTGTTCGGTGCCGCGCTGATGCTGATGGCGGCGCTCGTCGCCTGGCGCTATGCCATCGCGGCCGAGCGCAAATCGCTCGAGCAGGTGGCGCGCCCGCTCGCTGTCATGGAGTAGATGATGATGTCCGACAACTCCGATCTGATCGGTTCTCCTGCGGCGGAGCCCGCCGAGATCGTTCCGACGCCGGTGAGTCTCGTGCCGCATCTTCGCGAGGTGGCGATCCTGCTCGATATCGACGGCACCCTGCTCGATCTTGCGCCGACACCGCGCGAGGTGTGGGTCCCGCCGGGCCTTGCCGAGGCACTGAACGCGTTGCTGCAACGAACCTCCGGCGCGCTGGCGCTGGTCTCGGGCCGCTCGCTCAACGACATCGATCTCATCTTCGCGCCGGAGGTCTACCCCGCCGTCGGCGGTCATGGCGCGGAGATGCGGCTCGGCGGCGGCGGTGAGGCGGATGCGATCAAGGCGCCGCCGCTGGACAAGGAGCTGAAGCGCAGGCTCGCTGCGATCGCCAAGCTCAGCCCCGGCATTCTGCTCGAGGACAAGGGGTACTCGCTGGCGCTGCATTATCGCCTCGCGCCGCAGGCGGAGAAGGCGATCTACGAGGAGGTGTCGCGCATCCGCGCCGAGTTGCCGGAGGCGCCGATCGAGGTGCTGCCCGGAAAATGTGTGTGCGAGATCAAGCATGCCGGCTTCACCAAGGCGAGCGGCGTGCGCGAGCTGATGCGGCACGCGCCCTTCAAGGGACGCAAGCCGTTCTTTATCGGCGACGACGTCACCGACGAGACGGTGTTCGCGATCATGCCGGATTTCGCCGGCCTGTCGTTCTCGGTCGGCCGTCGGGCACTCGGTGTCGACGGACATTTCGACGCTCCGGACGACGTGCGCGCGTTCCTGGCGCGCCTCGCCGACGACGGAACTAATTCATCGACCTAGCGGTCTGCGCAGTGGGTCGGTATCGCCGCGTTATTAGTTCCATCCGCCATGCATTCGCATGTTGCATGCGTCGCTCTTGATTAGAAACGTTCTGACTTGATTGACGCTGTGATTACACCGCGCGAATGCCCGAATTTGGTTTCATTTGGTTGAAAGGGTGGCCTGGAACCATATTGATGAACAGCTGTTAACCGACATGACCAACAGGAGGGAGCTGTGAACCTCGTCGTGGTTTCGAATCGGGTGGCACGTGGCAAAGCCAACGAGCCAATGACCGGCGGACTTGCGGCAGCATTGCTGCCCGTTGTGGAGAAATCGGGGGCAGTATGGGTGGGATCGTCGGGACGTGTGCGCGACGGCGCGCAGACGGAGCCGATCGCGGAGATCGAGCAGATTGGTGAAGGTGCGCTTGCGCTGCTGGATCTGCCGGCTGCGCACTATGCCGGCTACTACGAAGGCTTCGCCAATTCGGCGCTGTGGCCGGCGCTGCATTCACGCAGCGATCTGATCAGCGTCTCGCATGATGATTATCGTTCCTATCGCGAGGTCAACGCCTTCGTGGCGCGCGCGCTGCTCCGGTTCCAGAAGCCGGACACCTTGTTCTGGATCCAGGACTATCACTTCCTGTCGCTCGGCGCGGAGTTGCGCTCGCTCGGTGTCAAGAGCCCGATCGGTTTCTTCCTGCACACGCCGTGGCCCGCGCGCAGCGTCATCGACAGCGTGCCGAATCACCGCGATCTCGTCACCGCGATGCTCGCCTATGATCTGATCGGCTTCCAGACCGAGGACGATCGCGAGAACTTCACCGCCTGCATCCGCGCCGATCTCGGCTTGCAGGTGCGTGATGGTGTGGTCAGGTCGCTGCACGGCCGCACACGTCTGGCGGTGTTCCCGATCGGCATCGATGCCGACAAGTTTGCGCAGCAGGCGGCGAAGGCGGTGGCGCATCCGGACGTGTCGCGGCTGCGCCGCAGCCTGAATGGCGAGAAGCTCGCCATCGGCGTCGACCGGCTCGACTACTCCAAGGGCCTCGTCAACCGCATCAGTGCGTTCGACCGGATGTGGACGATGCACCCGAGCCTGCTGCGCGCCGCGTCGCTGCTGCAGATCGCAACGCCGTCGCGCGAATCGATCGAGGCCTACGGCAATCTGCAGAGCGAGGTCGCGCGCCTCGTCAGCGAGGTCAATGGCCGCCATGGCGAGGTCGACTGGACGCCGATCCGCTACCTCAACAAGGGCTATGGTCAGGGCGTGCTGGCCGGCCTCTATCGCAGCGCCCAGGTCGGCGTCGTCACGCCGCTGCACGACGGCATGAACCTGGTGGCGAAGGAGTATGTCGCCGCGCAGAGCCCGGTCGATCCCGGCGTGCTGGTGCTGTCGAAATTCGCCGGCGCCGCCAACGAGCTCGACGCGGCGCTGATCGTCAATCCGCATGACATCGACGGCATGGCGCGGACCATCGCGATGGCGCTGTCGATGCCGCTCAACGAGCGCCGCATGCGCTATGAGATCATGATGACGAAGCTGCGCCGCCATTCGATCCAGCAATGGTTTGCCGACTTCGTCGAGACCCTGCAGGACGGTGACTCGGCCGAGGTCGAGATCGAGCCTCTGCCTGCAGCGCCAGCGGGTTTTCTGGCCGGCCGCATGCTGTCGCCCGGCGCGCGCTATCACTGAACCGGGCGTTACACCTCGCCGCCGCACGGCGGCGAGGCTCAATGGCAGTAGGAGACGCCGTCGAGCACGGCGCAGCGCAGCTTGTTTGGCGAACTCGGATTGTCCATCGGCACCATCCCGTTGCCCTGTCCGACGAACACGCCTGGTCCCACCACCACCGATGCCTTGTTGCCGACGATGACGGACGGGTGCGGCTTCAGGCTGGACTTGGTCCCGTCCGGCCACAGGATCGCATCGCCCTGCCAGATCCCCTTGCGGCCGTCGTCGCAGGTCACGTCGACGCCCTGCTTGGTGCATTGATCGGCGCGCGCCGGGCCGGCGGCAGTCAGGCTGAATGCTGCCGCCAGCAGCACGGCGAGACGGGCAGGGGTGGATGACGGCATCGCGAGGTCCCTCATGCGCAGCCGGACCGACGGGCTGCAAATCAGTGGTCGTGCCGGCCGGCCGGCCGGTTCATCGATCGGCCGGCGAGCGGCGGCGGCCCCCGGGCCGAGCCCGCAACCAGGGCGGATTGATGATTTTTATCAGCGATTGGGGGGAAATTTGCCGCCGAGGCCCCCGCCCGGCTTGCAAAACGCCGCCGACCCCGCCAAGAGAGGGCCGCCGGAGAGATGGCCGAGTGGCTTAAGGCGCACGCTTGGAAAGCGTGTGTGCGGGAAACCGTACCGTGGGTTCGAATCCCACTCTCTCCGCCACGGAAATATATCAAGCCATTGATATTGAATATTTTTTTTGGGTCTTTGCGCGGCTGGTCCCCAAAATGATCCCTACGCCTGCGCTGTCCGTATTGCTTCCGGTCAATGGTCCCAAGATTCTTCAAAGTCTGTGGTGACCATGAAGTTTGTTCATCGGGCGGATACCGGAACTCTTCCGGTCGGTCGGCAAATCAGAGTACAACTTCTGCTGCACGGGCGGCGGCGGGGGGCGACCCATGACTTGTGAGGTGGCGCTATTGAACCGGCGCGCGGTGGCGCTCGCGGCGGATAGCGCGACAACGGTCTCGTATTGGGAACAAGGCGAGCAGAAACAACGCTACTTCAAAGGTACTAACAAGCTTTTCAACCTTTCAAGTGTCCATCCGATTGCCATTATGACTTCAGATTCAGGCAACCTTCAAGGCGTGCCGTGGGAAGTCGTAGTAAAGGCGTATCGGGATTCCATTGGGCCTAAGCCACACGACTACGTCTCAGGGTATGCTCACGATCTGTTTGAATACATTCAGTCGAATGCGCACCTTTATCCGTCCGAATTTCAAGAGAAGCAGCTGCTGGAAGACGTTACTGATGTTGCCGCTCGGCTGGTAGCACTTGTGGCGCTCACTTCCGACGTGAGAACTGCAGTCGCGGCTGGCGACGACAAGGCTGCGGTAGCTGCCGCAAAAACTGCCTTTGACGGACTAAGTAAGAGGATAGCTGCTGCCGCCTTTATTGGCCATGCAACGGCGAGCACGGCAAAGGAAATCAGCGCAAAATACAAGCAGAAAATTGGCAAACAGATCAGGGAGCGCGAGTTCATCGCAAAACGCGCAAGCTTGGTACCACTAGATGCGCTCATAAGATTGGCTCCCACCGCACTTCTTAAGCGCGACTTCTCCACCCTGGAGACGACAGGACTAGCCATATCCGGATTCGGCGATAAGGAGTACTTCCCCTATTTGCGGCAGTACACGACCTACGGAATGGTCTTGGGAAAGTTACTCTTCGAGGAGGGTGACGAGACGAAAATCGATCAAGAAAACACTGCCCAGATCGTGCCGATTGCCAGATCCAGCATGATCAAGACCTTTATGTACGGAGCGCCACCGTCAATGTTGACCGACATTGAGACCGAAGCCTCCCACATGATCGAGACGATCCAGGCCAATTTGATTAGCGCTGGTATGCTCGACCCAAACGCCAACATCGATCAAATAAAAGCCGACGGGATGGAACATTTTAACGATAGTCTGGTCGACAGACTGCTTGACTCTCATAGCCGGCCGTTGCGGCGTGTAATCGGGCTGTTACCGGTCAATGAACTGGCGGAACTTGCCGAAATCTTGGTGTCGATAGAATCCTTAAAGGAAAGGGTAACCTCCACCACCGAGACCGTTGGAGGCCCCTTGACGTTGCCGTGATATCAAAGAGCGATGGCTTCATTTGGGTTAAGCGGAAACACTACTTTGAACCAAAACTGAACCCACGGTATTTCGCTAAAATCGGAGCGAACCATCATGTCAAATAGAACAAAGTCGCTCGCGGAACGTTTCGAGGAGGCCTATCGCAAGCCGGTTCCATACGAAGGGCTTATTTCCGAGTGGAGAGACATCGACGAGATAGACGTAGCGTCGGAGAAGGAAGGCGGGACGCATGAAGAAGATTTCGCGCGCCTGCTAAGTTCGGCTTCGAGAAAACGAATACTTTCTCGGTGAATAGGCGATTGCTGATACGGACGATGATTGGAAGGCGTTCCCCACAGCGGTACTCATGTCCGCGAACGTTGAGCAGCGCGGATCAATTCGGCAGTGATCGTCACCGCGGCAAAGCCGGGCGGGCGGCGTCTCCTTGACGCACAGCTACCGGCGCCGGCGGAACACCTGGCTGAAATGCAGCCGGAATGCACGCGCTGCTCCTAGGGTCGTCGCGCCCGGCAGCAACGTTGCAGCGACGACGTGCTCGTTATCCGCCCGCGACCAACGCCGCCGTCGCCGTTCCGACGTGATCACTTCCGCTTTGGCCATAGGACTAGCTCCAGGACTAGTCTTATGGCTTTAACAAACGTCTCTCCGGCGCAAGGCGCTTCCAACCGTCGGTAAGGCTCTCGACCGCCTAGCCGAAGTGGGGATTGTGCGTGAGAGACTGGCCGACAGCGTCGCCGCGTCTTTGCATATCGCAAATATCTCGACGTTCTGGATCGTGGCACCGAGCCGTTGGCTCGGTGACCAGTGCCCTCCAAAGCGGCTTCTGGCCATGTCGCGATGGTTTCGCCCGAGCACCCTCATCCGCGGTGGGGCGCAATTCCGAAACAGCGGGGCTGGCGCGGTGCCAATGCTTTAGAATCATCATTGCAACGCGCGTCGCGCGTCACCTCCGTGCAGTGCCCCCGCCCGAAATGCCCTCCGTCATCGCCGACCCATCCCTCCTGCGCGTCCTGATCGTGCTCGCCATCACCCAGCTGATCGCCTGGGGCACGCTCAGCCTGCCGGCGGTGATCGGCCGGGCGATGGCGGCGGATCTGGAGATGGAGCTGACGGCGATCTTCGCCAGCACGACGGTGCTGTACATGTCGATGGGGCTGTGCTCGCCGCTGCTGGCGCGACCGTTCGTCAAGCATGGCGGGCGGCGGGTGATGATCGCGGGCACTCTGCTGGCGGCGCCGGGCTACGCGCTGCTGTCTGCGGCGCAGGGGCCGCTCTCTTATTATGCCGCCTGGCTGCTGCTCGGCGTGGCCGGCAGCGCCACTCTCTCGACCGCCTCCTACATCGTGCTCAACGAGATCGCGGGCCTGCGCGCGCGCAGCGCCATCGGCGCGCTGATGCTGGTCACGGGCCTGTCGAGCAGCATCTTCTGGCCGGTCACCTCGGCCCTCTCCGCGCATATCGGCTGGCGCAGCACCTGTCTCGTCTATGCCGGCCTGCTGCTGCTGGTCTCGCTGCCGCTGTTCGTGTTCCTGCTGCCGCGGCGCGTCCATGATCATCTGCCGCCGTCATCGGATGCGCCGGCGTCGGCTCCCGCATCGACGCCGTCGCGCGGCACGTTCTATCTGCTGGTCGGCGCCTCCGGCCTCAACGCCTTCGTCGCGTTCGGGATGGGGGCCGTGCTGATCGAGCTCCTGAAGGCCAAGGGCCTGTCGGCGGCCGAGGCGGTCGGTTTCGGCTCGATGCTGGGGGTGATCCAGATCAGCGCCCGCGCCATCGATTTTCTCGGCGGCGGCCGCTGGGACGGCATCACCACCGCGATCGTCGCCGGCCTGGCGCTGCCGGTGGCGATGCTGCTGCTGATGCTGAGCGACGGCTCGCACGCCGCGATCGGCGGCTTCATCCTGATCTACGGCCTTGGCAGCGGCGCGCTCGCCGTGGCGCGAGCCACGATGCCGCTGGTGTTCTACGACAAGGCGGCGTTCGCCAAGGCGTCCGCCCAGATCGGACTGCCGCTCAACCTGCTGTCGGCGGTGTCGGCGCCCATCCTCGTCGAGCTCTTGACCCGCTACGGCAGCAAAGCGCCGCTGGCGCTGAGCCTGGCCTGCTCGTGCGCGGCGGTGGTCATCCTGTTGCTGCTGCGGCAGCGCCGGCCGGCGCGCGGGGCGGTCTCTCCCTGAGGCATTCGACCGAGTCGCCCGTCGGGCCGGACATGGGCTCGCCGGGAGCGCCGCGACATGCCGCATTCCCCCTGCGCCGAAACACGAAGTTCATTCGCCGTCTCAACGACATCGGCGCAATCGCGCCCGCTTGCGCAAATTTTGTTCTTTCGTTTTATCGGAATTCGTGCTTCTCTCTGATTGTCCCGCCTCATCGACGAGGGGCGCTGCGCATCGTCAGGAGCGTTGAGGTGGGATGTGATGGACGGGCAGGCGCTGACTGACGAGCGGCGCCGGCACGGACGGTCAAGTCGCATGGTCCTGGCATCCCGACGCTGATGCCTGCGCGGCGTGCCATTGGCGCGTTGTCGCAAACGGGGGCAAGAACGCCGGTCCCCGAGGAGAGTGCGAAGCAGCCGTAACACCATTGCGCAGGGAAGGCCGGGCAAACCCGGCTGAACCTGTGGTTCCTGCCCCGTGCATTCCTTTCCGCACGGGGGCCGCAGGAATCAGCCGATGCCTGGTCTTCCCTGCGCCCTCGATGAGGTGAGGGCTGAGCTGCACAAAGCTCGGGCGCCTGACGCGTCGCGACGACGAAACTCCGTGGGAACTCGACACCTGACCCAACGGAACTGGCAGGGAACCGGCCGTCCCGTTGGACGATACTTTTGATTATCGCATGTTATTCGAACGATCGCCAACCCAGCTCGGGTTGGTTGTTCTCAGGCTTGAGTTCGCGTGAGTGGACATGATCTGTCCAAAAACTAATTAGTTCGCCAGGGTTCGGACGGCACGGATAGCAAACCATTAATGTACGGTTGGTATCGTGCATACAGTCCACGCAACGAGAACCAGAAAATGCGACACCTGACTGTCTATCAGCGTCTCGCGGCGATCATCGCCGTGATGTCGATCGCACTGTTCGCCGTCTCCGCCATGCAGATCCTGATGCTGCGCGGAACCGTTCTCGAGGAGCGGCAGACCATGGTCCGCAACCTCGTCGAGTCCGCCGTCAAGGTGCTGAGCTATTATGACGCCGCGGCGACCGCCGGCAAGATGGCGCCGGAGCAGGCGCGGCAGCAGGCCTACGCCGCGATCGGCGCAATGCGCTGGGGCCCGTACAACGACTATCTCGGCGTCTACGGAACCGGATCGTCGGATGCCGGCGTGACCTATGTCCACGCCAACCCGAAATACATCAACGTCAACCGCTGGGACTTCAAGGATTCCACCGGCAAGCTCCTGATCCAGGACATCGTGCGCATGGCGCGCGCCGGCGGCGGCTTCGTCGAGTACAAGGTGCCGCGCGCGGGGGGGACGACCGAGCTGCCGAAGATGTCCTATGTCGGCGCCTATGGCAGCGGCGACAAGATGCTGGCGATCCAGGCCGGCGTGTATGTCGACGACGTCGATGCGGTCGTCTATCAGCGCGCGCTGTGGGCCGGCTTCGGCGCGCTCGCAGGTCTGCTGGTGGCCGCGGTCGTCGCCTTCTGGCTCGGACGCAGCGTCGTCGTTCCGCTCGACCGTACCTGCGCCGTGATGGACGAGCTGACCAAGGGCAATCTGGGCCTCGAGGTGCCGTTCACGGATCGCAGGAACGAGATCGGCCGCATGGCGCGCAGCCTGCAGATCTTCAAGGACCATCTCGCCGAGAGCGAGCGTCTCCGGGCCGAGCAGGAGCAGTCCAAGCAGCAGGCCGCCGAGGAGCGCCGCACGGTGCTGGTGCGGATCGCCGACGAGTTCGAGCGCTCGATCGGCGGCGTGATCCAGACCACCGCGACCGCCGCCGGCGAGCTGCAGACCTCGGCGCAATCGATGTCGAGCATCGTCGCCGGCACGACCGACCAGAGCGCGAAGGTGGCCGCGGCCGCCGAGCAGACCGCCAAGAACGTGCAGACGGTGTCGGCCTCCGCCGAGCAGCTGTCGTCATCGATCCAGGAGATCGCCAAGCAGGTCACGCAGTCGTCCTCGATCGCTCAGAACGCGGTCGGGCAGGCGACGCGGACGGAGGCGATGGTCGACCGGCTGGTCCACGCGTCGCAGAAGATCGGCGAGGTCATGGCGCTGATCCAGACCATCGCCGGCCAGACCAACCTGCTGGCGCTGAACGCCACCATCGAATCGGCGCGTGCCGGCGAGGCCGGCAAGGGCTTCGCGGTGGTCGCCAACGAGGTCAAGGCGCTGTCGGCGCAGACCGCCAAGGCAACCGAGGAGATCACCAGCCAGATCGAAGCCATCCGCGACGCCACCGGCTCCACCGTCAACGCCATCCGCGAGATCGGCGCGACCATCGGCCAGATGAACGAGATCACCGACGCGATCGCAGCCGCGGTCGAGGAGCAGGGTGCCGCGACCAAGGAAATTGCCCGCAGCGTCCAGCAGGCGGCGCAGGGCACCCAGGGGGTCATGCAGCACATCGTCGGCGTGCGCGAGGCGTCCGGCCAGGTCGGCGCCGCGGCGGCGCAGGTGCTGAGCGCGGCCTCCCAGCTTGGCAGCCAGTCGGATCAGCTCAAGACCCAGACCGGGCGATTCCTCGGCAACGTCCGAGCGGCGTGACGTCGGCGGCGGATGGTGACAGCTCACCCTCCGCCGATCGCCACGAGACGGTCGAGCAGCGCGGCCTGGGCTGGATTGATCCGGACCCTCGCCTCGGCGAGGTCGAACCAGGCGGCGCGGTCCACCTCGGGAAAACGCCTGACGTGGCCGCTACGCGGCGGCCATTCGAGCTCGAACGCGTTGCTGGTGATGCTGTCGGCATCGAGATCGATTTCGGCGGCGAATGCCTCGACCACCTTGCCGCCGCGCTGCTTGATCTCGCCGAGCGGAACGAGCGGCGCCGTCAGCGTCGTGCCGAGCTCCTCGGCGAATTCGCGCCGCGCCACCGCCTCGGCCGCCTCGCCGGCGCCGAACTCGCCCTTCGGGATCGACCAGGCGCCGAGATCCTTGTTGCGCCAGAACGGGCCGCCGGGATGCACCAGCAGCACCTCGAGTCCATCGGCGGTGCGGCGAAAGGCGAGCACGCCCGCGCTGCGCGCCGGCATGCCGCTACGCCTCGCCGGTGCGCTGGATGAGGTCACGCTCCCAGCCGAACACCGAACGGCCGTCGAGCTCTGGCGAGGCGGCGCGCTCCGTCGCGATGTAGGCATCGAGCGAGGGGCCGGTCGCGCTGCGCTCCAGCCGGCGGGCCTGGTCGTCGAGCCGCTTCAGCGCCGACAGCGCCTCGTCGCGGCCGAGCTTGGCGTTGCCGACAGCCGATTTGAGCACGCGGATGGTCTCGTCATAGACCTTGATCGGCACCGGATAGGGATGCCGGTCCTTGCCGCCATGCGCCAGCGAGAACCGCGCCGGGTCGCCGAATCGATACGGCGCGCCATGCACGACCTCGGCGACCATGGCGAGCGAGCGCACGGTGCGGGCGCCGACGCCCGGCGTCAGCAGCAGGTCGGGGAAGTCGACCGGGCCGCGCTCGGCCGCGGCCGCCAGCGTGCCGTGGAGGCGGCGGGCGAATACGTCCTTCGGCCTGACGTCGTGATGCGCCGGCATGACGAGATGCGGCAGCAGGCCCTGCGCCGGCTCCGGCGTGCTCAGCCGCGCGAACTCGGCGACGACGCGGTCGGGGCCGAGCTCGGTGAGCAGCTCGAGCTGGGCGTCGCGCGACGGCGCGGCGCGCTTGTCGGTGAGGTTGACGATCTCGCCCTGGACGGGACCGTCGATGGCGCTGTGCGGCGCGTCGACGAAGCTCGCGAGCTGTTGCGAATGCCAATGGTAGCGCCGGGCCTGGCGGGCGTCGCCATTCATGCCCTGCTGCACCACGGTCCATTTGCCGTCGGCGGTGACGAAGAAGCCGTGCAGATAGAGGTCGAAGCCGTCCTGCACCGCGGCGCTGTCGACCTTGGCGACGAGCTTGCTGGTCCGCACCAGCTCCTCGCCGTCGAGGCCGAGCCGGTCGCCGAGCAGGCGCAGCTCGTCGGGCGTCTTGCGCGAATGCTCGCCGCGGCCGCCGCAGACGTAGATGCCGAGCTCGCCGGACAGCGGCTTCAGCCCGCGCTTCAGCGCGCCGATCACGCTCGTGGTGATCCCGGAGGAATGCCAGTCCATGCCCATGACGGCGCCGAACGACTGGAACCAGAACGGATGCGACATCCGCGCCAGGAATTCGTCGCGGCCGTAATGATGCACGATCGCCTGGGTGATGATGGCGCCGAGCGAGGCCATGCGCGTGCCGAGCCAGGCCGGGACGCGTCCGGAATGGAGCGGAAGATCGGCGCTGCCGGTGCGTCGGGCCATCGGAACCTTGCAAGCGAAGTGTGCCGTGCCAATCTAACAGATAGCGCGCCATTGCGCGATCGCTGCGATGGGACGCGGGCCTTGGCGCTATCCGGTTTGCCCGAGATGGCCGATCCAGTTGCTAAACAGCGTCTGGGCGGCGCTTTCGGCGGCGAGATCGGGCCGCAGCGTCAATCCCGGGAGCTCGGCCGCCAGCGTCGGGTCGCGCCTTTCCTTGGCCCGCCACTCGAACGCGTTGAGCACCGCCTCGCTCTCGGCGCTGAAATAGGATTTCGGCAGCCGCGGGTAGTCGTCGCGCTGCCCGGCGAGAAAGCGCGCGATGTCACGCATGTATTCGCGCTGCAGGGAGAGCGCGTCATACTCGGGGTGGCCCTGGAAGAACACGAACCGGCTCGGCATCGAGCGCGCGAAAATGTCGACGCCGACTTCGTCCGAGCGGGTCAGGATGTCGTAGCCGCGCTCCGCCAGCAGCGGCTCGTTGACGGCGTTGAGGCGGGAGTGCGGCACCTGAAGCGGCAAATGGATGCCGTGCGTGAGCCAGTCGTCCTGGACCTTCACGCAGTCGAAGATGCCGGAGCATTTGCTCGCCAGCCGCTGCCGCTCGATGTCGTCGAGATGCAGCACGGCCGCGTGGGCCGCGAGACACGACCAGATGGTCGAGCGCGTGTTGGTTCTGGCCCAGTCGATCACGGAGGTGAGGTCCGACCAATAGGGTTCGTCGCGCAAGGCCGCGGCGACAGGCTCGGCGCCGGTCACGATCAGGCCGTCGATGCCGAGCCGATCGAGCGACCCGATGTCGGCGTAGGACTGGGCGACGTGGCTCCTGGCCGCCTGCGAGCGAGAGATGGAGGGCAGCGAGAAGCAGTGCAGGCGGATGCGGACGTGCCGCGGCGCGCACTGCCGCAGCAGGCGGCCGATCTGGAGATCAGTCGCCTTCAGGGCGCTGTCCGGCATGTTGTTGACGAGGCCGATCGAAAGCTCGATCGGGCGTCGGCCGCGGTCGTCGAATTCAGCGGGCGCGAGGGCAGGGCTCGCGATCCTGCGATGTCGGTCGAACAGCAGGGTCATCGGCTGATCGCTCTACTCCGCCGCATCCAGCTGACGCGTGCGAGGGCAGGCCTGGGCGAGCGCCTGGTCGAGATCCTCGATGATGTCGCTGACATGCTCGATGCCGATCGACAGCCGGATCGTCTCCGGGAGGACGCCCGCCTTGCGCTGGTCGTCCGGCGGCATCTGCCGATGCGTGGTCGATGCGGGATGGCAGGCCAGCGACTTCGCATCGCCGATATTGACCAGCCGTGTGACCAGCTTCAGGGCGTCATAGAACGCCTTGCCCGCCTCCATGCCGCCCTTGATCCCGAATGTGAACAGCGACGACGCCCGGCCGTCGAGATATTTCTGGACCAGGGGATAATAGCGGCTGTCGGCGAAACCGGCGTAGTTGACCCACGCGACGCGCGGATCGTTGCGCAGGAATTCGGCGACCTTGCGCGCATTCTCGACGTGGCGCTCCATGCGCAGCGCGACCGTTTCGATGCCCTGCAGCAGCAGGAAGGCATTGAACGGCGACAGCACCGCGCCCATGGTCCGCTGATAGACGCTGCGCGCGCGCTGGATATAGGCGCTGCGGCCGAAATGATCGGTGTAGACCATCCCGTGATAGGACGCGTCGGGCTGGGTGAAGGCGGGAAAGCGGTCGGCGTGATCCTTCCAGGGGAAGTTGCCGCTGTCGACCAGCATGCCGCCCAGCGTCGTGCCGTGACCGCCGAGAAACTTGGTCAGCGAATGCACCGCGATGTCGGCGCCGTAATCGAACGGCCGCAGCAGGATCGGTGTTGCGACGGTGTTGTCGACGATCAGCGGGACGCCGTTGCGATGCGCGACCTTCGCCAGCGCCTCGATGTCGCAGACATTGCCGGCGGGATTGCCGATCGTCTCGGCGAAGACGGCCTTGGTGTTTTCGTCGATGAGACGCTCGATGGCGTCGGACGCATCGCTTTCGGCAAAGCGTCCAGTGATGCCCTGGCGCGGCAGGATGTGACCGAGCAGCGTGTGCGTGGTGCCGTAGAGCTGTGGCACCGAGACGATGTTGCCGCCGCCATCGGCAAGATTGACGAATGCGAAGTGAAGCGCCGCCTGCCCGGTGCCGACGGCGAGCGCGCCAACGCCGCCCTCGAGCTCGGTGACGCGCTTCTCGAGCACCGCCGTGGTCGGGTTCGAGATCCGGCTGTAGCGATAGCCCTCGGCTTCGAGATTGAACAGCGCGGCGCCGTGATCGGCGCTGTCGAAGGCGTAGGCGGCGGTCTGATAGATCGGAACCGCGACGGCCTTGGTGGTCGCCTCCGGCTCATAGCCGGCGTGGATTGCAATCGTCTCGTTGCGCATCGGCGATCTCCCCGCTCGCTTCGATCAATGCGGCGAGCTGCTCGTATTCCGCGAGTGGTGTCGTTGTAGGAGCGCAGGCGTAAAGCGGGCAATAATTCGCGACAAGAACGACGAAATAACCCTAACGATATGTGGCCGAAGAGCTTCGAATTAGCGCGCAACAGGGACACGCAGGAGCGACCGGATCTGCTGCCCGACCAGATCCAGTGCGACCTTCGCCTGCGGCAGGATCGCACCGAGGGCGTGGAAATTGTGAACCATGCCGTCGTGACAGACATGCGCGACGGTGACGCCGGCCTCCGTGAGCCGTGCCGCATAGGCATTGCCCTCGTCGCGCATCGGATCGAACTCCGCGGTGTGGATCACGGCGGGGGGAAGCCCAGCCAGCGTCTCGCGGCACAAGGGCGATATCAGGGGATTGGCGACATCGGACTCGCCGGCCAGATAGTCGGCGAGGTCGGCCTGCCAAGTCGCCGTGTCGATCAGATAGCCGGTCCCGAACAACTCGCGCGACGGCCAGGGGTTGGAAAAATCAAGCACCGGGCAGATCAGGCATTGCAGCGCGATCCTGAGACCGGTGCTGCCGGCAGCCTGCTGACAAACCGCGGCGGCGAGCGTGGCGCCTGCGGAATCGCCGCCGATCACAATGCGATTGCCGTCGATGCCGAGCGCGGCCGCGTGATCGATGGCGAAGTGAACCGCAGCGATCGCATCCTCGATTGCTGCGGGGAACGTGTGCTCGGGAGCGAGACGGTAGTCGATCGAGAGCAGCCGGCAGCCGGCGGCGGCGGCAAGCGCGGCGGCGACCTTGTCGTGCGTGTCGATGCTGCCTGCCACGAGACCGCCGCCGTGAAAGTATACGAAGCCGGGCGGCATCCCGGTATCGTCCAGGCCTGCTGCAGGCGTATACAGGCGATAACGAAGCAGCCCGGAGGGACCGGAGAAATCGCCGTCCCGCGTGATGACGGCGCCGCAGTCGTTGCGCGCGAACTGCATCAGCTTCGCCAGCGACTGCCGGCGTTGCCGGGGACTCGGAGGCTCCCGGCTTTCCGTCACAACGGCCGCCACCATCGAAAGCAGGCGCTGGGCGCGAGGGTCGAGCGGCATGACAGCTCCAGTTAACCAAGGCATCGGGCATTGTGCCCATCAGCAGTGAATCGATCATGAGCGGCAGGTCGCGACCGGGAAATCCTTAAAATATTCACGCCAGAAGTGCAGATACGATCGATGCCGAACGGGAGCGCCGCCATGACCCACATTGTCAAGCCTGTCAGTTACTCGCAGACCTGGACCTTCTTCGACGGCGAATGGCGCGAGGGCAATGCGCCGATCATGGGCGTCCGGACCCACGCGACGTGGCTGGCATCGACCGTGTTCGACGGGGCGCGCGCATTCGAAGGCGTGACGCCTGATCTCGATCGCCACTGCGCGCGCGTGAATCAGTCCGCGATCAATTTCCGGCTCAAGCCCGTGGTGGACGTCGAGACCTGGATGGGGCTGGCGCGGGAGGGCGTCGCGCGCTTCGCAGCAAGAGCCGAGCTCTACATCCGCCCGATGTACTGGGCGCAGCACGGCGCCGGCGGTGGTGTCCTGTTCGATCCCGAGACCACCAATTGGTGCCTGTGCATCTATGAGGCGCCGATGCCGCAGCCGACGGGCAACGCCATCACGCTGTCGCCGTTCCGGCGGCCGACGGCCGAATGCGCGCCGGTCGATGCCAAGGCGGCGTGCCTCTATCCGAACAATTCGCGCGCGCTGATCGAGGCGGCCTCGCGCGGCTTCAACAATTGCCTGATGCTGGATCTGCTCGGCAACGTCGCCGAGTTCGGCAATGCCAACGTGTTCATGGTCAAGGATGGCGTTGTCTTCACGCCGGTGCCGAACGGAACCTTCCTCAACGGGATCACGCGACAGCGCGTGATCGAATTGCTGCGAGGCGACGGCGTCAGTGTGGTCGAGACGACGCTTCGATATGACGATTTTCTGAACGCCGACGAGATATTCTCATCGGGCAACTTCGCCAAGGTCGCGCCGGTGATCCGCATCGACGAGCGGACGATGCCGATCGGTCCGGTGTTCAGCCGTGCGCGCAGGCTGTACTGGGACTATGCGCACCAGGCCAGGGCGGCGGCATAGGTCAGGACCCGTAGATCGGAAGCTCGGTGTCGCTGAGATCGCCGAGCCGCGCCGGCTGCGGCCCCTTGATGTACTTGCGGCCGCGGCGTTCGGTGTAGACGCCGTACAGCCCGGCGACCGGTCCGTTGGCGTCGACGATGACGGACACGCGGCCCCGCAGCAGCAGGAAACGGCCGACGGCGCCGGCGCAGGCGACATAGTCTGAGATGTCGCGGCAATAGATCAGCTGCATGGCGGGCAGTGCGAACCGTCCTTGCCGGATGCGCGCCTGCTGCAGCACCAGGGGAATGCTGCTCTGCTTCGACCTGACCACGATGCTGAGACAGCCATGGCCGGCGTGGCGGATCAGCAGATCCGCTTCGTCGGATGGAATGCCGTCTACAGCGTGCGCATCTGCCGCGACCTGTTGGACTCGAGCGCCCTGGCCCGCAGCCGAGAGTACCGGAATGGAAAACAACAGGCCGCGACAATAGGCACGAAACCCCTGAGCCTCGATGATCGGCCAGGTCCGGCGCGCGGCGCTGATGTTGACGTAGGTGACCTCGGGCCGCCGCTGGGCGATCGCGGTGAGCATCGTCGCGTAGTTGCGGAACGCCGGCTCGACATACCAGCTCGAGAGATTGCACCAGATCCGGGGCTGCGCTGGTGTGCCTCGATTGCTGTAGATCAGCAGCAGGACGCCGACCGCATTGCCGCCCTGCTCGAGCAGGTAGCCGTAGCGTGGATAGCCCTCGGGCGTCGGGCGCGCGGCCTGTCGCTGCAGGCCGCTCGACCAATAGCGGCGGGGGCGCCGGGGAAAGCCGCGCGCCAAGAGATCGGCGACCGCGTCCAGATCGGAGGCTCCGATCTCGCGGCACCGGATCGGTGGCTGGAGCGCGCTCATGAGATGGTCTGCCGATCCCTCGCCGGCGGCTTGGTGGCGTCAGCCGACGGTGCTTGCCTGGCGCTCGAATTGCAGCGCTTCCCGCACGCGCGACGGCCAGCGCGTCGGATCGATGCCGTGGGTGTGGAACAGCGCGACTGCCAGGCGGTCCATGCCGAAGGCCACGCAACCGGTGTGCGCCGGCGCACCGTCGGCATCGTCGATGCCCCAGGTGGTGCCGAAATGCTCGCGATGATAGTTGAAGCTCATGCAGGCGGTGGGCTGCTCCTCCGAGCGCAACGGCACCAGCAGCTCGAATTTCAGCGCCTGCTGCTTCTGGCTGACCGCCTTCATCTGGCCGACGCGGCCGAAGAACGGGTCGCTGGCATGATCGACGCGGAACGACAGGCCGAGATCGCGCGCAATCGCCTGTGCCTTTACCATCCAGCGGTCGCGGAATGCCGAGACGTCGTCGGGCGTGCCGATACAGACATATTCGCGCATCCGGAACGACTGCAGGCGGTCGAGATGACGCGACGGCTCGCGGCGGAAGCAATCGGCCGCGACGTCGAAGCGCAGGCCGCCGACCGGCAGCGCGCCGCGGCTCGCCGCGATCGGATAGACCGGATAGCAGGCCGCGGGCGACAGCACGAGGTCGGCTGGTGACAATGAGGTGGTCCAGTCGCCGCCCTTGTCGAACCGTGCCACGGCTTCATGGATGTCCCGCTCGGTGCCGTGCAGGCCGCAGACGCAGCCGAGCAGGTTGGGGAAACTCTTCAGATAGCCCGACTTTTCGAGCTGGGCGCGGCTCATGACGGGCGGAAAGCGCATGACCTCCGTGCCGGGCTCGCGATGCCGCGTGATGAGCGTCGCGAGCCGCTCCACCACGCCTTCATACAGCGCGGTCCGCGCATAGACGCCATCCGCGCCCATGCGATGGAACAGCGCGCCGGTCAGATGATCGAGCGCGTCGGCCGGCTGGGGTGCAATCTCGGGCGACTGCGGGAGAACGGGAATCGTCATTGTGCAAATCCTGGGTCGAGGCAATGGCTGCAATCGGCGCGATCATTCATGGAGCGAAGTCGGTACCGTGCTCATCAAGTTGGCCGTGGCAATGTTTGCGAGAATACGGTCGTTGTTGATCATGATCGGCGCCGACAGAACGTCGCGCAGGTGGCGGCCGATCGAGAACTCGCCGTCGTTGCGATAGCCCGAGAGACCGCAGGCGCGCATGGCATGCATCACGGTCTCGACGGCAAGTTCAGAGGCCTGCACCTTCAATAGCGTGATGGAGGACTGGAAGTCGAGCGAACCCAGCGCCCGCTCGTCATACTCATGGGCGACGAAGGCATCCATGTTGGTGACGATCATTGCGCGCAGCCGGGCCAGCGCCATCTTCGCCGCGGTGTAATGCGCAGCTGCCGGCGGCATCTGTCCGCCGGCGCCGCGTGCGGCCTTGCGCAGGAAGCGCTGAGCGCGCTCCACGGCAGCCGCAGCGATGCCGGCCCAGGCCGACGACCAGCACAGATGTGCGAACGGCGTCATCGTCTGGCCGTGGATGCGCTCATAGGGCTCGGTGAACATGCGGTCGGAGGGACAACTCACCTCGAGCGCGAATCCTGTTGAGCAGGTGCCGCGCATGCCCAGCGTTTCCCAGCCAAGGGTGCGCGAGATCGTGTAGTCGTCCCTGGTCAGCGCCAGCAGCACCTGATCGGAGGCGGCGGCGCCGTCGGCGCGCCGGGCAATCGTGACGAGGCCATCGGCTTCCGCGCCATAGGAGATGACCGTGGCGTCGCGCTTCAGCGAGATGCGGCCATTCTCGTGGCCGACGGCCGCAGCGCTTGCGCGGATGTTGCCGCCGTTCTGTCCCTCGGTGGTGGACGAGGCCATCAGCAGCTGCTCGGATGCGATACGGCGCATCAGGGATTCCATGTAGGCGCTGCCGCGGCCGTGACGCACCAGGCAGGCGACCTTGGTCTGGTGCATGGCAAAGATCATGGCGCTGGAGGCGCAGGCGCGGCCGAGCGCATAGCAGGCATCGGCAATGTCGTGAATCGAGGCACCGAAGCCACCGAACTCGACCGGAATCTGCATCCCGAGCAGCTTGTGCTCGCGCGACGCATCGATTGCGGCCTTCGGGAAGCGGCCGTCACGGTCGACCTCGTCGGCTTCCGCGGCGGCCTGCGCGGCAACAGCGGCGGTCCGCTGCAGGAACAAGTCGCTGCGATCGAGCAGGAGGCTCTCGCCATCGTCGGGGATCGGGTTTCGAAGCGCGGTTCCCTGGAGAGTCATGACCGATCGATACTCCGGATTTTGTCTCGTTGAGAGATCGGCACGTGCGTCCTCGCAAGATCAGGACAGATGCACTGCGCCTTCTTTGGGCTGCACGCAGGGTATGGATTTGATTCAAATACGTCGACGAAATTCAGGGTAAACGCCGCGCCATCGACGGGTGGGGGTTAATTCCTGGTTGTTTTGGTCCGAGAATTCTGGACCAAGCCGTTAGCGTTAAGACGAGTTCAGACTTGGAACGGGATGCGGCGTAACTCTTTCGACGCCGAATTGCATTATCTCCCTGCGCGAGCGTCGATCAGATCCGACGTGCCCGAACAAGCCGCGAGTGAAGAGGTCCCCATGCCGAGTTTCGATGTCGATGTCAGTCACAGGATCGTGGCGCTCGTGCGCGATATCCTCGCGCAGAACGCCACGGCCGCCGACGTGACGGCGGATGCAAAGCTCGTCGACATCGGGCTGACGTCCATGGACATGGTCAACCTGATGCTGGCGCTTGAGGCGGAGTTCGATTTCACCATTCCGCAGGAGCTGATCACGCCGGAGAACTTCCAGTCTGTCGCCACGCTGGAGCGTCTGGTGAGCGGTCAGCTGGCGGCAGCCAAGGCTGCCTGATCCAGTTGCCACGCCCCACGGATCACCGCGTCGCTGTTTTCAATTCGTCGCAAAGCTGGCATTCTCGTCTCCGTTGGAGATGGGGACGTCATGACGAAGGCTGTGCTTGGCATTATCGGCGGCTCGGGCATCTATGATCTGCCGGGACTGGAAGATGCCCGCGAAGAGGTGATCGCGAGCCCCTGGGGTGAGCCGTCGGCGCCGGTACGCCGGGGGACGATCGCGGGCCTGCCGATCGTGTTCCTGCCGCGCCATGACAAGGGACACCGGCTGTCTCCCTCCGACATCAATTATCGCGCCAACATCGACGTGCTGAAGCGCGCTGGCGTCACCGACCTGGTGTCGCTGTCGGCCTGCGGCTCGTTCAAGGAAGAGCTCCCGCCGGGGACCTTCGTGCTGGTCGATCAGTTCGTCGATCGCACCTACAAGCGCGAGAGCTCGTTTTTCGGCAAGGGGTGCGTCGCCCACGTGTCGATGGCGCATCCGGTTTCGCCGCGGTTGCGCATTCATCTGGCGGCGGCGGCCGAGGCGGAAGGCATCGCGATCGCGCGCGGCGGCACCTATGTCTGCATGGAGGGGCCGCAATTCTCGACCTATGCGGAGAGCATGACCTACAAGGCGTCAGGCTATTCGGTGATCGGCATGACCAACATGCCGGAGGCGAAGCTCGCCCGCGAGGCCGAGATCTGCTACGCGACGGTCGCAATGGTGACCGACTTCGACTGCTGGCATCCGGATCATGACGCCGTTACCGTGCAGGACATCATTCGCGTGCTCACCACCAACGCCGACAAGGCCAAATCACTGGTCTCGCGGCTCGCCCGCGAGTTTCCTCGCGAGCACGAACCGTGCCCGATCGGCTCCGACCGTGCGCTCGACACAGCCTTGATCACTGCGCCGGAGGCGCGCGATCCCGAGCTTCTGAAGAAGCTCGATGCGGTTGCAGGCCGTATCTTGCGCGGCTGAGGGGGGCGAACATGAAGGTGGACGGACGGCACTATCGCAGCATCTGGCTCGACTCCGACGGCTGGTCGGTCTGCGCGATCGATCAGCGCCGATTGCCGCACGAGTTCGTGGTGGCGAAGATCACGACATGCGAGGAGGCCGCTGACGCGATCCGCGGCATGCTGGTTCGCGGTGCGCCGCTCATCGGCGCTACCGCCGCGTTCGGCATGGCGCTGGCGATGCGCGACGACCGCTCCGATCCCGGCATCGACCGCGCCTACGAGATGCTGATCGCGACGCGGCCGACGGCGATCAACCTGAAATGGGCGCTCGACACGATGAGCACCATGCTGCGCCGGCTGGCGCCGTCGGAGCGTCGCGATGCGGCCTATTCCCGCGCCGTCGACATTGCCGGCGAGGACGTCACGATCAACCAGGGCATCGCCGCGCACGGCTTCGCGCTGATCGAGGCGGCCGCGGCGCGCAAGAAGCCGGGCGAAGTCGTGAACGTGCTGACCCACTGCAATGCCGGCTGGCTTGCGACCGTTGATTGGGGCACGGCGACCGCGCCGATCTATCTCGCGCACGATCGCGACATTCCGATCCATGTCTGGGTCGACGAGACCCGGCCGCGCAATCAGGGCGCCTCGCTGACTGCCTGGGAACTCGGGCATCACGGCGTGGCGCATACCGTCATCCCGGACAACACCGGCGGCCATCTCATGCAGCATGGGATGGTCGATCTCGCCATCGTCGGCACCGACCGCGTCGCCGCCAATGGCGACGTCTGCAACAAGATCGGCACCTATCTGAAGGCGCTGGCCGCGCATGACAATGGTGTGCCGTTCTATGTCGCGCTGCCGTCGCCCACGATCGACTTTGCCGTTGCCGAGGGACGGCAGATCCCGATCGAACAGCGCAGTGCGCAGGAAGTGACCGAGATGACCGGCCGCACCGCCGACGGCCGCATCGAGACCGTGCGCATCGTGCCGCCGGGATCGCCAGTCGCGAACTACGGCTTCGACGTCACCCCGGCCCGGCTGGTGAGCGGGCTGATCACCGAGCGTGGCGTGCTGCGGGCCGACGGCGCAGCACTGGCGGCGGCTTTTCCGGAGCGGGCCAAACAGACGAACTATTGAGATCAGCGTCGTTGCGAGCGCAGCGACGCAATCAAGAATCCCACGAAGCCTCCGGATTGCTTCGGCGCAAGTTCGCCGCGCAATGACGATCAGCGCAGGCTCAATCCCGTCGCCGCTTCCAGCTCCGCGATCGCCTGCGATGCGCTGACGACCTTGATCGTGGTCATGCCCATCTCGCGCGCCGGCTTCAGGTTGATGCCGAGATCGTCGAGGTAGACGCAGTCCGCGGGGCTGACTCCGAGCGTCTCGGTCATCATCTGGTAGATCCGGGGATCGGGCTTGCGCAGCCCGATCTTGGCCGATTCGATCACGTGATCGAACAGCACCATCACTTCCGCGACGTACAACGAGCGGCCGCCCTGGCTGCCGGTTGCGTTCGCCGGGAGATTGTTGGTGATGCAGCCGGTCTTGCATTCCGCCTTGATGCGACGGAGGGCCTCGACCATGTCGGGCCGGAGATCGCCGGCGAGCAGCGGCAGCACCTCGCGCCCGCTGACCGCTGCGCCACCGAGTGCCAGCGACTCCTCGGCAAACAACCTATCAAACGTCTCGAGGTCGATTTCGGCGCGCTCGAATTTCGCCCAGGCGTTCTCGAGATGGTTGGCAGCATTGGTGTTGCGGATGATGTCGACGGGATAGCCGCGCTCCTTCTCGAACCGCGCGAATGCCTCGAACGGCGATGTCGTCATCACGCCACCGAAATCAAAGATCACCGCCTCGACCATGTCAGTCCCGTCCTCCCTCGATCCCTGGATGATCGCTAGCACGGGACGCCGCACTTGGCGACCTCGGCGGCAGCCGCTATTGCTGCCGCGATGAAGCCGTCTCATGCAATCATTGCAGCCGCCGTCCTGCTCGCGCCATCGCCAATCCTTGCCATCGTCGGCAACGCGCCGGCGCTGAATGACGGCATCGGCCGCTCCGTGGTCACGATCGTCGGCTCGCGCGGCAATTTTTGCAGCGGCGCGCTGATTGCTCCGAAGCTGGTGCTGACCGCCGGACATTGCGTGCAGCCGGGGCTCGATTACCGCATCGTGGAATACGATCGTGACCGCAAGCCGGTTCTCAAGACGGTCCGGAGGGTGGCGGTGCATCCGAGCTTCAGCGTGCAGGCCATCCTGGCGCATCGTGCCACCGCCGATGTCGCGCTGCTGGAATTGGAGGCGCCCGCGGACGCGCGCGTGCCGGTGGCGCTCGGCGTGCCGCAGCCGCCGCTTGCCGCCGGCAACGCGTTCACGGTCGCAGGGATCGGCGTCGCGATTCCCGGCGACGGCAAGAGCGGCGGCGTGGTGCGTGGGGCGGCGTTGGTTGCGACGGGCAAGCCAGGCACGCTGCAAATCCGGCTGGTCGATCCGGCGACGCAAGGCGCGCGGTCCGGACTGGGCGGATGCACCGGCGACTCCGGCGGCCCTGCGTTCGAGACGCAGCCGCAGGGTCAGGTGCTGATCGGCGTCATCTCATGGTCGACCGGACCGAATCTCGGCGCCGGCTGCGGCGGCATGACCGGCGTCACGCCGCTGACGCTATATCGCGATTGGGTCGCACAGACCGCGCGGCAATGGGGCATACCGCTCAGCGGAAATTGAGATCGTTCAGGGCTGGGTTGCGGCTCGCCGTCGCGGGTTGACCATCGTCGTGATCGGGTTCAGCCTGTCACGCGAGGAAACACCATCAAGACCAAAGCCCAGGGACTCACATGAACGTCATCGCGCCCATCCGGGAGGCCGCGTCCTCGCACGCGACCGAACATTTCGACGTGCTGATCGTCGGCGCCGGCATCTCCGGCATCGGCAGCGCCTATCAGCTGAGCAGGCAGATGCCCGACAAGCGTTTCGTGATCCTGGAGAGCCAGGACAGCTTCGGCGGCACCTGGCGGACGCACCGCTATCCCGGCATCCGCTCCGACAGCGACCTGCATACGTTCGGATACAGCTTCAAGCCATGGGTCGGCCCGCCGATCGCGACCGCGGAAGAGATCCTCAAATACATGGGCGACGTGATCGAGGAGAACGGTCTCGGCCGGCACATTCGCTACGGCCACCGCATCGTGTCGGCGAGCTGGTCGAGCGCGACCGGTCTCTGGACGGTGCAGGCGGTGAAGGGCAGGGATCAGCAGCCCGCCACCTTTACAACGAATTTCCTCTGGATGTGCCAGGGCTACTACCGCCACTCCAAGGGCTACACGCCGGAGTGGCCGGACATGGCGGAGTTCAAGGGCCGCATCGTGCATCCGCAGGTGTGGCCCGAGGATCTCGATCTCACGGGCAAGCAGGTCGTGGTCATCGGCTCCGGTGCGACCGCCGCGACCATCCTGCCATCGATCGCGGGCCAATGCGCACACGTGACCATGCTGCAGCGCTCGCCGACCTACTTCCGCATCGGCCGCAATGCGATCGAGCTGGCCGAGGAGCTGCGGAGACTGCAGGTGAAGGAGGAATGGATCCATGAGATCGTCAGGCGCAAGATCCTGTTCGAACAGGATTGGTTCACCAAGCGCTGCCTGACCGAGCCCGACCAGGTGAAGAAGGAGCTGATCGGCCAGATCAGCGCCATCCTCGGACCCGACTACACCGCCAAGCACTTCACGCCGAGCTACCGTCCGTGGCGGCAGCGCATCGCCTTCGTACCGGACGCAGACCTGTTCGAAGGCATCAAGAGCGGAAAGGCTTCGGTCGTGACCGACGAGATCGAGCGGTTCACGCAAGACGGCATCAAGCTGAAGTCCGGCGACGAGCTCAAGGCCGACATCATCGTCACCGCGACCGGCTTCGATCTTTGCGTGCTCGGCGATATCGCATTCTCGATCGACGGTAAGCCGCTCGACTTCGCCGACACCGTGACCTATCGCGGCATGATGTTCACCGGCGTGCCGAACCTAGCCTGGGTGTTCGGCTATTTCCGCGCCAGTTGGACGTTGCGCACGGACCTCGTCGCGGATTTCGTGTGCCGCCTGCTCGCGCACATGAAGGAAAAAGGCGTGAGCAAGGTCGTGCCGGCGCTGCGCCCGGAGGATCACAACATGCCGCTGCTGCCATGGATCGACCCGGAGAACTTCAACCCCGGCTACATGATGCGCAACATGCACCTGCTGCCCAAGCGCGGCGATAAGCCGGAGTGGCAGCACAGCCAGGACTATTGGAGCGAGAAGGACCAGATCCCGGCAATCGATCTGGATGATCCGGCGTTCGTGTATGGGTGAGCTTTTGACGGCCGGTGTGCCGCTCCAAAGACGGCGTCGTCCCCGCGAAAGCGGGGATCCATAGCCACCGGCAGGTGTGTTGGGCACAACGTCAACTTTCGTCCCGCCTCAAGCAGCATCACGCGGTATCGGTCCCGGGTCGGCGCCCGCCGGCGCTTCGCGCCGCAGGGCTTGCGCGGGACGGCAGTGATGGTTGGGGCACGCTGGTCGGCCCGCCTCATCCCTCCCGCCGCGTCACCCCCGTCGCGACCGCCGCGGCGGCGGTGCGGTTCTCGACGCCGAGCTTGGCGTAGATCTGCTCAAGGTGCTTGTCGACGGTGCGCGGACTCAGTCCCAGAATCTGCGCGATGTCGCGGTTGGTCTTGCCCTTGGAGAGCCATGACAGCACCTCGCCCTCGCGCGTGGTGAGACCGAACTCGCTGGAGAACTCCTTGGGCAGCTCACCGGAGGACTCCTTGGCGAGCCGCAGCAGGAACTCGTTGGGCCCGGCTCCGCCCATATAGTAGAGGCGCAGTTCGGGATGATCCGGGATCGAAGCGGCGGCCTTCGCACCGCCCTTGCCGTTCTGCGCCTGATCCAGCCACAGCCGCAGCGCCTCCGGCAGCACGACGTCGTCGGCGGTGCCAAGACTGTCCGACAGCAGCTTCTGCGCCTGCGGCGTTGCCCACATCAGCCGTCCCTCACGGTTGACGGCAAGCAGGAAGCGGCCGGAGACATCGAGTGCGGCGCGCGCGCTCTGCGTCATCCGGGCGTTCGCGAGATGCACGCGGATGCGCGCCAGCATTTCCGAGACCGCGATGGGCTTGGTGACGTAATCGACGCCGCCGGCCTCCAGTCCTTTCACGATATGCTCGGTATCGGCGAGCCCGGTCATGAAGATCACGGGGACGTTGGAGAGGCCGGCCTCGCGCTTCAGCTTGCGGCACGTTTCGAAGCCGTCCATGCCCGGCATGACCGCGTCGAGCAGGATGATGTCCGGCGTGATCTGGTCGACGATGCGCATCGCGGCCGCGCCGTCGAGCGCCACCATCACGGTCATGCCGGCGCTATCCAGCGCGTCGGTGAGCAGCCGAAGCGTTTCTGGCGAGTCGTCGACCACCAGCGCGACGTCACGCTTCCTGCTGTCAGTGCTCATAGGCATGCAAGGTCTTCAGAGTTGCCATGTACTGATCGAGATCGAAGCGGTCAACGAGCGTGCGCATATGTGCGACGAAGTCGGCATGCTCCGGATGCGCATTGCGGATCTCGTCGAGCTTGAGCTGAATGGCCCTGATGTAGCCGATCTGGCCGAGGCTCATCAACTCCTCGACATAGTTGAGCGGGGGCCTGGATCCGGTGTCCGGCCGCCAGCGTGGCGAAACCACGGGGATATCGGTCTGGTAGCTCCATTCGAGCTTCAGCAATTGACGTATCGCCTCCAGCAGCCTTGGGATGTCGATCGGCTTCATCAGGTAGCTGTCGTGAAATGGTTGCGCCAACGGCCGGCCGTGCGCTTCGAGCGCGCTCGCAGATGTCATCAGGATCCGGGCCTGATGATGACCGCTGTTGCGCAAGGTCTCGGCCACTGTCCAGCCGTCCATGCCGGGCATCGAGATGTCCAGAACGAACAGATCCGGCTGGCAATGTTGTGCAAGCGCGAGGCAGGCGGGACCGTCGGGCGCGCTCAGCAGGATGAAGCCGAGCGGCGTCAGCACCTCGCGCAGGAGGTCGCGATGCACAGGATCATCGTCGGTGATCAGAATCGTCCTGCGCGGCCCGAGATAGCCGGCCACCGGCGCCTTCACCGGTGGATGCCGTGTCGGGTTGGTGACCTCCGACAGCAGGATCTTGACCTTGAACGTGCTGCCCGCGCCGACTTTGCTCACGACCTTGATGTCGCCGCCCATGACGCCGGCGAGCAGACGGCTGATCGTCAGGCCGAGCCCCGTACCTGTCTGCGGCTGCGCAACCCCGAGCGCGCCGCGCTCGAAGGGCGCGAAGATGCGCTCCAGATCGTCAGGCTGGATGCCCGGACCGGTGTCGATCACCTCGAATTCGGCCACCGGGCTCCGATAATGCACGACGAACTGGACGCTGCCTTCCCCAGTGAATTTGATGGCATTCGACAGCAGGTTGATCAGGATCTGGCGCAGCCGCTTCTCGTCGGCATAGACGACCAGCGGCAGCACGGCAGGCCGCTTGAACACGAAGTCGACGCCCTTCGCCGCAGCTTGCAATCGGAACATGCCCACGAGCTGATCCAGGAATTCGCTGAGACGGACCTCGTCGCGCGACAGATACAGCCGCCCGGCCTCGATCTTGGAAATATCGAGAATGCCGTCGATCAGGCCGGACAGATGATCGGCGCTGCGGCGGACGACGCGGACCTGGTCCCGCGGCTTCGGCGCAAGGCTCGTGTCCTGCTCGAGCAGTTGCGCATAGCCGGAGATCGCGTTCAGCGGCGAGCGCAGCTCATGGCTGAGGCCGACGACATAGCGGCTCTTGGCGAGATTGGCCGACTCCGCCACCTCCTTGGCGCGTTGCAGCTCTGCGTCAGTGCGCTTGTGCGCCTCGATCTCCTGAATCAACAGCTGCGTCTGCCGGCGTGTCTCGGCCTCGGCGGCGCGACGGCTCTGCTGCGCCAGCACGAACAGCCAGGTCACCACGCCGATGATGATGGACAGGGCGAAGAACACCTTCCACAGCACGTCGGAGATGATGCCCTTGAAGCCCGGGAGCGCCGCCGAGGTCTCCAGATAGATCATGCCGAGCGTCAGTGCGACGAGCCCGGCCGATGTCAGAAATACACCGACATAATGACCGAGCTGCGAGTTGATCTTGGCCAGCAACGGCTCTGGCAGCATGCCGCTGAGCGCCGCTGCGACCTGCGCCTGTGCCCGCGCGTGCGGCTTGCACAGGTCGTGGCAGCGGGCGTCGAGCGAGCAGCACAGCGAGCAGATCGGACCCGCATAGGCCGGGCAAGAGGCGGTGTCCTCCGGCTCGAACTGATGCTCACAGATGCAGCATTGGATCCGCTCGATGTTCTGCCAGCTCCGCTTTGGCTTGCGTGCCAGATAGTATTTGCCGTCGGTCAGATAGGCGATCGCAGGCGCGGTGACGAGCGCGACGCCGAGCGCGACGAAGGTCGACAGCGCCTTTCCGGTCGGCCCGAACAGGCCATAGAAGGCGCTGATCGAGACGATCGTCGCGATCGTCATCGCGCCGACACCGACCGGGTTGATGTCGTAGAGATGGGCTCGCTTGAACTCCATCTGCGGCGGGCGCAGGCCCAGCGGCTTGTTGATCACGAGGTCGGCCACTAGTGCGCCGACCCAGGAGATCGCGATGTTGGAGTACAGCGCCAGCGTCTGCTCCAGCGCCTTGTAGACGCCGATCTCCATCAGCAGCAGCGCGACGACGACGTTGAACACCAGCCACACGACGCGCCCCGGATGGCTGTGCGTCAGACGCGAGAAGAAGTTCGACCAGGCGATCGAGCCGGCATAGGCGTTGGTGACGTTGATCTTGATCTGAGAGACGATCACGAAGGTGCCGGTCAACGCAAGCGCCAGGTCCGGCCGGGCCAAGACATAGCGGAACGCCTCCAGATACATGTGCGCGGGTTCGGCTGCGTGGTCGGCGGAGACTCCGTGGCTCAGCGCGAAAAAGGCGAGGAACGAGCCTGCCAGCAGCTTCAGTGCTCCGAGCACGATCCAGCCGGGGCCAGCCGACAGCAGCGCGATCCACCACGAGCGCTTCGATGTGCGGCTGTCGCGCGGCAGGAAGCGCAGGAAGTCGACCTGCTCGCCGATCTGGGCGACCAGCGAGAACACGACCGCCGCCGCGGTCCCGAACAGCGCCAGATCGAGATGGCCCATGGGATCGCCGTGCTCGCCGGGAAACTGCTGCCATTCGACAAAGGAGTGCGGGCTGGCATAGGCGATTGCGGCAAAGGGCAGGATGTGCAGCACGACCCATAGCGGTTGCGTCCATAGCTGGAAGCGACTGATCAGGGTGATGCCGTAGGTGACGAGCGGGATGATGACGACGGCGCTGATGAGATAGCCGATCGGCCGGGGAATGCCGAAGCACATCTCCAGCGCCGAAGCCAGGATGACCGCCTCGATGGCGAAGAAGATGAAGGTGAACGACGCGTAGATCAGCGAGGTGACGGTCGAGCCGATATAGCCGAAGCCGGCGCCGCGGGTCAGCAGGTCGATGTCGATGCCGCATTTGGCCGCATGATAGGCGATCGGCAGGCCGCAACAGAAGATGATGACGCTGGCGACCAGGATCGCGGCGGTCGCGTTGGTGACGCCATAGTTCAGCGTAATGGTGCCGCCGATGGCCTCGAGTGCGAGGAACGAGATCGCGCCCAGCGCGGTGTTGGCGACGCGGGCGGCCGACCAGCGCCGTGCGCTCTTGGCCGTGAAACGGAGCGCATAGTCCTCCAACGTCTGGTTGGCGACCCACTGGTTGTATTGGCGCCTGACGCGGTCGATCCGCTGCCGCCCTGCCACTCTCGAACTCCTCACCCGCGAGCGCTTGTCCGCACGCTCGTCCTGCCCCTCGCAAGACTTACGCAGAGCCTACGTCGCGCTTTTGCGGTGCAGTATACGCAATCTTGCGTATCCGTGCGTTGCACAAAGCGCGCCATCCTTCGTCTGACCCAACGCGTGTCCTCGAACCAAATAAATGGGGTGCTCATGTCAGACGAAACGAAAAAGGGCCTGAAGTCGCCGCTTCGGCGCCAATTGCTGATGGGAATGGCCGCGATCCCGGCGCTGGCCATGATGCCGCGGCCGTCCTTCGGCGCCGGCCCCGCAACCTCCGCTGTCAACACTACCGGCCTTGCAGTCACGGATAGCGAAGTCACCGTCGGTATTCTGCATTCGGTCACAGGCACCATGGCGATCTCCGAGACCGGGTCAGTGCAGGCCGAGAAGCTCGCGATCGAGCAGATCAATGCCGCGGGCGGTGTGCTCGGCCGCAAGATCAAGTACATCCAGGAAGACGGCGCGTCCGACTGGCCGACCTTCGCCGAAAAGGCGAAGAAGCTGCTGGTCAACGACAAATGCGCCGCCGTGATGGGCTGCTGGACCTCCGCCTCCCGCAAGGCGGTGCTGCCGGTGTTCGAGCAGTACAACGGCATGCTATACTACCCGACCTTCTACGAAGGCCTCGAGCAGTCCAAGAACGTCATCTACACCGGCCAGGAAGCCACCCAGCAGATCATCGCCGGCCTCGACTGGGTCAACAAGACCAAGGGCGCGAAGACCTTCTATCTGCTCGGCTCCGACTACATCTGGCCGCGCACCTCGAACAAGATCGCGCGCAAGCACATCGAGGGCCATCTGCAGGGCTGCAAGGTCGTCGGCGAGGAATACTTCCCGCTCGGCCACACCCAGTTCAATTCGGTCATCAACAAGATCAAGCTGACCAAGCCGGACGTGATCTACGCGATCATCGTCGGCGGCTCCAACGTCGCGTTCTACAAGCAGCTCAAGGCGGCCGGCATCGACATGTCGAAGCAGACGCTGCTCACCATCTCCGTGACCGAGGACGAAATCGACGGCATCGGCGGCGAGAACATCGCGGGCGCCTACGCCTGCATGAAGTACTTCCAGTCGCTCGACAATCCGAACAACAAGACCTTCGTCGCCGAATTCAAGAAGATGTGGGGCGAGAAGACCGTCATCGGCGACGTGACGCAAGCCGCTTACCTCGGTCCGTGGCTGTGGAAGCTGACGGTGGAAAAGGCCGGCAGCTTCGACATCGACAAGGTCGCCGCCGCCTCGCCTGGCATCGAGTTCAAGGGCGCGCCGGAAGGCTACGTTCGGATCCACGAGAACCACCATCTCTGGTCCAAGACCCGCGTCGGCCGCGCCAAGGCGGATGGTCAGTATGAGCTGATCTACGAGACCGCCGACTTGGTCGAGCCCGATCCGTTTCCGAAGGGCTACCAGTGAGCTGATCTGTCGCGTCTCATAGCAACAGGCGAATGAGATCGCTGATGCTGCTGCGCGGGAAGTGCGCTCCCTCCCCCCTTGTGGGGGAGGGAGCGATCTTGGCTGCGGACACACTGTGCCGGCGCCGATCCATTTTGCAGCAGGGCATCACGAGAGGACGGATCATGTTCGGTGACTATTCCATCGGCGACCTCGGGGCCATCTTCGCGATGCAGGGCTTCGCGGGCCTCATCCTGTTTTCGGTCTATGTGCTGATGGCGCTGGGGCTTGCCATCATCTTCGGCCAGATGGGCGTCATCAACATGGCGCATGGCGAGTTCATGATCCTCGGCGCCTACGTCACCTGGATGACGTCGAACGCCTTCCAGCATTTCCTGCCCTCGTTGTTTCCTGGCTACTTCTTCGTCGCGATGATCTTCGCCTTCATCGCCTCCGGATCCCTCGGCATGCTGGTCGAGTGGGCGATGATCCGCCGTCTCTACAGGCGGCCACTCGACACGCTGCTCGCCACCTGGGGTCTCAGCCTGATCCTGCAGCAGGCCTATCGTTCCGTGTTCGGCGCGCGCGAGGTCGGCGTCGAGTTGCCGGATTGGATGATGGGCTCTTGGCAGGCGACCGACGCCATCCAGATCCCAATCAACGGCATGTTCGTGATGTGCTTGACCATCCTGATCACGATCGTCGTGGCCTACGTGCTGTTCCTGTCGCGCTGGGGCAAGCAGGTGCGCGCTGTGGTGCAGAACCGCGTCATGGCGGGCGCCGTCGGCATCAACACCGAGAAAGTCGACCGCTACACCTTCGGCCTCGGCTGCGGCATCGCCGGGGTCGCCGGCTCCGCCTTCACCATGATCGGCTCGACCGGTCCGACCGCCGGACAGCTCTACATCGTCGATACGTTCCTGGTCGTCGTGTTCGGCGGCGCCGCCAGCCTGCTCGGTACCATCGCATCGGCCTTCACCATCTCCCAGGCGCAGTCGACCATGGAGTTCTTCATGTCCGGCTCGATGGCCAAGGTGCTCACGCTGTTGGCGATCGTCGCGATCCTGATGCTGCGCCCCCAGGGGCTGTTTGCCCTGAAGGTCCGCAAATAGCCGAAACGCGCAGGGAATAGGGAATCAGAAGGCACGGTCATGATCATCAACACGCGCTTCTTCAACCGCTCCGAGCTCATCGGCTTCGCTTCGCTGCTGCTGCTGCTCGTCGTCATCCTGCCGCTGGCACTCGACATCTTCCGCCTCAACCTCGTCGCGAAGTATCTGACGTATTCCTTCGTCGCGATCGGCCTGGTGCTGTGCTGGGGCTATGGCGGCATTCTCAGCCTCGGGCAGGGCGTGTTCTTCGGCCTTGGCGGCTACTGCATGGCGATGTTCCTCAAGCTGGAAGCCTCCAGCGTCGCCAACACCAAGATCCAGTCGACGCCGGGCATTCCGGACTTCATGGATTGGAATCAGCTGACGCAGCTGCCGTTCTTCTGGAAGCCGTTCCAGAGCTTCCCGTTCGCGCTCGCCGCGATCATCCTGGTGCCGGCGATCTTCGCCTTCATCATCGGCGCTGCGATGTTCAAGCGGCGGGTCGGCGGCGTGTACTTCGCAATCATCACCCAGGCGATCGCGGCGATCATGACGATCCTGATCGTGGGACAGCAGGGCTACACCGGCGGCATCAACGGCATCACCGACCTGCGCACGCTGCACGGCTGGGACATCCGCACCGACCACGCCAAGTACATCCTCTACTTCGTCGAGGTGTTCTTCCTGTTCGCAGCGATCCTCGTCGCCCAGTTCATCCGGCTGACCAAGCTCGGCCGCATCCTGGTGGCGATGCGTGAGCAGGAGGACCGGGTCCGCTTCTCCGGCTACAGCGTCGCCAATTTCAAGATCTTTGCTTTCTGCGCGGCCGCCGTGTTCGCCGCAGTCGGCGGCGCGCTGTTCACCTTGGAAGTCGGCTTCATGTCGCCGTCCTTCGTCGGCATCGTGCCGTCGATCGAGATGGTGATCTACACCGCGGTCGGCGGCCGGCTCTCGATCTTCGGCGCGGTCTACGGCTCGCTCCTCGTCAACTTTGCCAAGACCAGCCTCTCGGAGACGTTCCCGCAGCTCTGGCTGTTTGGCCTGGGAGCGCTGTTCATCGCCGTCGTCCTCGCTTTCCCAAACGGCCTCGCCGGCATCTGGGGCGACTACGTGCAGCCGCGCATCGACAAGCTACTGGCCTCCCGCACCAAGAAATCCGGCAATGGCGGCCTCGTCGCCAACGGCGCCCCCGCAGAGTGAGGACACAGCGATGCTCATCGGTCATCAGCCCAAGGAATTCCTGCTCGCGGTCGAAGCGCTCACCGTGTCGTTCGACGGCTTCAAGGCGGTCAACGATCTCTCCTTCTATGTCGAGGAGAACGAGATCCGCGTGATCATCGGCCCGAACGGCGCAGGCAAGACCACTGTGCTCGACCTGATCTGCGGAAAGACCAAGGCGACCTCGGGCTCGATCCAGTTCCGCGGCAAGGAGCTGACGAAGCTGCGCGAGAACGAGATCGTCAAGGCCGGCGTCGGCCGCAAGTTCCAGACGCCGTCGGTGTTCGAGGATCTCACCGTGTTCGAGAATCTCGAGATCTCGTTTCCGCGCGGTCGCACCGTTTTCGGCTCGCTGACTTTCCAGCGTGACGCCGCGGTCAAGGATCGCGTCGAGGAGGTCGCCGAGATGATCTTCCTCAAGGATCGTCTCAAGACCTCGGCGGCCGTGCTCAGCCACGGTCAGAAGCAGTGGCTCGAGATCGGCATGCTGCTGATCCAGAACCCGGACCTTCTGATGCTCGACGAGCCCGTCGCCGGCATGAGCGTCAGCGAGCGCGCCAAGACCGCCGAGCTGCTGAATCGCATCATCAAGGACCGCTCGGTGCTCGTCATCGAGCACGACATGAAGTTCGTCGAGGACATTGCTCACAAGGTCACCGTGCTGCACCAGGGCCAGATCCTGTCCGAGGGCACGATGGAGCGGGTCAAGAACGACCCCAAGGTCGTCGAAGTCTATCTGGGGCACTGAGCCGATGCTCGGGAAATCGCTCGATCCACACCCTCGCTGCGCCCCCCTCCCCCTTGCGGGGAGGGGTCGGGGGTGGGGGTCCACACGGGCAGTCTCGCCCGGAGCCCCCCCCTCCCCAACCCTCCCCCACAAGGGGGGAGGGAGCTTAGTGCCAATGCCGCTCGATCGGCCGTCTCACTCCCTCTTGCATAGGAAGATATCCGATGCTCGCAATCTCCGATCTCCATGTCGCCTATGGCCAGAGCGAGGTGCTGCATGGCCTGAACGTCAAGGTCGCGCCCAACGAGATCGTTGCGATCATGGGGCGCAACGGCATGGGCAAGACCACGCTGATGAAGTCGCTGATGGGCATCCTGCCGGCCAAGAGCGGTTCGATCGCGATGGACGGCGCCGAGCTCGCAAGCCTGAAGAGCTATGAGCGTGTCGCCAAGGGCCTCGCTTACGTGCCGCAGGGCCGCATGATCTTCTCGACCATGACGGTGAAGGAGAACATCGAGACCGGGCTCGTCGTGTCCGGCGGGTCCGAGGTGCCCGGCGACATCTACGAGCTGTTCCCGGTGCTGCTCGAGATGAAGGGACGCCGTGGCGGCAATCTCTCCGGCGGCCAGCAGCAGCAGCTCGCGATCGCGCGCGCGCTCGCCACCAAGCCGAAGGTGCTGCTGCTCGACGAGCCGACCGAGGGCATCCAGCCGTCGATCATCAAGGAGATGGCGCGCACCCTGAAGCGCATCCGCGACGAGAAGGGGTTGTCGATCGTCGTCTCCGAGCAGGTGCTGAGCTTTGCGCTCGACATCGCCGACCGCGTGCTGGTGATCGAGAACGGCGAGATCGTCCGCGACGATCCGCGCGACCAGGTCGATGCTGCGCAGGTCTCGAAATATCTGTCCGTCTAACCACTCCGTGCAAGCAAGTAACAAGGGGAGCTTCTGATGCCTGACACACTGATCAAGGTCGATCTGACCAAATCGGCCTACGAGAACGACAAGGTCCACAACCGCTGGCACCCGGACATTCCGATGGTGGAGTGGGTCAATCCGGGTGACGACTTCATCATCGAGACCTATGACTGGACCGGCGGCTTCATCAAGAACAACGACTCCGCCGACGACGTGCGCGACATCGATTTGTCGATCGTGCACTTCCTGTCCGGCCCGATCGGTGTCAAGGGCGCCGAGCCGGGCGACCTCCTGGTCGTCGACCTGCTCGATGTCGGTCCGCTGAAGGAGAGCCTGTGGGGCTTCAACGGCTTCTTCTCCAAGCAAAACGGCGGCGGCTTCCTGACCGACCATTTCCCGCTGGCGCAGAAGTCGATCTGGGACATCAAGGGCCTCTACACCTCGTCGCGCCACGTGCCCGGCGTGAACTTCGCTGGCCTCATCCATCCCGGCCTGATCGGCTGTCTGCCCGATCCGAAGCTGCTCGCGACCTGGAACGAGCGTGAGAATGCGCTGATCGCCACCAACCCGACCCGTGTGCCCGGTCTCGCCAACCCGCCGTTCGCGCCGACCGCGCATGCCGGCCAGGCCAAGGGCGACGTCAAGGCCAAGATCGGCGCCGAGGGCGCCCGCACCGTGCCGCCGCGCGAGCATGGCGGCAATTGCGACATCAAGGACCTGTCGCGCGGCTCGAAGATCTACTTCCCGGTCTACGTGCCCGGCGGCGGCCTCTCGATGGGCGACCTGCACTTCAGCCAGGGCGACGGTGAGATCACCTTCTGCGGCGCCATCGAGATGGCGGGCTGGCTGCACATCAAGGTCGACGTCATCAAGGATGGTGTGGCGAAGTACGGCATCAAGAACCCGATCTTCAAGCCGTCGCCGATCACGCCCAATTATCGCGACTACCTGATCTTCGAGGGCATCTCGGTCGATGAGACCGGCAAGCAGCACTATCTGGACGTCCACATCGCCTATCGCCAGGCGTGTCTCAACGCCATCGAGTACCTGAAGAAGTTCGGCTACTCCGGCGCCCAGGCCTATTCGATCCTCGGCACCGCGCCGGTGCAGGGCCACATCTCCGGCGTGGTCGACGTGCCCAACGCCTGCGCCACCTTGTGGCTGCCGACCGAGATCTTCGACTTCGACGTGATGCCGTCGTCGGCGGGTCCGATCAAGCACATCAAGGGCGACATCCAGATGCCGATCTCGCCGGACAAATAACGGTCTCCCTGCGCGATGGGTGCGGGACGGCAGCGTATTCGTCGCCCCGCATCCGCCGCGCGTGAGTTGATGACGATTGTTGCGCAGGAGACGAGACGATGCCGGTCTATGAATATCTCTGTGATGCATGCGGTCCGTTCACGGACATGCGTCCGATGGCGGAATGTGATGATCCGCAGGTCTGTCCGCAATGCCAGGACATGGCGCCGCGCGTGATCCTCACCGCGCCCGCCTTCGCCTGCATGCCGGCGGAGCGGCGCACGGCGCATGCCACCAACGAGCGCAGCCGTCACGCGCCGCAGACGGTGGCCGAGTACAAGGCCAAACACGGTGCAGGCTGCGGCTGCTGCGGGCCTAAGAAATCGCCGCGGCTGATGACCAAGACCAGGAGCGGCGCCAAGGGCTTTCCGACGGCGCGGCCCTGGATGATCAGCCACTGAACGAACGCGAGGGGCGGCGCGTCCGCCCCTCAGCGTGACGCCGGCACGCGGCGCGGACCCGGACCCGCCGGCTGGCCGCCGAACTTGACGGTCATCGCGTTGGCGCCGTCGCTGATGTCGACCAGCGTCTTGCGGCTGTCGTCGATCACCTTGGCAGATTTGCGCTTGAAGCCGTCGACCAGCTCGCGCATCGACTTGATCTGGTCGAACAGCTGGCCGGGATTGCCGTCGGCAAATCCGGGAATGGCGCCGTCGATCTTGGTCACGAGCGTGTCGAAGCCCTTGAAGATGTCCTCGGCCTTGTCGATCGCGGAATCGAACGCCGCGGTCTTGGCCTGCAGCGAGGCGGTCTCGCTCTCGAAGCTCTGTAGCGCCTCCTTGATGGCCGGCGCATTGCTGACGACGTATTTGTCGATGTTGTGCACCGTCTCGACCATCGTCTCCTGGTCCTTGAGATCGGCCGTCAGCACCGGCACGCCGTCGCGATCGAGCGGCACCGGCGGCGCCGTCGGCGCGCCGCCGACCAGCGAGATCGCGGCGATGCCGGTCAGGCCCTGGAACTCGATGCCGGCGGTGGTGTCCTTGCGGATCGGCGCGGACTTGTCGAGCGTGATCATGGCAACGATCTTGCGCGGGCTTTCCAGATTGATCGACAGGATCTGCCCGGCCTGCACGCCGTCGAAATTCACCGGCCCGCCCTTGCGCAGGCCCGCCGCCGAGCCGCCGTCGAACACGACGCGCATCATGCTGCGCTGCTCGGCAAGGCGATGCTTCTGCTTGATCAGGACGCCGCTGATCCCGGCCGCGACGGCCGCGATCGTCAGGGTTCCCACGATGAGATTGATCGCGCGCATTCCGTGCCCACTGCTGTCTCGCTCGATTTTAGCCGCTATGTCTCCCGGTTGAAAGCTCAGCGCGCAAGGCCCGGCCGGGAGGGCGCGGCGAGGCCGGCCAGCAGCACCGCCAGGATACCGGTGAGAAAAATGCCATCGAACGTCCCGGCACCGCCGATCGAGGCCACGGGCGCGCCGAGGCTGCCGATCTTGTCGAGGTTCATCAGGTCGGCGCCGACCAGCGTGCCCATCGAGCCGCCGATATAGGCCAGAGGCGCGGCATATTCGCGCGACAGCAGGAACGCCAGGATCGCGGTCACGACAACCGGCGCGAACACCGGCACGGCGATGCCGACGCCCTGCACCGGCGTCGCCATCGCGTGGATGATCACGGCGATCACCAGCACCGCGATCGCGGCGCGCAGCCAGAGCTGGTAGCGCAGCATGAGATAGGTCGACATGATCGTCGGGATCACGGCGCCGCCGACATTCACAGCGAGCAGGGTGCCGGGCCATTGATGCACCAGCGGCACGACATATTGCATGCCGAAAAAGTCGATGATCTCGCCGGAGCGCGCGACCTGCCCAGGCAGCATGGTGATCGGAATGTTGAAATAGCTGCCGACCAGCGAGCCGAACAGCAGCAGCATCGCCGTGCCCGAGCTGACGCCGAGCTTCATGTAGGCGTAGCGCAGGATGCCGAGCTGGATCAGGACGATCAGGACGCCGAACGCCAGCACCAGGATGGCGAAGAAGACCGGCGTGATTGGCAGATATTGGACCTGGGAATGCATGTCGGAAGCGCTTGGGTGTGAGCCTTGCTGAGCCCGTGGGATCATCCCACGGGAGCGGCAGGGTGACAAATGGGCATTCGTCGCCTGGTTCCCGAGAGCGGCCATGCTCGTGTTCATTTGCCCGCAGCGATCATTGTGGCGTGCAGCACATAACGCTCGGGCCCCGGTGTCAGGGCGTCGAATGGCCAGCAGGTCGACAGCACCAGTTCGGCGCTCTCGGTCCCTGGATCGATCCCCGAGGCATCGAAGCGCACCACACGGGCGGCGTCGGCGCGATAGCGGAACGTCTTGCCGTCACGCCTGACGATGTCGATCTCGTCGCCGATTTTGATGTCGCGCAGGAAGCGGAAATGCGTGTCGCGGTGCGCGGAGTACACCGCGACGCCCGGCTCGCCCGGCTCGGCGCTGCCTTCGACATGGCCGGCACCGAAGGCGAGCGCCTGGCCGCTGGAGCCGGCCAGCGCGATGGTGGAGACGCCGAGGCGCTTCACCTCGATGCGCGCCACCGGGACCGTGTCGGCCCAGGACCAGGGCTTGGCGGCATGGCCGGTCGCAACGGTCTGGCTGAACGCGCGGTCGAGCAGCACTTGCGCGAGAACGGCCTTGGCGTGGATGAAGGCGCCGTGGCCGAACAGGATGAGACCGACGAGCGCGACGGCGAGCGGGGTGACGAAGCGGGGCATTCTCTCTCCTCCCGTCATTGCGAGGAGCGAAGCGACGAAGCAATCCAGAGTCGGGTCCTGAGCCCTGGATTGCTTCGCTTCGCTCGCAATGACGTGCTCCTTAGTTGGCAACTCGTCGCCTGATCGCGACGAGCCAGATCAGTTCGAGCATCAGCACGCCCAACCCGAGCAGCATGCTCAGCTCGGCATCGGTCGCCGTCTTCGGCAGGGTGATCGTCGCGGGCGACGCTGGCACCACCGGTCGCTTCACCGCGGCGAGCTGGACGTCGCCGTCGGCCTCAGCGCGGCGCTCGTTCTGCATTGCCGGCACCCGGCCGTGCTCGCCGAACACCTTCTCGAAGTCCCAGCCGGCCGGCAGGTTGATCGGCAACTCGGCGAGCCTCAGCGGCTCGCCGTCGGGACGGCGCGGCGTCTTGTCGACGGCGACGAGGCTGGTCAGGCGCGTCACCAACTGATGCTCCAGCGCCAGCTTGAGAATGGCGCCGTCGGCTTCCTCCGGCGTCATCTGCCGCATGGTCCTGGCCACCTCGGCGTCGCCGATCTTGCGCCGCGCCCACAGCTTTGAGAGGCCCTTGCCCTCGGCGGCGCCGGACAGCGGCAACGTGATGGTCCATGGCTGGTCGCCGATGCGGCCCTTGAGCTGCAGCGATCCGGCGAGACGGTCGATCTTGGCGGCGAGCACGAGCGGCTCGTTGCGATAGACGTCCGGCAGCACGGCTGGCGTGAGATCGGCGGAGGCCTCCGAGAAGCTCGCGCTGAGCCCGGTCACGATCGGGTTCTCGAGCTTGGCGAAGAGATCGCGCATGCGCCCCTCGACCTGCTCGACCGAGCCGATATGGGTGAAGGCGCCGCGGCCAAGCTCTGAGGCGCGGGTCATCAGATAGGTGTTCGGCGCCGAGCCGATGCCGACCATGAAGATGCGCGAGCGGCCGCGCATTGCGGTAATGGTCTCGAATAGCTGCTGCTCGTTGCCGATGGCGCCATCGGTGAGGAATACCACCTGTCGCACGCGGTCGCCGTCGCTGCCATCATCGGTCAGCGCCGCGCGCATCGCCGGCACCATCTCGGTGCCGCCGCGCGCGTCCAGCGAACTCACGAAGCTGGTGGCGCTGCCGACATGCTCGGCATCGGCCGGCACCGAGGCGGGGAAGAGCACCGTCATGGTGTCGTCGAAGCGGATCACGTTGAAGCGATCGTTCGGCTGCAGCCGTCCCAGCGCATAGAGCAGGCTGGCCTTGGCCTGGCGGATCGAGGTGCCGCCCATCGAGCCGGAATTGTCGATCACGAAGATGACGTCGCGCGGCTGCGGGCGCTGCGCCGTTGCAGCCACCGCCGGCGGCGTGACGAAGGCGAGCAGATAGTCGGCGTCGCCAACCTGCTCGTGAAACAGCCCGACCGACGGCATCGTCGCAGCGGCCGGCTTCCAGGTCAGCTCGAAGTCGCGGTCGGCCGGCACCACGCCCTCGGCCAGGGTGACGACTCGCGTCTTCGCATCGGGGCTGTCGATCGTCACCTGGTGATGGTGGCTCTTGACCTCGCCGAGCGCAAAGCCGGCCTGCAGCCGCACCGCGATCCTGGTTGGATTGACCGGATCATTCTTGGCCGGATCGAGCACCTCCGGGGAGATGCGTTTGCGGTCCGGTACCGGATCGTTCGCAGCGGCGCCCCAGCCGTTGCTATCAGGGCGCAAATCGACGCTCTGCACGATCGGCGCCGGATTGTAGCGCGGCGCGACGACCAGCGGCACCCGCAGCGAGAATTCGCCGGCCGCCTGCGCCACCGGCTGCTGATATTCGATCTGCACCAGCACGGTTTCGCCGGGGCCGATATTGGCGAGCGAGTTGGTGAAGATGTTCGGCCGCTCCTGCTCGGTCAGCGCCGCGGTCTTGCCGTCGCGCTTGGCCTGCTCGTAGATCACCTTGGCCTGTTCGCGCGGCTTGATGTCGCCGACCACGACGCGGTCGCCGACGATCATCTTCAGCGTGTCCACCGCGCTGTCCGGCGGCAGCGGATAGACATAGACCGCCTCCATCCATTGCGAACTCGTGTTCTTGAACAGTTGCGTCACGCGCGCCCGCGCCGTCGGCCCCGACACGACGATATCGACGTCGATGCCGAGCCGCGGCGCCTCGGCGTAACCGGCGTCGCTCTTGAACAGCAGCGCCCCGGAGCGGGCATCGCCCGGCCTGGTCAGCGGCGCCAGCGGCCCTTCGGCGGACCAGCCAGGGGTGACGCTGAGAAACAGCGCCGTGAAGCCGACCAGCAGCACGGCGGCGGCCTGCAGCAGCAGGAATAGCAGCATGGTCACGATCCACGACCGGACCGGATGGGTGCTGCTTCTGATATCGTGGTCCATCGTCTCGCTCATCATTGGCTCCGCAACGAACAATTTCGGCATGCCGACACTGAGCGCAGCCCGCCAGCGCCGCGAGCGGAATGGTCGGTCTTGTTCGGCCGCCGCCCGCCCGCGCATGTCCGGTGGTGGTCGAGAGCGCGGCTGATCTGTCCGGGTTTGTGCTGATTTGTCCGTCTGCTAGAAGAGGTGCGCACCACGCGGCAGGGGACAGGATGTCGATACCGGACAACAGCGAGCTTTCCGACGAACAGAGCCGGCAGGTCGCGGAGACCATCCGCGAGGAGATTGCGCGGCGCCGGATGTCGCGGCAGGCGCTGGCGGAGCAGGCCAAGCTGAGCCTCTCGACCCTGGAGAAGGCCCTCGGCGGCCGCCGCCCGTTCACGCTCGCTACCATCGTCCGGCTCGAGCAGGCGCTCGGCATGTCCCTGCGCAAGCCGCCGAGTGCACCTCTCGCCGCACCTGCCGCAAGCGGCGGCATTGCGCCCGACAGCCTCGGCTCCTATTCGCGGCGGGCTGTGGAGTGGATCGAGGGCACCTACGTCACCTTGCGGCCGTCATTCGGCGACAAGGACGCCGTCTATGCGTACCGCACCGACATCGTCTGGGACGATGCGGCGTCGTCGCTGGTGTTTCGCGAGGGCGCGCGGCTCGATGCGGCGTTCACGCAGTTCGGCGAGGTCGCCGTGCCCAACCAGTCCGGCTTCGTCTACCTCGTCACCAACCGCCACGGCCAGCACCGGCTGATCACGGTGTCGCGTCCCACCATTACCGGCGAGATGTACGGCATCATCACGACCTTGCTCGCCGGCCGCGGCTCGCTGCTGACACCGATCGCCGCGCCGATCGCGCTGCTGCCGCTGCGCAATGTCGATGAGCCGAGCTTCGGCCGGCTCGGCGCGGATGACCGGCACTACCCGCTGTATCGCGAGCACCTGCGCAAGACGGTCGAGGAGCCGTTCGCGCTGTTCGTGCAGGGCGTGCCGTGACGTGTTGGGCGCAAAACTCACCACCGTCATTGCGAGGAGCGAAGCGACGAAGCAATCCAGAGTCTCGCACTCAGCCTGGATTGCTTCGCTTCACTCGCAATGACGGAGCATGTTGGGGGGGGGGCGGCATCGCCTCAACGCACCCCCGTCATCCCGGCGAACGCCGTGATCCATAACCATAGGGCGTGGGTTGAGGCAGGATAGTCATGAGCATCTCGCCCCTCATGTCTGCTGCGGCGTATAGGTCCCGGATCGGCGCCGCGGCGTGCTGGCGCACGTCACGGCTTGTCCGGGACGACGGGAGGGGAGATCGGATTCACATCTCAAACAGCGCGAACGTTGCGAGCAATTCGGGTCTCAGCAACGCTCGGAAATTGTGAAAGAGGGGCACAAAGATACAGTCTCGCGGCGGGTGACGCCCGAGCTATGCGACCGGTTCGTCCCTCCTGAAAGTGCAGAGGGCGCAGGGAATGCCGGGTGAAGGCCTCACCCATGGCCCGCCTGCGAAAAGAATGCAGGCGGCAGGTACCACAGGCAAAGCCGAGCACGCCGGCATTCCCTGCGCGATGGGTTGAACGCTTATACGCAGTCTCCCTGGTGCGCCGGCTTGTTGGCCACCATGGCGACAATGCGCTTGCGCGCATTGCGCTGGACACCAGCTTCGGGGTGTCAGGACGCTGCGACTTCACGTCCGCGAGCGATCGTTCGTCCGCGCCCTCGTGAGAAGACGCTGCGATCTCTCGCGGCCACCGCATCCCCGCCTCGCGTGTCGTGACGATCGCGCGCAACGCCCCTCTGCGGTGAGGCGGGATGTCGAGAGATGATCATGGATTCGGAAAAATAGCAATAAGTTTTTGGATGGCAGAATGTTGCGTCACGGGCAGTCTGCTCCCCTCCCCCTTGCGGGGAGGGGTCGGGGGTGGGGGTCCACGAAGACCGCTCGAAGTATTGGGGTGATGAGAAGGAATTGTTCTGGGGGGTGGTTGCGGCGCCGAAATGCGCTGTGCCCTTCACGGCCTTTGGAGTGCGGAGACCCCCACCCCCAACCCCTCCCCGCAAGGGGGAGGGGAGCCGATCGTCGGCGTAGAGAGAGGGGGGCTCAAGCGATGCGGCGCGTCGTTGGACGATTCCGAGTGAGGCGCCGCAGCGACGCTGCTATCCCCCGACGTCCGCGCTGATGATGTCGCCGAACAGGTCCCATTTGCCGCCCTTGAACTGCATCATCTTGAGCTGCTCGATCGGGGCGAAGTCGTTGGGGCCGGTGTTGACCTTGATGCCCGGGATCAGGGTATCCGGCGCGAAGTCCTTGAGGCTGGCGGCCTGCTTCATGACGTTGTCGCGGGTGAGAGTGTCGCCGCACTGTTTCAGGGTCTGCACCATGGTCTGGGCCGCGGCATAGCCATAGGCGAGGTTGGCGTCGGAGATGTTGGCGCCCGGCATGTACTTGTCGATGAAGGCCATGAACTTCTTCATGCCCTCGTCGTCCTTCCACTGGGGGTCCGACGGATCCTTGAGATAGCCGGCGGACAGCACGCCCTCGGACGCCTCGAGGCCGGCCGGCTTCATCACCGCGCCGATCGAGATCGAGACGTCGGTCATCAGATGCATCGGCTTCCATTCCAATTCGGCGATCTTCTTGATCGCCTGCGCCGCGAATTTCGGCGTCGAGATGTTGACGAACACGTCGGCGCCGGTGCCCTTGAGCTTGACGATGTGGGAGTCGATCGACGGCTCGGTGGTCTCGTAGCTCTCCTCGGCGACGATCATGGTCTTGGCCTTGTCGCCGAGCACCTCCTTGATGCCGAGGACGTAGTCCTTGCCGAAATCGTCATTGGCATAGAAGATCGCGATCTTCGCGTTCGGCTTCTCCTTGAGGATGTACTTGGCGAAGATCCGCGCCTCGACGCGGTAGCTCGGCTGGAAGCCCATGGTCCAGGGGAATTCCTTCGGGTCGTTCCATTTGCTGGCGCCGGTGGCCAGGAACAGCTGCGGCACCTTCTTGGCGTTGTGATATTTCTGCACGGCGGTCTGGGTCGGCGTGCCCAGCGCGTTGAACACCAGGAACACCTCGTCGCTCTCGATCAGCTTGCGCACCTGCTCGACCGTCTTCGGCGGGCTGTAGCCGTCGTCATAGGAAATGAAGTTGATCCGGCGGCCGTTGATGCCGCCCTGATCGTTGATCATCTTGAAATAGGCCTCCTCGGTCTTGCCGATGATGCCGTAGGCCGAGGCCGGGCCGCTATAGGCCTCGACGTTGCCGATCCTGATCTCGGTGTCGGTGGCGCCAGTGTCGTATTTCTTTTGCGCAAGCGCGCTCTGGCTCGCCAGTACGGAAAAGGCGGCCGCGGCCGCGAATGAGAGCAGTGTCCTGGTCGTCATCGGCAACATTCCCTGGGCTTCCTCTGGTTGAATTTTCGTGATTGTCGTTCTTGTTCTTGGCTTGCGGCGATGGCGACCATGGAAGGCCGCTCACGGCAACGAGTGGGCAGATGTGTGCAATGCACTGTCTTGCGTCCAGGCGCTGGCCCCGGGAGGCCGGCCGGGCCGACCGGGCGCGCCGCAGGTGATTTTGCCGGTCAGCCACTCCACGCAAGTTGATGCGGGCGTTTCCGGCGCATCTTCGGAAGCGCACGAAGCAGGATGCTCCCGGCACCGCCATGACGAAAAGCCCGTTCTACACGGCCGAGCACGAGGCCTTCCGCGACGTCATCAAGCGCTTCGTCGACAAGGAGATCGCGCCGTTCGCGAGCGCGTGGGACGAGGCCGGAGAATTTCCGCGCGCGCTGTATCTGAAGGCGGCGGAGATCGGCCTGCTTGGGCTCGGCTTCCCGGAGGAATTCGGCGGCGTGCCGGCCGACCAGTTCATGAAGATCGTGTCGTCGCAGGAACTGGCGCGTGCGGGTGCCGGAGGCATCAGCGCCAGCCTGATGAGCCATACGATCGGCGCGCCGCCGATCGCGCGCGCCGCGCAGCCGCAGGTGAGGGCGCGCGTGCTGCCGGAGATTCTGGCTGGGCGCAAGATCTCGGCGCTGGCGATCACCGAGCCGAGCGGTGGCTCAGACGTTGCCAATCTCAGGACCAGGGCCGTCCGCGACGGCGATCACTATGTCGTCAGCGGCGAGAAGACATTCATCACCTCCGGGATGCGGGCCGACTACATCACGGTCGCGGTGCGCACCGGCGGACCGGGGCCGGCTGGCGTCAGTCTGCTGCTCGTGCCGGGCGACACGCCGGGGCTGACGCGCACCAGGCTCGACAAGATGGGCTGGTGGGCGTCGGACACCGCGACCCTGCATTTCGACGGCTGCCGCGTGCCCGTCGAGAACCTGATCGGAGAGGAGGGGCAGGGCTTCAAGCTGATCATGCACAATTTCAACAGCGAGCGGATGGGCATGGCGGCGAGCTGCACGGCCTACGCCCGTGTCTGCCTCGACGATGCGATTGCCTACGCCAAGGAGCGCCAAACCTTCGGCAAGCCGCTCGCGCAGCACCAGGTCATCCGCCACAAGCTGGTCGACATGGCGCAGCGCGTGGCGGCATCGCAGGCGATGCTGGAAATGCTGGCGTGGCGGCTCGAACAGGGTGACAATCCGGTCGCCGAGATCTGCATGATGAAGAACCAGGCGACGCAGACGATGGCCTACTGCGCCTCCGAAGCCGTGCAGATCTTCGGCGGCGCCGGTTTCATGCGGGGTGTCCGCGTGGAACGGATCTATCGCGAGGTCAAGGTCAACGCCATCGGCGGCGGCACCGAGGAGATCATGAAGGACCTGGCGAGCCGGCAGATGGGATTGTGACGCGTGCCTCCCGCGCGCGTCATTCCGGGGCAGCCCGCAGGGCTGAACCCGGAATCTCGAGGTTGTTGGAACGAACGCAAAGCAATCTCTGGATTCCGGGTTCAAGGCCTGCGGCCTTGCCCCGGAATGACGAGCGTGACTCAGTCAAATGAGACCATATCGAGATTCCCGGTTCGGTCGCTCGCGATCGCTCCGGAATGACAGGGAATGAAACATGCTCTTCTCCGCCGACCACGACGAACCGCGCCGCATCCTGCAGAAGTTCATCGCCGCCGAGATCAATCCTCACGTCGACGAATGGGAGGAAGCCGGCATCTTCCCCGCGCATGAGCTGTTCAAGAAGCTCGGTGACCTCGGCTTTCTCGGCCTCAACAAGCCGGTCGAGTTCGGCGGCCAGGGGCTGGACTATTCCTACGCGCTGATGATGGCGGAAGAGCTCGGCGCCATCAATTGCGGCGCGATCCCGATGGCAATCGGCGTGCAGACCGACATGGCGACGCCGGCGCTGGCGCGGTTCGGCTCCGACGAGGTGCGCAAGGAGTTCCTGGCGCCCGCGATCTCAGGCGACTACGTCGCCTGCATCGGCGTCTCCGAGCCCGGCGCGGGCTCCGATGTCGCCTCGATCAAGACCCAGGCGCGCGGCGATGGCGACGACTACGTCATCAATGGCGGCAAGATGTGGATCACCAACGGCACCCAGGCCGATTTCATCTGCCTGCTCGCCAACACCAGCGACGGACCTGTCCATCGCAACAAGTCGCTGATCTGCGTGCCGATGAAGAGCAAGGGCGTGCAGGTCGCGCGCAAGCTCGACAAGATGGGCATGCGCTCGTCGGATACCGCGCAGATCTTCTTCGACAACGTCCGGGTGCCCAAGCGCAACCGCATCGGCGAGGAGGGGCAGGGTTTTACCTATCAGATGATGCAGTTCCAGGAGGAGCGACTGTGGGCGGGCGCCGCCTGCCTGAAGGCGCATGAGTCCATCATCAACGCGACCATCGAGTACACGCGCAACCGCAAGGCCTTCGGTCGCTCGATCCTCGACAACCAGGTCGTCCATTTCAAGCTCGCGGAAATGCAGACCGAGGTCGAGCTGCTGCGCGCGCTGACCTACCAGGCCGCGGAGGCGCTGATCGCCGGCGAGGACGTGACGCGGCTCGCGACCATGGTGAAGCTCAAGACCGGCCGGCTCGGCCGCGAGCTTACCGACGCCTGCCTGCAATATTGGGGCGGCATGGGCTTCATGAACGAGACCCCGGTCAGCCGCGCCTATCGCGATTCGCGCCTGAGCTCGATCGGCGGCGGCGCCGACGAGGTCATGTTGACCATCCTGTGCAAGATGATGGGGACTTTGCCCGGCACCGGCAAAGCCGGGAGCGCCTGATGATCACGCTGTATCATTGCGACGGCGCCCGCTCGTTTCGCCCGTTGTGGATGCTGGAAGAGCTTCGACTTAACTACGAGTTGAAGATGCTGCCGTTCCCGCCGCGGGTGCTGGCGAAGGAGTATCTGGCGATCAATCCGCTCGGCACGATCCCGTTCATGATCGACGGCGAGACGAAGATGACGGAGTCCTCGGGCATCTGCCATTATCTCGGCATCAAGCACGGCCCGACGCTGCTGATGGTCGGGCCTGAGGAAAAGGACTACGGCGCGTTCCTGAACTGGATGTATTTCTCCGACGCCACGCTGACGTTCCCGCAGACGCTGGTATTGCGATACACTCAGCTCGAGCCGGAAGAGCGTCGCTCGCCGCAGGTCGCCACGGATTATGCCAAGTGGTTCCTGGGACGGCTGCGCGCCGTGGAGGCAGCGACCGCGAATGCCGAGTTCTTGTGCGCGGGTCGTTTCACCGCGGCCGACATCGTGATCGGCTATGCATTGCGTCTCGCAGACACGCTTGGGCTCGCCAAGGATTTTGGGCCGAATGTGGCTGCCTATTGGGTGCGATTGCAGCAGCGCGAGGGCTATCAGCGGGCACGCGCCGCCGAGCAGCGTGCGGGCGTGGAGCAGGGCATCGAGCCGCGGGTAAGGCCGTAGCTTTGGGCACGTCATTCCGGGGCGATGCTCACGCGCGCCCCGGAATGACGATCATCTCGGATCGGTGAGTTAACCGCGACAAAAATCGGCAATCGTCGCCGATGACAGGGGCGCGAATTGCGCTATGGTTCTTCTCCAAAGAAGCGGCCGACAGAGCCGCGCCTCAGGAGGAAGACCATGGATGTGACCCGCCGGGACTCCGGCCATCTCATGCTGATCACGCCCGAGCGAGTCTTCTACGCCGGGCTGCTCGGCCGTCCGCGCCAGCGCTGCTCGGGCGCGTGCCATATCTACGTCGCGCTCACCGGCAGCCTGCGGCTGATTCCCGACGGCGGCGAGGAGCGTCGCGGCGAGCTGCTGGTCGTGCCGCCCAACAGGCCGCACACGATCGAGAGTGATTATCGGACCGTCATCGTCGTAACGATCGAGCCGGAGAGCGTGCCGATCGGCACCTTGGATCGCTTCGCGAGCAAGGTCACCCGCGAGGCGGAGGCCTATGCTGGCCGCATCCGCGCCGCCTATGAGGAGCTGGTGCAGCGGCCGCTGAGCGGCGACGTCACCAGCGCCGTGTTCGACCGGCTGTGCTTCGGCGAGGTGCTGCCGCAGCGGACGCTCGATCCCCGCGTGGTCAAGGCGATCGGCCTGATCAGCCGCTTCTCCGGCGAGCCGGCCACGGCCGAGAGCTGCGCCGCCGCCGTCGGGCTCTCGACGTCGCGCTTCCTGCATCTGTTCAAGGAGGAGACCGACATCTCCTTCCGCTCGTTCCGCGCCTGGAAGCGCGCGCGGCATCTGCTCAACTACGCCAACCAGGACCTCAACCTGGCGCATCTCGCGCAGGACATCGGTTATCCGGATTCCACGCATTTCAGCCACTCGATCCGCCGCTTCTACGGGCTGAAGCCGCGCGCGATCTTCTCCGGCTCGCGCGATCTCGCGATCTACCGCGCCGGCGAGGTCGCCTTGACCTGACCTTTCCTGGCTGCGTGCCGCGCGAGCGCGGCGCGCAGTGGGAACTTCGACAGTTCGAGCAGGATCAGCGTGGTCAGCGCGGCTGTCGCGGTCAGGGCGAGATCGTCGGCGTGCAGCGGTCCGAACCGGAACAGCGCCGCGGCGGCGGGTAGCGTCAGGCTGGTCGCGAGCACGGCGACGACGAAGCCGATCACCAGCAGCAGCATGCGGTTCGGCCGCAGCAGCGCCTCGCGCAGCGAGCTCGAGAACGAGCGGTTGACGAAGATCAGGCTGACGATCACCGACACCAGGGTGAAGAACACCAGCGCGCGGAGCTCGTCGTCCGGCATGCCGTTGCGGTGTGCCAGCAGCAGGACGCCGCCCGTGGTGAGCATCGCCAGGATGCCCTGCAGCGCCCCCCACAGCACCAGCGGCCGCGGCAGCAATGGCTCCTGCGGATCGCGCGGCGGCCGCCGCATGATGTCGCTTTCCTCGGTCTCGGCCTCGAACACCAGCGAGCAGACGGGATCGATGATCATTTCGAGAAAGGCGATGTGTACGGGTCCGAGCAGCAGCGGCAGGCCCGTGACGAGCGGCAGCAGCGCCAGCCCGGCGATGGGAAAGTGCACGGCGAGGATGAAGCTCATCGCCTTGCGCAGATTGTCGTAGATGCGCCGGCCGAGCCGGATCGCCTTGACGATCGAGCCGAAATCATCGTCGAGCAGCACGATCGCCGAGGCCTCGCGCGCGACGTCGGTGCCGCGGCCGCCCATCGCGATGCCGATATGCGCGGCCTTGAGCGACGGCGCGTCGTTGACGCCGTCGCCGGTCATCGCGACGATCTCGCCACAGGCCTTGAGCGCGGTGACGATGCGCAGCTTCTGCTCCGGCATGATGCGCGCGAACGCCGTCGGCGCGCGCGCCGCAAGCGCCAGGGCGTCGTCGTCGAGATCGGCAAGCTCGGGGCCCGCGATGACGCGCTCGGGATCGATCCCGGCCTGCCGCGCAATGGCGGTGGCCGTCGCGGGATAGTCGCCGGTGATCATGATGACGCGGACGCCGGCGGAGCGGCACTCGGCGACGGCATCCTTCACCTCCGGACGCAGCGGGTCGGCGAAGCCGACGAGACCGCGGAACGAGAACGCGAAGTCCTGCTGTGTGTCGGGGAGCGCCTCGCCGCTCCAGCTCGCCTGGGCGACGCCGAGCACGCGCAGGCCCTCGGCGGCGAGCGTCTCGACGCGCGCCTGCAGCGCCGCCAGCTCGCCGCCATCGACGCCGCAGAGCGATGCGATCGCTTCCGGCGCGCCCTTGGCCGCAGCGACGCCGGCGCCGTCGCGCGACCAGACGTTGGTCATCGCCAGCAGGTCGGGGCGCAGACCGTAGCGCCGCTGCAACGTGGCGCCCGCGGTGGCGTCGGCGCCGAGCGCGTGCAGCGCCTGCTCCATCGGATCATGCGACTGCGGGTCGCAGGCGAGCACGGCGGTGGCGACGAGATCGCGGAAGGGCGGTGTGATGGCATCCGGCGTCGCCGTCGCAGGCTGCAGCGCGCCGCCGTCCGGCAGCACCAGCCGGGCCACCATCATGCGGTTCTGCGTCAGCGTGCCGGTCTTGTCGGTGCACAGCACGGTGGCGGCGCCGAGCGATTCGATCGCCGAAGCGCGCCGCGTCAGCACCCGCGCCTGCGAGATGCGCCAGGCGCCCATCGCCAGAAACACCGTCAGCACCACCGGGAATTCCTCCGGGAGCATCGACATGCCCAGCGCGATGCCGGCGAGGATTCCCTCCAGCCAGCCGCCGCGGTACACCGCATAGAGCACGACCGTGACCGCAACCACGATGGCGCCGGCGATCGCGAACGCCAGCACCAGGCGCCGGGTCTGCTGCCGCAACCGCGGCGTCTCGGTCTCCAAGGCGGTCACCGACTGGCCGATCCTGCCGATCGCCGTGTGCGGCCCGGTCGCCATCACCTCGGCAATGCCGCCGCCGCGCACCACCAGGCTGCCGGAGAACACGAAGGGCTGGTCGTCGCCGCCGGCCACGGTTGCCGCGTCCATCGCTTCGCCGGCGGCCGGCCGCTTGCGCACCGGCACGGATTCGCCTGTCAGCAACGATTCATCTGTCAGCAGATCGTCGCATTGCCGCAGCACCGCATCGGCTGCGACGCGATCACCTTCCGCCAGCACGATGAGATCGCCGCGCACCACCTCGCGGCCGGCGATGCGGATGCGCTCGCCGTCGCGGATCACCAGGGCGCGCGGGCTTGACAGGTCGCGCAGCGATTCCAGCACGCGCTCGGTCCGCGCCTCCTGCACGATGGTGATGAAGACGGAGGCCGAGGCGAACACGCCGAGCAGCATCGCTTCCGCCGCGTCGCCCAGCGCGAGATAGATGCCGGCGCCGCCCAGCAGCAGGAGAAGCATCGGTTCCTTCAGAACGTCTGCGACGAGGCGCAGGATCGAGCGCGAGCCCGGCTGCGGCAGCTCGTTGAAGCCTTCCGTCCGCAGCCGGCGCGCTGCCTCCGCCGCGCTCAAGCCATTGGGAAACATCGGCGCAGGTTGTGGGTCGATCGACATTGCACGCCCGTGAGGAGAAGCAGGAACCGCTTAGCGCCGTTTCCGGCCGCGGACTTGATGCAAAGCAATATCCGGTTGCGCCGCATGTCACCAGCGAGTCAACGCAAGCAGATCCCGGCGTGCGGCCGTCATATACGGACCCTGTCAGCACAGCGCCGCCTGCGCGCAGCCCATCGAACGAGTGCCATGAGCGACAAAGCCGTCATCACCTGCGCGCTGAACGGCGTGCTCACCGATCCCAGGCAGCACCATGTGCCGGTCACGCCCGAGGAGATGGCGCGCGAGGCGCGGCGCGCCTATGACGCGGGTGCTGCGATCATGCACATCCATCTGCGCCAGCAGGCGCCGGGCAAGGGGCATCTGCCGTCCTGGGACGTCGACGTCTCCCGCGAGATCCAGCAGGCGATCCGGGAGGCCTGTCCCGGCGTGATCATCAATCACACCTCGGGCGTGTCGGGACCGAACTATCAAGGCGCGCTCGACTGCATCCGGCAAACCCGGCCGGAGATCGCGGCCTGCAATGCCGGCTCGCTGAACTATCTGAAGGTCAAGGCCGACAACAATTGGGCCTGGCCGCCGATGATGTTCGACAACTCGGTCGAGAAGATCCAGGACTATCTCGCCGCGATGAAGGACGCGCACACGATCCCGGAATTCGAATGCTTCGATGTCGGCATCGTCCGCTGCGTCGGCATGTATCGCCAGGCCGGCATGTATGACGGCCCGCTCGAATACAACTTCGTGATGGGCGTCGCGTCCGGCATGCCGGCCGATCCCGAGCTGCTGCCCATCCTGCTCAAGCTGAAGCTGCCGGAAGCGCACTGGCAAGTCACGGCAATTGGCCGGGCGGAGATCTGGCCGCTGCACCAGCGCTGCGCCGAGCTCGGCGGCCATCTCCGCACCGGGCTGGAGGACACGTTCTATCTCGCCGACGGCACCAAGGTGACCTCGAACGGCCAGCTGATCGAGGCCATCGCGGCGTGCGCGCGGCGCGCCGGCCGCGAGATCGCAAGCCCGGCCGAGGCGCGGCAGATGTTCGGCACGGTGAACTGACGCAGGCAGACGCCGTCATTGCGAGCGCAGCGACGCAATCCAGAGTTCTGCACGACGCCCTGGATTGCTTCGTCGCCTTCGGCTCCTCGCAATGACGTGAATGGGGAGGGAACAGACCAATGACCAATCTCGACGCCACCGGCGGCGTGTCCGGTCCCGGCCGCATCGGCCGGGTTGCGATCGGCGACCTCCTGAAGCGCGCGGCGCGCCGCTTTCCCGAGCGGGTGGCGATCACCGATGGCGCCCGTCAGGTGACGTTCACCGAGCTCGAGCGCGATGCCAACCGGTTTGCGAACCATCTCGTCGCCAAGGGGCTGAAGCCGGGCGAGAAGATCTCGACCGTCTGCAACAACTCGATCGAGTTCGTCAAAGCGCTGTTCGGCATCCATCGCGCCGGTCTCGTCTGGGTGCCGATCAATACGATGCTCGGGCCCGCCGACATGGATTACATCCTCGGCCATGCCGAGGTGCGCTTCGCGCTCGTCGATGACAATCTGTTTGCGCAGCCGGAGCGGCGGGCGGCGCTGGAACAGCGCGGCGTCGAGCTGGTCGCCGTCGATCTCACCGGCACGGCGAGGACCGCGGGGCTTGCCAGCTTCGCCGACCTCATCCAGGGGCATTCGGACGTCGAGCCCGAGATCGAGATCAACGATCGCGATCTCGCGATGATCATCTACACGTCGGGCACGACGTCGCGGCCGAAGGGCGCGATGCACTGTCACCTCGCCGTGGTGATGGCCGTCATGAGCAACTGCATCGAGATGCAGCTCTCGCGCGACGACGGCATCACCGGGCAGTTCCCGCTGTTCCACTGTGCCGGTCACGTGCTGCTGCTCAGCTATCTCTCGGTCGGCGGCCGCATGGCGCTGATGCGCGGCTTCGACCCGGTCGCCTGCATGGAGGCGATCGTACGCGATCGGCTGACCGTGTTCGTCGGTCTGCCGCTGATGTACCAAGCCATCCTCGATCATCCGCGGCGGAAGGAGTTCGATCTTTCGCATCTGCGCACCTGCCTCTACACCATGGCGCCGATGGGCCGGCCGCTGCTGGAGCGCGCGATCAAGGAGCTGTGTCCGAACTTCGCGCTGACCAGCGGTCAGACCGAGATGTATCCGGCGACGACGATGTCGCGGCCCGAGGTCCAGCTCGACCGCTTCGGCAACTACTGGGGCGAGTCGCTGTTCGTCAACGAGACCGCCATCATGGACGATGCCGGAAATCTGCTGCCGCCCGGCGAGATCGGCGAGCTGGTGCATCGCGGGCCCAACGTGATGTTGGGCTACTACAAGGATCCGAAATCGACCGAGGACGCCCGCAAGTTCGGCTGGCACCACACGGGCGACCTCGCGGTCATCGACAAGGGCGAGGTGCTGTTCCTCGATCGCAAGAAGGACATGATCAAGTCCGGCGGTGAGAACGTCGCCTCGGTCAAGATCGAGGAGACCCTGCTGGCGCATCCGGCGGTGCAGAATGCCGCCGTCGTCGGCCTGCCGCATCCGCAATGGGGCGAGGCCGTCTCGGCCTTCGTCAAGCTCAAGCCCGGCGCGCGGGCCAGCGAGACCGAGCTGCTCGAGCACTGCCGCAATTCGCTTGGCGGCTTCCAGGTGCCGAAGCTGGTGCGGGTGCTCGAGGAGATGCCGATGACGGCCACCGGCAAGCTGCGCAAGGTCGAGCTGCGCCAGGCCTATGGCGAGCATTTCGCGAAGAGCGCGTGAGCCGTATCAACGACTTCCGCCGTCATTCCGGGATGGCCCGAAGGGCCAGGCCCGGAATCCATAATCACCATCGGGAGTATGGATTCCGGGCTCGCGCTCCGCGCGCCCCGGAATGACGGCCAAAAGAGAGAACCTCGTTCGTGGCAGTGATCGACAACACCATCTCTCCCGCCGGCGCGGCCTTCCAAGCCAACCGTGACGGCATGCTCGACCTGATCGCGCGGATGCGCGATCTCGAGGCGCGCACGCGCAATGCCTCGGCGGCGGCAAAGGAGCGCTTCCATCAGCGCGGCCAGTTGTTGCCGCGCGAGCGCGTCGCCTTGGTGCTCGATCCCGGCGCGCCGTTCCTGGAGCTATCGACGCTTGCCGGCTACATGTTCGATACGCCGGACCCGGCCAAGAGTGTGCCGGGCGGCGGCGTCGTCGCCGGCATCGGCTTCGTGTCCGGCGTGCGCTGCATGGTCTCGGCGAACGACGCCGGCATCGATGCCGGCGCGCTGCAGCCTTACGGCCTCGACAAGACCCTGCGCGTGCAGGAGCTGGCGCTGGAGAACAAGCTGCCCTACGTGCAACTGGTCGAGAGTGCCGGTGCCAACCTGCTGCGCTACCGCGTCGAGGATTTCGTCCGCGGCGGCAACATCTTTCGCAATCTGGCGCGGCTCTCGGCGGCGGGCCTTCCGGTCGTCACCGTGACGCATGGTTCGTCGACCGCGGGCGGCGCCTATCAGACCGGATTGTCCGACTACATCGTGATGGTGCGCGGACGCACCCGTGCCTTCCTCGCCGGGCCGCCGCTGTTGAGGGCCGCGACCGGCGAGATCGCCACCGAGGAGGAGCTCGGCGGCGCCGAGATGCACACCTCGATCTCCGGGCTCGGCGACTATCTCGCCGAGGACGATCGCGACGCGCTGCGCATCGCGCGCGAAATCATGGGCAAGCTCAACTGGGACCGGCCATCGCAGGAGTCGTCGCCGGTACAGCCGCCGCGCTACGATCAGGAGGAGCTGCTCGGCATCATGCCGCTCGACCACAAGCGCCCCGTCGACATGCGCCAGGTCATTGCGCGCATCGTCGACGACAGTGACTTCGTCGAGATGGCGCCGAACTACGGGCCTGCGACGGTGTGCGGCCATGCCCGCATCGAGGGCCAGGCGATCGGCATCGTCACCAACAATGGCCCGCTCGATCCGGCGGGCGCCAACAAGGCGACGCACTTCATCCAGGCCTGCTGCCAGACGCGCACACCGATCCTGTATCTCAACAACACCACCGGCTACATGGTCGGCCGCGCCTATGAGGAGGCCGGCATGATCAAACACGGCTCCAAGATGATCCAGGCGGTGACGTCGGCGACCGTGCCGCAGATCACGATCTATTGCGGGGCCTCGTTCGGGGCGGGCAATTACGGCATGTGCGGCCGCGGCTTCCACCCGCGCTTCTGCTTCTCCTGGCCCAACGCCAAGACCGCCGTGATGGGTGGTGAGCAGGCGGCGGAGACGATGGCGATCGTGACCGAAGCGGCCGCAGCGCGCCGCGGCAAGCCGGTGGAACGCGAGAAGCTCGACGCCATGAAGGCGCAGATCATCGGCGTGTTCGACAGCCAGATGGACGTGTTTGCGACTTCGGCGCGCGTGCTCGACGACGGCGTGATCGATCCGCGCGACACCCGCGCGGTGCTGTCGGAGGTGCTGGCGATCTGCCGCGAGGCGGAAGCGCGGCAGCCGCAGCGCATGCAGTTCTCGGTGTCCAGGCCATGAGCGGAGAGATGACGGGAATGCAACGCAGGCCGTTCCACAAGGTGCTGATCGCCAACCGCGGTGAGATCGGCTTGCGGGTCATGCGCACCGCGCGCCGGCTCGGCTACGGTGTGGTCGCAGTCTATTCCGATGCAGATTTTGAGGCGCCGCATGTCCGGCTCGCCGATCAGGCGGTCCGCATCGGCGCGCCGCCGCCGGCACAGTCCTATCTCAACATCGCAGCGATCATTGCCGCCGCAAAGGCGACGGGCGCGGATGCCGTGCATCCCGGTTATGGCTTCCTCGCCGAGAACGAGGATTTTGCGCAAGCGTGCAAGGAGGCCGGTCTGGTGTTCATCGGGCCATCGCCCGAGGCGATCAAGGCGATGGGCAACAAGGCCGGCGCCAAGGTGATCATGAGTTGCGCCGGTGTGCCCTGCGTACCCGGCTATCAGGGGGAGGACCAGGGCGACGACGCGATGCTGCGCGAGGCGCGCCGCATTGGTTTCCCGGTAATGATCAAGGCCGTCGCCGGTGGCGGCGGCCGCGGCATGCGGCTCGTGACAGACGCCGGCGCGTTCCCCGATTTGCTGCGCAGTGCGCGCTCCGAAGCGGCCGCCGCGTTCGGTGACGGCACCGTCATCCTGGAGAAGGCGATCGCCAATCCGCGCCACATCGAGATCCAGGTGTTCGGCGATCGGCACGGCAATGCCATCCATCTCGGCGAGCGCGACTGTTCGGTGCAGCGCCGGCACCAGAAGCTGATCGAGGAGGCGCCGTCGCCCGCGGTCGGGCCGGAGCTGCGCGCGCGCATGGGCGCCGTGGCGGTGCAGGCGGTGAAGGCGCTCGGCTATGAGGGCGCGGGCACCCTGGAATTCCTGCTCGACGGCGACGGCCAATTCTACTTCATGGAGATGAACACGCGGCTGCAGGTCGAGCATCCCGTGACAGAGGCACTGACGGGACTCGATCTCGTCGAATGGCAATTGCGCATCGCCGCCGGCGAGCCCCTGCCGTTGCGCCAGGAGCAGATCAGCTTCTCGGGGCACGCGATCGAGGTGCGACTGTGCTCCGAGGATGCGGCGCACGACTTCATGCCGCAGTCCGGGCGGATGACGCTGTGGCAGATGCCCGGGACGATCCGGGTCGAGCATGCGCTGGAGTCCGGCGCGGACATCCCGCCCCATTACGATTCGATGATCGCCAAGCTGATCAGCCATGCTGCGACTCGTGAGGAGGCGCGCGCAAGACTGATCGCCGGATTGGAGCAGGCCGTTGCCTTGGGCGTCCCGACCAACCGGGCCTTCCTCATGTCCTGCCTGCGGCATCCGGCCTTCTCCGCGGGCAAGGCGACCACCGCATTCATCGCGGCGCATCGTGACGAGCTGCGTGCGCCGGCGGTCGAAGCGGCAGACCTCGCGCTGGGTGCGTTGCTGCTCTCCGTCAGCCATCCGCTCGCGCATCCCGTCCGCCGCGGCCGCTCGCTCGCGGCAGCCTTCGCGACGCCGCTCCGGTTCGAGATCGCCGGTGAGGTGGCCGAGTGCGAGCTGCTGCGCGAGCGTGACGGAATCTATCGCGTGACGCGTGGCGATGCAGAGCATCGCTTCGAGATCGTGTCGCTCACGGATGATGCGATCCGCGTTCGTCACGCCGAGATCGTCGAGAGCGCGCGCTTCGTCCGCGACAACGATCGGCTGTTCGTCCAGCATCGCGACCAGACGCTGGCGCTGCGCGACGTGACGTTGGCGAGGCCGCAATCCTCAGCCGCTGGCGGCGGTGATGGCAGGGTTCGCGCGGCGTTGAATGGTCGTGTGGTCGCGGTGCTGGTGAAGCCGGGCGACAGCGTGGCTGTGGGACAGCCGGTGGTGACGCTCGAGGCGATGAAGATGGAGCACGTCCACACCGCCGGCATCGCCGGAACGGTGACCGCGATCGAGGTCGCCGAGGGCGACCAGGTGACGACGGGGCGGATCGTGGCGGAGATTGCGGCCTGACCGTCGGGCAGGTGGGCGTGAGTTGCCTGCCTGCGTCCTTTCAGGGCGCGACGTCGATGTGGATGGCCGGGACAAGCCCGGCCATGACGACGTGGAAACAGACGGTCGAAAGACGGAGACCGCCACAAGCGATTGCGCTGGCAGTTGCGGGGAGAGGTCGGCTTGTCTCGAAGATGCAACCGCTGCAGCCACGTCACGCGGAAGCTCGTCTCCCGCTGCAACAGACTTCACTGATGCAATTGCCGCTTCAGTGCGGCTACCAGCCGCGACGTCTGGAACGGCTTCGACAGCAGCGGTGCCGTGGCGAATTCTTCCGGGCATTGATCGACGGAATAGCCGGTGACGGCGACGAAGGGCACGCCGGCCGCGACCAAAGCGCGCGCGATCGGCGCCGATGTTTCCTGCCCGAGATTGACGTCGAGCACGGCGAGATCGCAGTGATTCCGCTCCAGCAGATGGAGGGCTTTGTGCACGGTCGCCGCCACGCCGACGACCGTGAATCCGGCGGCTTCGAGCTCGACCGCGAGGTCGAAGCCGATCATGGGATCGTCCTCGACGATCAGGAGATGAGTCTTCTCACTGTCGCGCATGATGACGGTCGCGGCAGAGGCGTTGCAGGGGGCACCTCAGGTGCCAGCGTAGTCCGGTCGGCAGGAACTCGACCTCGACCGTTCCATCCAGGCCGGCGCGTACCAGATCGGAAATCACCCGGCTGCCGAAGCCGGTGTGCTCCGGCGGCGCGACCTCAGGTCCGCCGCTTTCGACCCAGGTCATGTCGAAGCTGTCGTCGATGCGCGTCCAGCGGACCGCGATCCGTCCCTCGTCGTTCGACAGTGCACCATATTTGGCGGCGTTGGTGGCGAGCTCGTGGACTGCCATGCCGATCGACTGCGCGGCCTCCGGCGTCAGCTCGATCGGCGGCCCGTCGATCGCGATGCGGTCGCCGATCAAGTCGCTGAACGCCCCGAGCTGCGAGCGGACCAGGCCGCCGAGTGGAATGAAACGCCAATCGTTCTGGATCAGGAGATCCTGATTGCTCGCGATCGCCTGCAGGCGCTCCAGAAAGCGGTTGAGGTCGAGCTGGCGGCCGTGACGGGTCATCTGCCGGGCGATCGCCTGCACCAGCGACAGCAGGTTCTTGCTGCGGTGGTTCACCTCGGCCAGCAAGGTGCGCAACTGCTCCCTTGTCTGGCGCTTGTCGGTGATGTCACGCACGATCTTGGAGGCGCCGATGATGCGGCCGCTGGAGTCCCGGACCGGCGAGACCGTCACCGACACGTCGATGAGCGCCCCATCCTTGCGCAGCCGGATGGTCTCGAAATTGTCGATGATCGCGCCGGATAGGACGGTGGCGAGGATCCGGTCCTCCTCGGCCTGGCGCTCCTGCGGGATGATCGTGCGGATCGAGCGGTTGATCATCTCGCCTTCCGAGAAGCCGAAGATGCGTTCGGCGCTCTTGTTCCAGCTGGTGATCGTGCCGTCCAGCGTCTTGCTGACGACGCCGTCCGAGGACGAGGCGACGATGGCCGCGAGCATCGCCGCCGCACGCTCGGTCTTCTTCGACAGCGTGACATCGCGGATGACTTTGGAGATGCCGACAATCACGCCGGTGCTGCTGCGGATCGGCGAAAACGTGATGGAGACCTCGATCGGGCGTCCCTGCTTGGTCAGCCGGACGGTCTCGAAGCTCTCGATCGCTTCGCCCGCGTTGACCCTGGCGCGCAAGGCGCTCGCTTCTTCCGCCAGCTCGGGGGGGATGATCTCGGAGACGGATCTGCCGATCATTTCGGCCGCGGTGAACCCCAGCATCCGTTCGCTGGCCGCGTTCCAACTGCGGATGACGCCGTCGGCGGTGGTGCCGACAATGGCGTCGGCCGAGGACTCCACGATCGCCGCCAGATAGGCCGTATCGTCGTCGGTTACGCGTGGGGCGGGGGAGGCGCCGGGCATTCCGTGCACGTCGCAGGCTCCTTGCTAACAGGTCGGCAGAGAAGACGCCGTGCACCGGATTACCAACTTGTTTGTGTACAAATGCAAGGGCTATCTCGATCGCTGCTTGTTGTTGGTTTTTCCGGCAACGAGGACAGGACGATTTGCCGTCAGCAGACCCCCTTGGGGCCGTGCGACGTGCTCCAGCTCACGACGGCGAACACGGAGAACGCAGGCATGGGCGTTTTGTTCCAGGAGATCCTGCTAAATTGCCGCCGAACGTTCGGCGCCAGGGGTCCGCTTGCATCCGGACGCCGCCAACCGGGGGGGGGGGGGGCGGCTCAACCCATTGGCGAATGTCGCATCAACTACTTCCTCAGGCTGAGGATGTAGCCTGCCAGGTCGGCCGCATCATTCGCACTGAGCGGATTGTTGGCCATCGTCGCGTGGGGAAGCAGGAGGAACTTGGCCAGCATCTCCTTCGTCACGTCATCCCTGGCCGCGATGGCGACGAACGGCCGGGCGCGCCGGAACTTGGTCGGCTCTGTGGCCACGGCGTGGCAGGCGGCGCACCAGCGCTCGGCGAGCTGGCGGCCGTGATCGAGATCCTCGGCGGCCGCCGGGGCGGACAACAGGACCAGCAGCAGCAGCGATGGTACGGAGGCACGTCGCACGCTCGGCTCTCCTCACAGCGGCTGGTCGTCGTCGGTCGACGGCTGGTCCTGCAGCGAGACGATGTCACCGCCGCCGAACTCGTCCTCTGGCGGCGGATAGACCCACATGTGGTCGCGCACGTTCCTGACGCCCTGGACGCTCTTGGCCGCCACGATCGCCGTGGCCCGCTCCTTCTCGTTGCGCACCGCGCCCGTGAGGTGCGCGATGCCGTTGCGGACGACGACGTTGAAGCGGCAATGCTTGCAGGCGGCCTGGTCGAGTGAATCGAGGATGGCGTTGCGGATCCCGTCATCGTCAGGGGTGGGGCCTGGAACGGCAGTGGCGAGGTCGGCCACGGTTTGCAGGAAATCCGTATGGGTCACCACGCCGGCCAACCGGTCGCCACTCATCACAGGGAGACGCTTGATGTTGCGCTTCTCCATGATCTCGGCGATCTCCGCCAGGCTGGCATCGACGCTGACCGTGACAGGAGGCTGGCTCATGATGTCGCCAACCGTACGGCCGTGGGAATGGACGAAGTCGGCGCCGATGCGGCCGCGGCCGACCAGGAGGTCGAGCCAGCGGCCTTGCCTGCGTTCGGTGCCGAGCTCGGCGCGGCGCAGGAAATCACCGTCCGTGACCATGCCGACGAGCGTGCCGGACGCGTCGACCACAGGCAGCCCGCCGATGTGGTTGCGCAGCATGATCCGCGCTGCCTCGGCCACCGGGGTTCCGGGCGTCACCGCGATCACGGATCTGGTCATGATTTGATGAGCGCGCATGTCGTCGTCTCGTGCTGCGATCGCAATTGGCGGAGAATAGCTGCGCGGCACCGCGCGCGCTTGACCAGGATCAATCCGAGGTCGTGCCGCCCTATACGATCCTTGACGTCTTGTTGCCCCAATAGCGGTCGCGCAGCAGGCGCTTGTAGAGCTTGCCGGTCGGCAGCCGCGGCAGCTCCTTCTCGAAATCGATCGAGCGCGGCACCTTCTGCCGCGACAGCGACTGCCGGCAGAACGCGATCAGCTCCTCTTCCAGCTCGGGCCCAGGCATGATGCCCGACATCGGCTGGACCACCGCCTTCACCTCCTCGCCGAGATCGGGGTTGGGCACGCCGAACACGGCGGCATCGGCGACCTTCGGATGCGTGATCAGCAGGTTCTCGCATTCCTGCGGGTAGATGTTCACGCCGCCGGAGATGATCATGAAGGTGGCGCGGTCGGTGAGATAGAGATAGCCGTCGGCATCGACATAGCCGACGTCGCCCACGGTGCTCATGCTGCCGTCGGCCGAACGGGCCTCCTTGGTGCGCTCGGGGTCGTTGAAGTACTCGAACGGCGATCCCGTCTTGAACCACACCGTGCCGGCCGTTCCTGTCGGGCACGGCTGCATGGTCTCATCGAGAATGTGCAGGTCGCCGAACAGCACCTTGCCGACGGTGCCGCGATGCGCGAGCCATTCCGCGCTGTCGCAGGCGGTGAAGCCGAGGCCTTCGGTGGCGCCGTAATATTCGTGGATGATCGGCCCCCACCATCTGATCATGTCCTCCTTGACCTGTGCCGGGCAGGGCGCGGCGGCATGGATCGCGACCTCGAGCGAGGAGAGATCATAGCGCGTGCGGATCTCTTCCGGCAGTTTCAACATGCGCGAGAACATCGTCGGCACCAATTGCGTATGCGTGATGCCCCATTGCTCGACCAGTTGCAGGTAGCGCTCGGGGTCGAACGTCTCCATGATGATGGCGGTGCCGCCGACGCGGATGGTGAGGTTGACCGCGGCCTGCGGCGCGGAGTGATAGAGCGGCGCCGGCGAGAGGTAGATCATGCCTTCGCGGTAGCGCCACAGTCTTTCCAAGAAGTCGAAGATCGGAAGCTGCTGAACCGGCGGCTGCTCGGGCAGCGGCCGCAGGATGCCCTTCGGCCGGCCCGTGGTGCCGGAGGAGTACAGCATCGCGGTGCCGACGCATTCGTCGGCGATCGGCGTCGCCGGCAGGCCGGCCGTGGCCTCGGCGAGGCCGACGATCCGCTCGCTCTCGCCAAGTTCGTCCCGTCGGCCATCGGCGACGATGCAGAGCTCGATGTCGGGCGCCTCCTTCAGCGCCTCGCGCGCGACGTCGAGCTTGGCGAGGGAGGTGATCAGAAGCCGCGACCGGCTGTTATTGAGGATGTAGGCCAGCTCGCCGGGCGTGAGATAGGAGTTCACGCACGTGAAATACAGCCCGGAGCGCTCGCCGGCGCCGCACGCCTCCAGATAGCGGCTGTTGTTCTCCATGAAGATCGAATAGTGGTCGAGCCGCTTCAGGCCGCGTTGGCGGAACAGATGCGCCAGCCGGTTGCTGCGCGCCTCCAACTCGCGATAGGTCACCGCCTCGCCGGTCGAGGCCATGATGAAGGCAGGCTGCAATGGGCGCAGCCGGGCGTGCTTGCCGGTGTACATGTGTCCTCCTGCCGATGCGCGCAGCTCGCCGCGGCGCGGCGCGCAGGCGGGAGGAAGGCGCCTGCCGCGGCACCTCGGCATGGCGACGCGATGCAGACGGTGCTGCCTCACGCGTCCAGGCGGTTTCCTTCCCTGCGCACCATCCCGGCGGGACGGCTCGTTGTTTGGACGCGAATGTAGCGGAGGAGCCTGCGTCTCTCAACATGGCTGTCAGCCGATTGGCTGAGGCGGGAAGGGATGGGCGTGGCCGGGGTTCTGGCATAACATGAGCGCGCATTCCAACGAATGACATCTCAAGACCAAGACATGCGGGGAGAGACCATATGAAATCGGGTTTGCTGGCTTTTGCGGCCGTCGGTGCGCTGCTGGCGGCGGCGCCGGCGTCGGCGCAGGTCAAGATCGGCATCCTCAACGACCAGTCCGGCGTCTATGCCGACTACGGCGGCAAATATTCCGTCGAAGCGGCCAAGATGGCGATCGAGGATTTCGGCGGCGAGGCGCTGGGGCAGAAGGTCGAGCTGGTCACCGCCGACCATCAGAACAAGCCCGATCTCGCCTCGTCGATCGCGCGGCGCTGGTACGACACCGAGGGTGTCGACATGATCACCGAGCTGACGACCTCCTCGGTCGCGCTGGCGATCCAGGATCTGTCGAAGGAGAAGAAGAAGATCGACATCGTCGTCGGTGCCGCGACCTCGCGCATATCGGGCGATGCCTGCACGCCCTACGGCTTCCACTGGGCCTATGACACCCGCGCGCTCGCGGTCGGCACCGGCGGCGCGCTGGTCGAATCCGGCGGCGATACCTGGTTCTTCATGACCGCCGACTACGCCTTCGGCTATGCGCTGGAGAAGGACACCAGCGACATCGTGACGTCGAAGGGCGGCAAGGTGCTGGGCTCGGTGCGCATCCCGCTCAACTCGTCGGACTTCTCCTCCTTCCTGCTGCAGGCGCAGAGCTCGAAGGCCAAGATCATCGGGCTTGCCAATGCCGGCCTCGACACCACCAACTCGATCAAGCAGGCGGCCGAGTTCGGCATCGTCAAGGGCGGGCAGAAGCTCGCCGGCCTGCTGATGACCCTGTCCGAGGTGCATGGTCTCGGGTTGGAGGCGGCGCAGGGCCTGATCCTCACCGAAGGCTTCTACTGGGATCGCGACGACAAGTCCCGCGCCTTCAGCGAGCGCTTCATGAAGCGCACCGGCCGGATGCCGAGCATGATCCACGCCGGCACCTATTCCGCGACATTGTCCTATCTGAAGGCGGTGAAGGCCGCCGGAACCAAGGACTCCGACGCGGTGGCGGCGAAGCTGAAGGAGCTGCCGGTCGACGACGCCTTCGCGCAGGGCAAGGTGCTCGCCAACGGTCGCATGGTCCACGACATGTACCTGTTCGAGGTCAAAAAGCCGTCGGAATCGAAGAAGCCGTGGGACTACTACAAGCAGCTCGCCACGGTGCCCGGCGACAAGGCGTTCTTCACCGCCAAGGAGAGCGGCTGTCCGCTGACGAAGTGATCGTCACACCATCGCCGTCGTCGCGGCGAAAGCCGGGACTACGGCGATGGGTGCAGCAATCAGCCGTGCAGCATCCGCCACAGGATGGCGATCAGCGCGCCGGCGAGGAGTACGGATGCGGCGAGCGCCTGCACGCCGAAACCGGGGCCGCGCTTCTCCGCGGCCTTCGCATAGGACACCATGTACATCGCGCGACCCGCGATCCAGACGAGGCCGATCAGGGCCGCGATCGGGTCGCTGACATAGATCGCGAACAGCCACAGCGCCGGCAGGAAGATCGGCATCCATTCCAGCGTGTTCACCTGCACGCGATAGGTGCGCTCGAAATCGAGATTGCCGGTGACGGCCGGCGCCTTGACGCCGAACCTGGCGCGCGCTTGCGCGACGCGGACCCCCATGTAGAAATACAGCATGAGCGCGAGCACGGTGACGAGTGCGGTGAAGTGATACATGCGCGGTTCCCCCTGATGACGGCTTGTTAATATCCCGTCAGCTCGAGATAGCCCACCCCGGTGTGGCTGCCCTTGAAGCTGATCGGTCCCTCCCAATATGGCACGCGGGTGCCCATCCAGGCCCTGGGGTTGAGCGGCGTCGAGTCGATGGCGATGCCGAGCGCTGATATCTCGACGCGCCAGCCGACCGGCAGCCTGCGCTCACCGATCGCAACGATATCCTTTGGCGTCATCACGATGCCCCCGGGGCCGAGCGCGCGCGAGACGCCGTCGGCCGTGATCCAGGTGCCGGACGTGTAGTCGCCATTGCCCTGCCGCATCCGGTACAGCATCAGCTTCTCGCCGCCGGAAAAATGCAGCGCGAACCAGTCCCAGCCGCTCTGGTCGGCGGCTAGCGGCTGGCTGCTCCATTCGCGGTCGAGCCAGGCCACGCCTGTTACCTCGACCGGCGTGTCGTCGAAATTGATCTGGCCGCGGGCGCGGTAGAACGGCTGGCTGTAATAGTAAGACGCCTGGCCGCGCTCGGATTTGCGGCTGTAGCCGCCGATGCCCTGCAGCACCACCGGACGGTCCGCCTCCAGATGCAGCGCGTAGGAGAAGTCCGGCCCGGCGGCGGTCATGTCGAGCGGCGCCAGCGATCGATCGTCGGTCGCGGCGGTGCCGCGCAGCTGCCAGTCATCGATCCAGGCCTGGAACGGCTTGGCCTCGACGCCGGCCTGGCCGACGCCGCCGCGCGCGAATTTCTCGGCGGAGCGATGGATGTCCGCGCGCGTCACCGCGGCATGCGCCATCCAGAGCTGCTGATTGTCGAACCCCTCGGCTTGCGGCCCCGGCCGCGCCGCCGAGCGGAACAGCGTCCATTGCAGGCCATAGGCCTTGCCGCTGCTATCGCTGAGGTTTGCGGTGACGTACCACCACTCGATGCGGAAATCGTCGTGCGGCCCGTGATCCGCAGGGAAGCCGAACGCTCGTCCGGGCGTCACCGGTGCAAAGCCGTCGGCGCTGTCGCTCAGGCCCGCAAAGCCCTGTGCACGTGCGAGGCGCGGCAGGGCCAGCAGGCCGAGCCCGCCGATCAGGCCGCGCCGCGTGATCGTCGTTCTAGCGCTCAATGGTAAAGGTCCTGACCAGATCGGCCGGCTGCATCCGGGCCAGCCGCAGCACCGGCAGCAACGAGGCGATCACCGCCGCGACCAGCGTGACGACCAGCAGCCGGATGAGCTGCAGCGGGAACACGTCGAACGGCAGCCGCCAGCCGAACGCTTTGACATTGACGATCGCGATCAGGCACCACGCCACGACGAGCCCGAGCGGCAGCGCGAGCAGCGCGGTCAGGCCGGCGAGCGACAGCGTCTTCAACAGCTCGACTTCGGCGAGCCGCCGTCGCGTCAGCCCGATGGCCCATAAGGGTGCGAGCTGCGGCAGCCGCGAGTTCGCCAAGGTCAGCAGGCTGGTCAGCAGCGCGATCGCGGCGACGCCCAGCGTGAAGGTGTTGAGCACGCCGGTGACCGCGAAAGTGCGGTTGAAGATCTGCTTCGACTCCTGCTTCACGGTGGCCTGGTCGATGACGTTGCGGCCGTCCAGGCCGAATTTGTCGGTCAGCGCGCTGATCAGTCCCGGCACGTCGGGCGGCGCTGCGCGCACGGCCATGCGCGTGATGGGCGTCGCCGGGAAGCGGCGCGTCAGCGCGGCGACGTTGACCGTGATCTGGCCCTTGGGATTGCCGTAGTCGGCATAGATGCCGGCGATCGTGATGCGCCAGTCGCCGCCGGATGCGGGGAGGTCGATGCTGTCACCGACAGACAGATGGAGCCGGCGCGCCAACTGCTCGCTGACGAAGCCGGCGTCGCCGCGCACCAGCTGCTTCCAGGCGCTGTCGCCGGCCTGCAGCAGCGGCCAATGGTCGCGATAGGTGTCGTGATCGGGCAGGCCGAGAATGTCGATCGGCGCGCCCGCCAACTGCGTTTCGGCGCGTCCGCCCGGCAGCACGGCCTGGACATCGGGCCGCGCGCGCAGCCAGGTCTGGATGTCGCGCGCCTGCGCTTCATCCGCGGCGCTGACGTAGACGTCGGCGGCGAGCCGGCCATCGAGCCAGACCAGGAAGGTGCGGCTGAAGGTCTCGACCATCGTGGCGACGCCGACATTGACGGCGAGCGCGAGCAGCAGCGCCATCAGCGCCAGCGACAGGCCCGAGATCTGCTGGCGGCTGTCGGCCCAGAACCATTGCGCCAGCGCCGCGCGCGCGCCGCGCTCGCCGAGCCGCAGCACCAGCTCCAGGATCGCGGGCAGCAGCAGCGCCGCGCCGAGCATCATCGCCGCGAGCACGCCGAAGCCGGCCAGCAGCGACTGCCCGAGCCACAGCAGCAGGCCGGCGGCGACGAAGAAGGCGAGCGCGACCGCGCTCTGCAAGCGCAGCCAGCGCCGCTGTGCCTCCTGCCACGCATAGGGCTGCGCGGTGGAGAGGATCGGCAGCCGCATCGATTTGACCAGGCTGGTCGTCGCGGCTGCGAGCGCGCCGGCGATGCTGATGAGGAGGCCCGCAAACCACCATTCCGGCTGCAGGCTGAGCTCGCCCGGCACCTGCGCTCCATACAGGCCGCGCAGCGATGCCGCCACGTTCGGCAGCAGCGCGGCGGCGATGACGTAGCCGCACACCAGCCCGACGAGCCCTGCCACCAAGGCAAAGGCGATGAGCTCGCCGATCAGCACGCCGTTGAGCTGGCGCGCCGACACGCCGCAGGCGCGCAAGGTGCGCAGCACCGGCAGGCGCTGCTCGAAGGCGAGGCCGATGGCGGAATTGACGATGAACAGGCCGACGACGAAGGACAGCAGGCCGAAGGCGGTGAGGTTGAGGTGGAAGCTGTCGGTCAGTCGCTCCAGGTCGGTCTCGGCCTCCGGCTGCACGAGCTGTAGCCGGCCACCCGCGAACGACTGCAACGGCGGTCGTTGGACCGACGTCTTGCCGACCAGCAGCCGCGAAATCTGGCCGGGCCTGTCGAGCAGCCGCTGCGCGTCGCTGATATCGACCACGAGCACGCCGGGCGCGAGCTGCTGCTGCGCCATCAAGGGTGGCAGCAGGGCGTCGTTGCTGAGCCGCGGCGCCGTGCCGTCTTTCAGTCCGAGATCGGCCAGCGTCTCCGGCGAGATCAGCGTGCGATGTGGCGGTGTGAGAAAGGCCTCGAGCTCGCTGCGCCCGACCATCGGCGCATTGCCGACCTCCCGGGGGATGCTGAACGGCTCGATGCCGAGCAGCCGCACCGAGTGGCCGTCGATCTGCACGCGGCCTTCGAGCACCGGCGACACCGGCCAGCCGGCGCGGCGCAATTCCGCGAACACGCTCTGCGGCAGCATCTTGCCGTCGGTCGCGACCAGCATCGGCGTGCGCGCGCCGCCGAAGATCGCCGCGGCGCGATCATAGGAGCTGCGCGCCTGCTGGTTCAGCGCCTGCACGCCGCTCCACAGCGCGGTCGCCGAGATCAGCCCGATCAGCAAGGTCGCGAGCTGCATCGGATGCCGGCGCCAGTGGCTGAGCAGCACGGCGAGAATCCACAGCGCGCGCCTCATGCGATGCGCCCGCCATGCAGGTGGACGCGGCGGTCGAGCATCGCCGCGAGCCGCGCGCTGTGCGTCACCATCAGGAAGCCGCAGCCGGTGCGCGCGACGAGGTCGCGCGTCAGCGCCATCACCTCGTCGGCGGTGTCCTCGTCGAGATTGCCGGTCGGCTCGTCCGCGAGCAGCAGGGCCGGCTTGACCGCCAGCGCGCGGCCGATCGCGACGCGCTGCTGCTGTCCCCCCGACAGTTGCTCCGGATAGCGCTTGAGCAGCGACTTCAGCCCGAGCCGCTCGACAAGCTCGGTGTGCCACGCCGGATCATGCCGACCGGCCAGCCGCGCCTGGAAACTGAGATTGTCCTGAACCGACAGGCTCGGCACCAGATTGAACTGCTGGAACACGAGGCCGAGCCGCTCGCGCCGGACCGCCGCGCGTGCCGAATCGTCGAGCGCCCCCACCGAAACGCCGTCGAGCAGGATGTCGCCGCCGTCGGCGGCATCGAGCCCGGCGATGAGATGCAGCAGCGTGCTCTTGCCGGAGCCGGATTCACCGGTCAGCGCGACGCGCTCGCCGGAGGAGACGTCGAGGTCGACGCCACGCAGGACGTGGATCGGCTCGCCGCCGGATCGATAGGACTTGGTGAGATGACGGACGCTGAGCACGAGCATGATCGGGGTTGTTGCGTCACAACATAACAAGGGCCAACGCGAACATCACGCGCTCGTTCTTCGTGACGCCCCCGATGTGATGCCGGCCGCGCGCAATCAGGTTGCGAGGGTATCGCGATGCAGCCCAAGAGGGCGGATTCCCGCGTTGCAGCAATAACTTAGCGCGCCAGCCGGTTGCCTGCGAAGCCGCTTCGTGGGTAGCATCGTCAAAACGCCCGGACGACAGGGGCGGATCATGACAGAATGGGGAAGGACCATGGCCGCGCCAACGACGCTGAAGGGCACATCCCGCGCAAGCGCGACGCCGAAAGGCGCCTGGAAGATCACCTTCCTGCTGTTCCTGTTCATGCTGGTGAACTTCGCCGACAAGATCGTGGTCGGGCTCGCCGGCGTGCCGATCATGACCGAGCTCAATCTGAACGCCGAGCAGTTCGGCCTGCTTGGATCATCCTTCTTCTTCCTGTTCTCGATCTCGGCGATCGTCGTCGGCTTCGTCGTCAACAAGGTGCCGACGCGCTGGGTGCTGCTGGTGTTGGCGCTGATCTGGGCGCTCGCGCAATTCCCGATGGTGGGCACCGTCGGCTTCACCACGCTGCTGATCTGCCGCATCATTCTCGGCGCCGGCGAAGGCCCCGCGGCGTCCGTCGCCGTTCACGCGGTCTACAAATGGTTCCCCGATGAGAAGCGGGCGATGCCGACCGCGATCCTGTCACAGGGATCCGCCTTCGGCGTCATCCTCGCCGTGCCCGCGCTGAACTGGATCATCGTGAATCACGGCTGGCACTATGCCTTCGGCGCACTCGGCGTGGTCGGGCTGATGTGGAGCGTGGCGTGGCTGTGGCTGGGCAAGGAAGGGCCGCTGGCGGAGGTCGAGCTCGCCGGCTTGCGCGAGCGGCGCGTTCCCTATCTGCAACTGCTGACGTCGCGGACCTTCGTCGGCTGCGTCGCCGCGACCTTCGGCGCCTATTGGGCGCTGTCGCTCGGGCTGACCTGGTTCACGCCGTTCCTGGTGAAGGGCCTCGGCTTCTCGCAGCAGCAGGCCGGCTTCATCTCGATCCTGCCCTGGATCTTCGGCGCGTGCGTGGTGCTGACCACGGGCTTTGTGTCGCAGACGCTGATGGCGCGTGGCGTCTCCACGCGCATGGCCCGTGGCGTGGTCGGCGCGACGCCGCTCGTGATCGGCGGCGGGCTGATGGCGATGATGCCGCATGTCGACGCCGCTTCGGCAAAGATCGCACTGCTCGTGGTCGGATCGGGATTGTGCGGCTCGATCTACGTCGTCTGCCCGCCGATGATCGGCGAGTTCACCCCGGTCACGCAGCGCGGCGCCGCCATGGCGATCTACGGCGCGCTCTATACGCTCGCCGGCATCGTTGCGCCCCTCGTGATGGGCAAGATGATCCAGGCCTCTGGCAGCCTGCTCGAAGGCTACATGTCCGGCTTCACCATCAATGCTGTCATCATGGTGATCTCCGGCCTGCTGGGTCTGGCGCTGCTCTGGCCCAACAGCGAGCGTGCCCGCCTGCAGGCGCAGCAGGGTGTGGCGCCGGAATTTGCGTGATACAACCCCCGCCCGGGGTCATCAGGAGGCGGCCTCGCATTCACCCGCGTGAGGTCCCGCATGATGCGCCTGTTCTCTCATATGCTGCAGTACTGGCGCGGCGTGCGATGCCTGACGATCGAGGACTTCTCGGGCGCCATCTTCCACTTCAGCAAGGTGGTCCAGCTCAACCCGCGCAACCATTACGCTTACCACAATCGCGGCGTGGCGCTCCAGGGCATGGGCAGCTACGCCAGCTCGATCGAGGATTTTGGTCTCGCGCTCAAGCTCAAGCCCAACGCGCAGACCTACGGCGCCCGCGGCGTGTCACGCAAATTCCTCGGCGACTTCGACGGCGCCATTGACGATCAGACGCGTGCTCTCGCGCTCGAGCCCAGGCTCGCGGCGGCTCATGGCGAGCTCGCGTACCTTCATCATGTGAAGGGCGATCTGGATCGCGCGATCGCCCAGAGCACGACAGCAGTCGGCCTCGCGCCCAAAGACCCGGTCATGCATCGGGGACGTGGCTATATTCAGTTCTGCTGCGGCAGGTTCGAAGCCGCGGCAGCTGACATGGAACGATCGCTCGCGCTCCAGTTCGAGCCCTATGCGGCCCTGTTTCGTTACCTGTCGCTGGCTCGGTTGCCGGGGCGCGCCAAGCCAGATCTCGCTTCTTTCGCGGCGTACTGGGCGGCGGGGCAGTGGCCCTGGCCCGTGTTCGATCTTCTCATGGAGCGTTCGACGGCGCAGCAGCTGTTGAACGCGGCGGCAACGGCTCCAGAACAGGCTGAAGCCTATTTCTACATCGGTGAGTGGCATCTCCTGCACGGCCGCAAAGACGAGGCCGGCAGGGCACTCGAGATCGCGCTGCGCTCGTTGCCACCCTGGTTCAACGAGCATCCCGCCGCGCAAGCCGAGCTTGCAAGGCTTGCCGAGACAGTCGCCGCGGCCAGTTGACGTCTCAGCTCAGCTGGCGCGCACCCCTCACCAGCCGCCCGGGCCGTGCGCCGGTGGCTTCGCCATGCCGGCGTGTCACCACGCCCGATACGATCGTCGCCTCATAGCCGTCGACCTCCTGCATCAGGCGGCGGCCGCCGACCGGCAGGTCGTAGTGCACCTTCGGCGGATGCAGATGCAGCCGGTCGTAGTCGATGACGTTCACGTCGGCCTTGTAGCCTGGCGCGAGCAGGCCGCGATCGTCGAGGCCGACGGAGAGCGCGGTCTTGCGCGACTGCGCGGCGACGACGAACGGAATGGAGAGCTTGTCACCGCGCCTGCGGTCGCGGGTCCAGTGCGTCAGCAGATAGGTCGGGAAGCTGGCGTCGCAGATGATGCCGCAATGCGCGCCGCCGTCGCTGAGGCCGGGCACGCTGCGCGGGTCGCGCAGCATCTCGTAGGTGGCATCGAGATTGCCGTCGGAATAGTTGAGGAACGGCACGTAGAGCATGCCGCGCCCGCCATCCGTGAGCATCGCGTCATAGGCCAGTTCCTCGGGACGACAGCCGCGCGCGCGGGCCTGGGCGCCGAGTGACCGCGCCGGCGGCTGCTCATAGTCCGGCGGATCGCCGAGCAGATACATCTTGTCGTAGTTCGGCTTGAAGAACAGCGGGTCGTCGGTCGCGCTGGCCTGCTCGCCTAGGATGGCCGCGCGCAGCGCCGGATCGCGCATCCGCGCGACGCGCTCATCCAGCGGCAGATGCGCGATCGCCTGGTAGCTCGGATGCGTCTGCAGCGGGTTGCGCGACAACTCCAGCCCAAGCAGCAGCCCAACCGGGCGCGCCGCGATCTGCGCCGTCACCGACAGGCCGCGCGCGGCGGCGGCGTTGATTTCGGCCAGCGTCTGCCGCCAGCGTTGCGGCGCGCGGTCGTTCTGCGTCACCGAGAACGAGATCGGGCATTTCGTCGTGTCGGCGATGCGCAGCATCATCGGCAGGTCTTCGTGGATGGTGGAGATGTCGAGCACGAATTGCAGCACGCTGCGGCCGGCGCCGTGCATGGCCTGCGCGATCGTCGTCAACTCGTCCTCGCCCGCCTTGAGCGTCGGCGTGTAGTCACCGGTCGATGTCCGATGGTTGAGCGTGCGCGAGGTCGAGAAGCCGAGCGCGCCGGCCTTGACCGCATCGCGTGCCAGCGCCGCCATGGCGCGGTTGTCGTCGGCGGTGGCCGGATCGCGGCGCGCGCCGCGCTCGCCCATGACATAGACGCGCAGCGCTGCATGCGGCAGCTGCGCGCCGATGTCGAGATCGAATTCACGCTTGCCGAGCCACTCCATGTAATCCGGAAAGCTCTCCCATTCCCAGGGAATGCCGGCTTCGAGCACCGGTTCGGGGATGTCCTCGACGCCCTCCATCAACTGGATCAGCCGCTGATGATCGGCCGGCCGGCACGGCGCGAAGCCGACGCCGCAATTGCCCATGATCGCGGTGGTGACGCCGTTCTGCGACGACGGCGAGATGTCATGGCTCCAGGTCACCTGGCCGTCGTAATGGGTGTGGACGTCGACGAAGCCTGGTGTCACGAGTTTGCCGCGTGCGTCGATCTCCTCGCGGCCGGATGCGTTGACCTTGCCGACCTCGACGATGCAGCCGTCCGCAATCGCCACATCAGCTTCGTAGAGTTCGCCGCCCGAGCCATCGGCAACGGTTCCGCCGCGGATCACGAGATCTGGCTGCGTCATGGCGTGTCTTCCCCGGGTGTTGTTGGCCGCATCATCGGCGGGAAGGCGATGATGTCAACACGCGGGGATCAGGCAGCAGCGTTGCGCCGGCGCAGGTGACGCGAGCGCCGTAGGGTGGGCAAGGCGGCGCGCGCCCACCATTCTCAGCGGTGATTTCTGGCGGACGGTGGGCATGCTTCACGTTGCCCACCCTACGAAGACTGCTACGCCTTGGCCTTCTTCGGCTCGGTGAAGAACGCGAGCACGATCGTCAGCAGCATGAACACGACGGAGGCGCCGAACACCCAGCGCGGCGCGTTCATGTCCATGATCCAGCCGAACAGCAGCGGGCTGACCACGCCGGCGAAGTTGAAGCCGGTCGACACGATGCCGAAGGCGCGGCCGGCGGCACCCGGAGGGGCGGCGTTGCGCACCAGCATGTCGCGCGACGGCGCGATCACGCCGCTCATGAAGCCCGCGACCAGCATGATCGCCGTGAGCAGCACGGTTGGCAGGTTGATGAAAGTGATCATCAGCACCAGCACGGCGTTGATCGCATAGGCGACGGCCGCGACCAGGTTGTGATGGCGGATGCGGTCGGCGAGCTGGCCGCCGGCGAGCACGCCGACGGCGCTGGCGCCGAGGAACGCGGTCAGTGCGATGTTGGCGGTCGAGAACGAGATGCCGTAGCCGTTCATGAGCGCGACAACGCCGAAGCTGGCGATGCCGGCGTTGGACAGGCTGAGCAGCATGAAGAACACGGTCAGCAGCATCAGCATCGGCGTCAGCAGGCTGGGCTGTTTGACCTTGCTGCCGTCGGCGCTGGTGTGATGCGGATGCGGCGGCACCTCGGGCACGTTGCCGACGAGCAGCAGCAGCGCGGCGAGCGGTCCGACCAGGCCGGCTGCGATCAGCGCGCCGGAGCCGCCGACGGTGGTGACCAGCGCCGCCATCACGGCGGGCGCGACGGCGCCGCCGAGATAGCCGGCGAAGGTATGCACACCGAACGCGCGGCCCATGCGCTTCTCTTCCATGTGTGCGGCCAGCAGCGCGTAGTCGGAGGGATGGTAGACCGCGTTGGCGAGGCCGAGCAGCACCGCCGAGACGACAAGGCTGGCATAGCTCAGGTAGACGCCGAGCATCGCCAGCGACAGGCCACCGAGCGTCAGGCCGATCAGCAGGATGCGGCGGGCACCGGCGCGGTCGACCAGATAGCCGACGGGCGCCTGGGTCAGGGCCGAGACGACCGCGAACACGGTGAGCGGAAAGCCGAGCTCGATGTAGCCGACGCCGAGCTTCTCCTTCAGGTAGGGAAACAGCATCGGCAGCACCAGCATGTGCAGATGGCTGACCCAGTGCGCCAGCGAGATCAGCGCCAATGTGCGCAGCGGCGAGGCGGTCCGGACCGGAGCATGTTGCGGTGCGGCGAGAACGTCAGCCATGGTCGATCCGTTGGCCCCCGGCGTCAGCGATGGAAAGGAGGGCGCGTTGCCGGCAAACCGCCGATGCTCCCGAAATCAGGGGCGCGCGCGACACAACGCCACACTATCGGAATGCGGTTCATTGTCCATGAACGCCCGCGCATGGCACCTGCGCGGGATGGCCGGCGGCCGAGGGGCGGCTTCCCTCCGCGGATGACGTTCCAGATGACGTGGGGCGGAGATGTAGGGTGGCAGCTCCAACACCGGTGTCGTCCCTGCGAACGCAGGGACCCATAACCACCGGCGGACGTTTGTTGCGCGACTCGTGCAACGGGCAGCCTGCCTCAAGACAGATCACGCGGTATCGGTCCCGGGTCGGCGCCCGCCGGCGCTTCGCGTCCGCGGGCTTGCCCGGGACGACAGCGGAGTGTGAGGGCGCCGCCAAGGGCTGCCGAAAGGTGGGAGAGCGTTACCTCCTTACGGTGCCACCGGCCCGCCGGCCTTCTTCCACGCGTCCAACCCGCCTTCAATATGCGCCGTATTCGCCAGCCCCGCCGCCTGTGCCGTCTGCACGGCCATCGCCGAGCGCTCGCCATAGGCGCAGAAGAACACAATGCGGCGGCCGGTGGCGGCGGCGACCTCGCGCAGCATGCCGCCCGGCTTGAGATTGTCCTCGATCGCAGGATAGGGCGCGTGCAGTGCGCCGGACAGCGTGCCGTGCTTGGCGCGCTCCGCGGCTTCGCGCAAATCGACCAGCAGCACGTCGGGGCGTCCCAGGCACTCGATCGCCTCGCGTGCCGACAGCGACAGGCCCCGCTTCGCCAACTCCTCCTGATGCAGCCCGACGCGCATGTTGGCGGGCACCGCGACATCCATCATCTTCGGGTTCGGCAACTTCAGATTCGCCATCAGCGCGACGTAGTCGTCGACCGACTTGACCTGCAGGCGCGGATTGTAGCGGCGCTCCTCGCCGATCGTCGAGACGGTGTCGCCCTTGTAGTCGTGTGCGGGATAGACCAGCGTGTCGTCGGGCAGCCGCAGCAGCTTGTTGAAGATGGAGTCGTACTGCTGCCGCGCATCGCCGTTCTGGAAATCGGTGCGGCCGGTCCCTCGGATCAGCAGCGTGTCGCCGGTGAAGACGCGGTCGCCCAGCGAGAAACTATAGGAATCGTCGGTGTGCCCGGGCGTGTACATCACGTCCAGGCTGATGCCCTCGATGGCGATCCGGTCGCCCTCGCTGACGCGCATCGCCACCACGTCGGCCTTGGTCTGCTCGCCCATGATGGTGACGCAATGGGTTCGGTCGCGCAAAGCGCCGAGGCCGGTGACGTGATCCGCATGCAGGTGGGTGTCGACGGCCTTCACCAGGCGCAAATCGAGCTCGCGCAAAAGCTGGCAGTAGCGCTCGACCTTCTCCAGCACGGGATCGATGATGACGGCCTCGCCGCCGCTGCGGCTGGCGAGGATGTAGCTGTAGGTGCCGGAGACGCTGTCGAACAATTGGCGGAAGATCATTAGCGCCTCCTTCCGATCTGGATCATCGTGGCATTAGCACGACCGGCCCGATGTCACCAATGCGGCGAACGCTCGGCAGGTCGGATTGCATCGCGCAATCCGCTGTCACGATTGCGATGCAAATCCGGGATTGCCGTCGACACCCGAGAGCGTGACCTTGTTCGTTCCGACCAGCACCAGTTGGCCGTTGCGCAGGTGGTTGGCCACCACGTCCCACACCGGCTTGCCGTCCTGCGCGTTCATCGAGGCCCAGCCGGCGACCTTGTAGCTCTTGCGGGCGTCCAGCGGCCGGCCTTCGTCGAGCGTGAGATCGGAGATGCGGCGGCCGATCGGCTCGGCGGGCGCGCAGCGGTAGGATAGCCCTCCGGTTCGCACCATGTCGCCGCCCTGCTGCAGATAGGGGTCGGCGTTGAACAGGTTGTCGCAGACGTCCTCGAGCACGTCCTTGATCTCTGCGCCGGACATCCGCTGCACATAGGTCTCGGGATAGGTGATGGCGGTCTGCGCCAGCACGTCCTCGAGCAGGATGGACTGGTTCGCGAGCAAGGTCGGGCCCCAGCGGAATCCGGGAGACAGCGCAATCTCGGCATCGAGCTCGCGGCGCAGCGCCGCGCAGATCAGGTCGTCGGTCGCGCCTTCGAAATTGCCGCGCCGGTAAAGCAGCCGGTCGGACGTCGCGAGCTTCTCGCTCCAGGCCGCGACCTGCGGCTGCTGCGTCTGATCGATCAGCGCCTGCATCGCCGGGTCCGGCTTCAGCAGCTCCGAGTAGACGGGCAGCAGCCGGTAGCGCGCATCGGCGACGCGGCCCTTGCCGACGTCGAGATCGAGCACGGCGAGGAATTTGCCGTTGGAGCCGGCATTGGTGACGAGCGTTGCGCCCTTGGAATTGCTGACCGCGACCGGCTGCGGAACCGCGTCATGGGTATGGCCGCCGAGGATGACGTCGATGCCGGTGACGCGGCTCGCCAGCTTGAGGTCGACATCCATGCCGTTGTGCGACAGCAGGATCACGGCATCGACCTTGTCGGCGCCGCGCAGGCCATCGACCAGCTTCTGCAGTTCCTCCTCGCGGATGCCGAACGTCCAGTCCGGCGTGAAGCGGCGCGGATGCGCGATCGGCACGTAGGGAAAGGCCTGGCCGATCACGGCAATACGGGCGCCGCCGATCTCCTTGATGGTGGCCGGCTTGAACACGCGGCCCGAGCCGGGATCGTACGCCTTGGCGTCGTTGAACGCCGCCTCCTCCGTCAGGAACACGTTCTGCGCCAGGAATTCGCCCTTGAAGCGGGCGAGGTTGGTGCGCAGCGCCTCCTCGCCATAGGTGAATTCCCAATGCCCGGTCATGGCGTCGATGCCGAGCAGGTTGGCGGCGCTCACCATGTCGGCGCCGCGCATCGCATTGGCGAGCCCGGTGCCCTGCCAGAGGTCGCCGCCATCGAGCAGCACCGAGCGATGGTCGCCGGCATCGGCGCGCAGCTTGTCGACCAGGGTCTTTAGATGCGCGAATCCACCCATCCGGCCGAAGCGGACGGCGTACTTCTCGAACTCGAACGAGGTGAACGCATAGGCCTCGGCGCTGTCGGGTCGGATGCCGTAGCGGTCGAGGAAGGCGCGCTCGACCAGATGCGGCGGTCGTCCCCACATCTCGCCGATGCCGAGATTGACGCTGGGCTCGCGGAACAACAGCGGGCGAAGTTGCGCGTGCGTGTCCGTGATGTGCAGGATGCGCGCGTTGCCGAACTTCTCGATGTCGTAAAGGCTGACGGTGTCGGCGGCGCGGGCGCTGCGCAGCAACGCCGGCGCGGCGAGCGTGGCGACAACTGATGCCTTCAGAAAGTCCCGGCGCCGAATCATGGCTCGCGTCCTAGATCATGATGCGATTCCACGGAATCGCATCATGATCCATCCCTTTGTTTGAGCATGATCTCCACAAACGCCTTCGGCGTTCGTCGCGAGGGAAAACCGGTTGCCACTTCTCCGGATCATGCTCTAGCGGATCTCCATGTCCTTCCAGCGCTGCTTCTCGCTGGTGGCCTGGACGATCGAGGCCTTGGCGAGCGCCTCGGCCTCCTGCGCCGACTTCAGCGCAGAATCGAAATTGCCGGAATCCGCTGCCTTCTTCGCAGCGGTGAGTGCGGCCTGGGTCACGGTCCATTGGTTGCGCAGACGTCCGGCTTCCTTGTTGGCGCTCTCGGCCGCCGCGACAGCCGCGAGATAGTCGGCCTCCGACGCGGCCCGCGCGGAGCCGGCGCCGACCGCTGATACCATCATGGCGAACACGATCTTTTTCATGACGCTTGCTGTCGTGACGTTTTTCATGGCCGCGCTCCAGGTCCTGAAACTGGCAGGCCGTTCGACACGTAGGACAGGTAATATTCGAGGTTGCGGTATTCGTCCGATTGCGGCTCCAGCGGCACGGCGCGTGTCTGGCTGTTGCAGGTGACGAAGCGCCGGCTGATCGTGCCCATGCCGCTCCATTCCGAGCGGTAGATCGGCATCGCGTTGAGGATGCCGAGCGCCGGCGCCAGGATCTCGGCGCGGATCCGCTCCCCCGGGCTCTGCACGTGGCAGCTCGCGCAGGAGAAGTTCAACTGGCCGCGGCGGGTGTAGAAATACTCCTTGCCCTTTTCGAAGGCCTCGAGCGCACGCGGGTCGTCGGGGATCTTGATGTCGAAGCGCTTGCCGCGCGACGTGTACGCCATGTAGGCGGTCAGCGATGCCATCTCGTCCTTGACGTAGGAGTAGGGCTGCTCGCCATTGGCCTCGCGGCAGAGGTTCAGCGCCAGCTCGAGGGTGATGACCTTGCCTTCCTTGTCGTCGAAATAGGGATAGTTCTGGCGGATGCCGATGCCGCCGTTCGGGAAGCAGTCGGCATAGGTCTTGCCGTTCTTGAACGGCTTGGCGAACATCTCCTTGCCGGCATCGAGCGCGAACTCGTAGGGCGGAAACTGCTCCTTCTCCTCCCATTGCTTGCGCATGTCGGCGTTCATCGAATACGGCCCGTTGACGAAATCGTCGAACGCCACCTTCGGAAACTTCTTGACGAAGTAATCCTGGAACGCCTTGGCGTCGGCGGCCGGGTTCGGCTTGTCCGCGGCCGCGACGCCGGAGGCGCCGAGAGCGAGCGCGGCCGCCACGGTCAGCGCGAGGCGCGGCGCCCTCATTGGATCGTCGCCGTCAGGCTGTCGGTCGCGCCCTTGCTGTCGACCCAGCTCACCTTGAGCTCGTCGCCCTTGGCCGCGCCCTTGAAGGCGAACTTGACATAGGGGTCCTTCGACACCGCGGTGCCCCAATCGGCCAGGAACACCGTCTTGTCCTTGTGCACGAAGGTGACCTGCTGGATGTAGTGCGCCGGGATCACTTCGCCCTTGGCGTCCTTGACAAGGCCCGTATCCATCGGGTGCTGGATCAGTGTCTGGACCTCGGCGATGTCGCCATTCAGGACGGCGCGGACGCGGATGCTCGATGCCATGATGATCTCCTGACCTTAGCCGCCGCAGCCGCCGACGGTGACCTTGACCTCCTTGGTCGCGCTGTAGAGCTTGCCGCCGGATTCGACGAGCGCGATCACGTTGGAGGTCTTGGCCATCTTGAGCCGGTTCGCCACCGCGGGCACGGTGCCCTCGGGGATGTGGTACGACGCCGCCAGCGCGAACGGATTCTCGCTGACGATGAAGGCGATCGAGGTCACGTTCGGCAGCGACGTCGTCACCGCGATCGGCACCACGCCGCCGTTCTCGGCGATCTCCGGCGCGTCGAGCTTGATCTTGTCGGACGCTTCGTGGTCGCGGCCGTACAGCGCCTTGACCGCGTCGCCGGCATTCTTCTGCTTGAAGGCGTCTTCCGGATATTTGTTGTCATTGGTCGCGGCAAACACGGGGGTCGCGTGCAGCACGGCGTTGCCGAGGCCGATCAGCGCGACGAGGCCGGCGCCCTTCAGGAACAGGCGGCGGTGGGCCAACGGGCCGAACGAGGCAGTCATGGCGGTCTCCAAACGGAATCAGAGGGTCTGCAGGAAGTCGACGATGGCGCTGATTTCCTGCTCGGTCAGGATGCGGTTGCGGCCGAACGGCGGCATCACCGTCAGCGGATTGCGCCTGGTCTCGTCGTTGAGAATCGCGATCAGCTCGGCGCGGTCGTATCTCGCCGTGAGGTTCTCCAGCTTCGGACCGATCGAGCCCGGCAGGTCGCCGCCCTTGATCTCGTGGCAGGTCAGGCAGTTGCCCTTGCCGCGGTCGAAGGCGAGTTTCTGGCCGTCGACGGCACCGGACTGGGCGTGAGCGGCCATGGACATGGCGAGCGAGAGCCCCATCGCCAGGGCGGTACGCAGGACAGGTGTGATCAAGGTGGAGTTCCGACGTCTCGGTGATCTCGGCAATATAGGCGCTGCAAAGCATAAAGACCATCGGCTGACAATGCAGCTATGGTGGCCGCCGCAACGCGGTTAACGAGGGCCGTCCATGGGGCGGCCGGGAGAATGGTCATGGCGGAATATGTCGTGGAGTTCGGCCGGGACGGTCGGCCGGTGGAACCGGACGGACGGCTGGACGCGGCCGCGTTCCACCGCAACCACCAGCCGATCTGGGCGGTGCTGGAACGGCTGCTGGCGGGCAAGACCGGCGACGTGCTGGAGGCCGGCAGCGGCACCGGCCAGCACGTCGTGCATTTCGCCTCGCAGCGCCCGGACCTGACGTGGTGGCCGAGCGATCTCAACGCCAACCACCTCGCCAGCATTGCGGCTTGGCGCAGCCATGCCGGGTTGTCCAACATCCGTGATGCCCAGCGCATCGACCTGTCAGATCCCGGCTGGCCGGCGGCGTTCCGCGCCGCGGGCGGGCCTTCGCAGCTCGCCGCGATCTTCTGCGCCAACGTGATTCACATTGCGCCGTGGTCGGTGGCGGAGGGATTGTTCGCCGGCGCCGGGCAGGCGCTGTCGGCGGACGGCGCACTGGTGCTCTACGGCCCGTTCAAGCGCGACGGCAAGCACACGGCGGTCAGCAATGCCGTGTTCGATACGTCGCTGCGCGAGCGCAATCCGGACTGGGGCGTGCGCGACATCACCGACCTCGAGGCGCTCGCCGCGCGCCACGGGCTCGCCTTGCGCGAGACGATGGAAATGCCCGCCAACAACATGATCCTGGTGTTCGGTCGGACTTCGTAGGTTTGCGACGGCGCCTTGCCGATCTTCGTCATTGCGAGCGAAGCGAAGCAATCCAGGGTCGCGTTGGGACTCTGGATTGCTTCGTCGCTTCGCTCCTCGCAATGACGGAAGATGGGCCGCTCACTTCGCCTCCAGCCCGACATGCCGCGCCAGAAACCGCGTGCCCAGCGTGATGAAGCTGGCGCGCTCACGGTTGTCGGTGCCGTAGCCATGGCCGCCGGCGGCGGGTTCGTAGAACCAGGCGTCGTAGCCCATGGCCTGCAGCTTGGCGGTCATCTTGCGCGCGTGGCCGGGATGGACGCGGTCGTCGCGCCGCGTGGTCGCGATCAGGATCGGCGGATAGGGCTGGCCGGGCGTTGCGGTGTGATAGGCCGAGTAGGTCGACAACCAGCTCCAATCCTGGTCGCTGTCGGGATCGCCATATTCGGCGATCCAGCTCGCGCCGGCGAGCAGCTTGGTGTAGCGGCGCATGTCGATCAGCGGGATGGTGCAGAACAAGGCGCCGAAGTGCTCGGGGTAGCGCACCAGCATGTTGGTGATCAGGATGCCGCCATTGGAGCCGCCTTGCGCCGCGATGCGCTTCGGCACCGTCACGCCGCGGCGGACGAGGTCGGCGGCGACCGCGGCGAAATCATCATGCGCGAGCCGCTTGCCCGCATAGCGGCCGGCGTCGTGCCAGGCGGTGCCGAACTCGCCGCCGCCGCGGATGTTGGCCTCCACGAGCGTGCCGCCACGCTCGAGCCACAGCTTGCCCAGCGCCGCATTGTAGGCCGGACGGAGCGTGTGACCGAAGCCGCCATAGGCGCTCATATGCACCGGCGCGTCGCCTGTCAGCTCGGCCGGCCCGGTCTGGGTGTAGGGAATGCGCTCGCCATCCACCGAGATCGCCTCGTGTCGCGTGACGACGTGCCCCTCGGCGCTGAAGGTGCGAGGCGCCTGCTTCAGCACGATCGGCGCGGCCAAGCCCTCGATCAGTAGCAGCGACGGCGGCGTCAGCGGATCCTGGATGTTGGCGAGCAGGTCGCCGTTGCTTTCGGCCTCGTCGGTGTCGAGACGCCAGACGTCCACCGTCGCGATCTCCGGCAGGCCGGGAAGCCGCTCGCAGCTCCACTCCCCCGGTGACGGCGTCCACACCTCGAACCTTGCCCTGAGCTCGTCGAGGATCGACAGCACCAGCCGGTCGCCGGCCCAGGACAGGCCCTGCAGCGCGCGTCGCGGCGCGGGCTCGAACACGCGGGTGAAATCGCGGCGCCCGGCAAGGAATGCCGAGAGCTGGAGACCGAGCACCACATCCGCGGGATGGGTGACCTCGCCGACGGTCCAGGGCTGGCGCAGCTTGATGGCCATCCAGTCGCCATGCGCTGACATCCAGCAGTCGGTCGGCAGGTCGAGCCTGGTCCGCGCCCCGCCGCCGTCACCGAGCCATAGATATTGGTTGAAGAAGTCGATGCCCTCGGCAAACCACACCCGCGCCGGCGCGACGCTGCGATCGACACCGACATGCACCCATGTCGACTGACTGCCTTCGGCGGCGAAGATCACCTCCGCCTGCTCGACCGGCTGGCCGCGCCGCCAGCGCCGCACCGTCCGCGCGTAGCCCGACGGCGTCGCCATGCCCACGCCGAACGCGCTCGCCAGCAGCAGGGTGTCGGCATCGAGCCAGGCGGCGCCGCCCTTGGCCTCCGAGAGCGTGAAGCCGCCCGTCACGAAGCGCTTCGTCGCGAGGTCGAACTCGCGCAGCACCACGGCGTCGCTGCCGCCCCGCGACAGGCTCAGGATGGCGCGCTCATGCGCCGGCGGCAGGCTCGAGACCCCGTTCAGCGCCCAGTCCTCGCCTTCGTCGGCAGCGAGTCGGTCGATGTCGAGCAGGTCCTCCCATTGCGGTTGCGCCTTGCGGAACTCCGCCATCGTCGTGCGCCGCCACAAGCCGCGCGGATGCGCCGCGTCCTTCCATTGATTGTACAGCAGCCCGCCGCGGCGGCTGACGAACGGGATGTTGTCCGGCCGATCCAGGATGGCGGCCAGCGTGTCGCGGTCGCGTTCGAAGGCCGCATCGCCGAACGCGGCGAGCGTGCGCTGGTTCTGCGCCGCGACGAAGGCGAGCGCGCGCTCGCCGTCGATCTCCTCGAGCCACAGATACGGATCGTCATCAGGCGCCGCGATGGTCGGACGATCGTCGATTGACATGGCTCAAGCTCCGCGGGCGCCGTTGACGCGAGAATACCGCCGGCTTGATTAGCCGGGCAGGTCGGGAGTGTCGAATCACGCTCCGTGGCGCGTTCGCTGCCGCATGGCTTGTCTCCGTTCGCGCCCGTTGCCTCGGGCGCGCGCTTCCCGCAATAGTGCGGCTGAACCAGCAAGGCGGGAGCGTGCGCCCCACGCCTCCGGATACCTGAGATGATCGATCTGACCGTGAGCGAAGACACCTCCGATGATGCCCGCGCTCGCCGTAACGTGGCGCGGCTCGCGGCCGCCCAGGCGCTGACCGGCGCCAACTCGGCCGTGATCTTCGCCACCGGCGCGATCGTCGGTGTCACCATTGCCCCGAACATCGGGCTCGCGACGGTACCGATCTCGATGTACGTCGTTGGCCTCGCCGCCGGCACCTTGCCGACCGGCGCGATCTCGCGCCGCTATGGCCGCCGGGCGGCCTTCCTGATCGGTACCGGCTGCGGCGCCGTCACCGGCGTGCTCGGCTGCCTCGCCATCTTGCGCGGCTCGTTCGCACTGTTCTGCCTGGCGACGTTCCTCGGCGGCGTCTATGGCGCCGTCGCGCAATCCTATCGCTTCGCGGCGGCCGATGGCGCCAGCGCGACGTTCCGGCCCAAGGCGGTGTCGTGGGTGATGGCGGGCGGCATCTTCGCCGGTCTGCTCGGTCCACAGCTCGTGCAATGGACCATGGACGTCTGGCAACCCTATCTGTTCGCATTCAGCTATCTGGTCCAGGCGGCGGTCGCGCTGGTCGCGATGGGGATCGTCGCCGGCGTCGATCTGCCGAAGCCTGAAGCTGCCGATCTCCATGGCGGCCGGCCGCTGTCCGAGATCGTGCGCCAGCCGCGCTTCATCGCAGCTGCCCTGTGTGGCACCATCGCCTATCCGGTGATGAACCTGGTGATGACCTCGGCACCTTTGGCGATGCAGATGTGCGGGCTCACGGTGTCGGATTCCAATTTCGGCCTGCAATGGCACATCGTCGCGATGTACGGCCCGAGCTTCTTCACGGGATCGCTGATCGCGCGCTTTGGTGCGCCTGCCATCGTCGCGGTGGGTCTGGGGCTTGAAGCGGTCGCGGCCGTCATCGGCCTGTCCGGCCTGACCGCGATGCACTTCTGGGCCACCCTGGTCATGCTCGGCGTCGGCTGGAATTTCGGCTTCGTCGGCGCCTCCGCGCTGGTGCTGGAGACACATACATCCGCCGAGCGCAACAAGGTGCAGGCGTTCAACGATTTCCTGATCTTCGGCCTGATGGCGCTGGGCTCGTTCTCCTCGGGCCAACTGCTCGCCAATTTCGGCTGGTCGGCGGTGAACCTCGTGGTGTTCCCGCCGGTGCTGCTGGGATTGTGCGTGCTTGCACTGGTGTGGTCGTCGAAGCGGCGCGAGGCAGCGGCGGGCTGACTAAAACGGGCGTAGTAGTAACGAGGTCGCGCCGCACCCACGGTGCGCTCCCCTCCCCCTTGCGGGGAGGGGGCGGGGGTGGGGGTCCACGAACCGTGCTCTCTCAGATTACAAGGATCAAAGTCTCTCGCTCGGCCGAGCGGTGGATGCCCAGCCTTGAGAGCCGATAGCAGTGCAGATTGATAAGGTCGCACCTCACTTCGCGCAGCGCCCGGAGACCCCCACCCCCGACCCCTCCCCGCAAGGGGGAGGGGAGTGCACCGGCATCGTGGCGACAGCGGCGCATCGCAGCTCACGCGCTTCTCACTTCAACTCCGACACCTCGCCCTCCGGCAGGTCGAACTCGAACGCGTTCAGCGTCATCGACACCATCGTGTAGTAGCCGCACAGGCCGATGATCTCGACCAAGCCGCGTTCGCCGAGCAGCGCGATCGCCTCCTTGTAGAGCGCATCCGTCAGTCCATGGCCCTCATGCAGCGACTTGGCGACGTCGTAGATCATCTGTGCCTTGGGATCGGAGAATTCCGGCGTGCGACGGTCGCGGATGTCCTCGATGATCTTGATGTCGAGCCCGCCGGCCAGCGCCAGACGCTTATGCGCGTACCATTCGTAATGCGCGGTCCAATGCCGCGCCGTCACCAGGATCGCGATCTCCGAGAGTGCTGCCGGAAACACCGTGTCGTAGCGCAGGAAGGCGCCGAGCCGCGTCGCGTGCCGCGCCATCTCCGGGCTGTTGAGCCAGGCCATCATCGGCGGCGGCGGCGAGCCGCGCTTGCTGGCGATCGACTCGTCATAGGTCTGGCGCTGGTCGGCGCTCATTTCGCCAGGCGAAAGAAGTTTCAGACGCATGTTCGTTTCCTCGTATTTCACGCGGCGGCATCATGACCATAGAACGCCTGGCAAGGCGAGGGCGCCCGCGGCGACATCGATGTTGAATTCCCTGACGCGCTGAGGTTAGGTCGTTCCAAAGACAGCAATCATGGAAACGCGTGAGGACTTGGCATGGCCGATCTCGACACATTCCGCCGCGAAACCAGGGCCTGGCTGGAGGCCAATTGCCCGCCGGAGATGCGCCGGCCGATGACCTCCGAGGAGGACACGTTCTGGGGCGGCCGCAATGCAAAATTCTCCTCTGAGCCGCAGCGCGTCTGGTTCGAGCGCATGCGCGACAAGGGCTGGACCGTGCCGCACTGGCCCAGGGAATATGGCGGCGGCGGTCTCGACGGCGAGGAGGCCAAGATCGTGCGCCAGGAGATGGCGGCGATCGGCGCGCGCGCGCCGATCACCTCGTTCGGCATCTCGATGCTCGGGCCGGCGCTGCTGAAATACGGCACGGACGACCAGAAGCGCGAGCACCTGCCGAAGATCACCGCCGGTCTCATCCGCTGGTGCCAGGGCTATTCCGAGCCGAACGCCGGCTCCGATCTCGCCTCCTTGCAGACGCGGGCGGAAAGCGACGGCGACGACTACATCATCAACGGCCAGAAGATCTGGACCTCCTACGCCAACTACGCCGACTGGATCTTCTGCCTGGTGCGCACCGATCCGGCGGCGAAGAAGCATGACGGCATCAGCTTCATCCTGTTCGACATGACGTCGAAGGGCGTGTCGACCAAGCCGATTCTCCTGATCTCCGGCCGCTCGCCATTCTGCGAGACCTTCTTCGACAATGTCCGCGTGCCCAAGGCGAACGTGCTGGGCACCGTCAACCGTGGTTGGGACGTTGCGAAGTACCTTCTGCAACACGAGCGCGCGATGATTTCCGGCATGGGCGAGCGCGGCGGCAGCCGGCCGCTCGGCCAGGTCGCGGCAGATTCTGTCGGCAGCGATGCGCAGGGGCGGCTCGACGACGCGCTCTTACGTGCGGACATCGCGACCTTCGACGTCGACGAGGCCGCGCTTGCCGCCGCCGCCGAGCGCATGGTCGATCTCGCCAAGGCGGGACAGGGGCATCCGGCGTTCTCGTCGGCGATGAAGTACTACGGCACCGAGCTCAACAAGCGACGCCACGAGCTGCTGATGGCGGCCGGCGGCATCGACGCGCTCGAATGGGAGAGCGAGCGCTCCCATGAAGGCGCGCGTCCCCGCGCCTGGCTGCGCACCAAGGCCAACTCGATCGAAGGCGGCACCTCCGAGGTCATGCTCGGCATCGTCGCCAAGCGTATCCTCGATCTGCCGGGGGCGTAGTTCACCCCTCTCGCCGTCATTCCGGGGCGCCGCGAAGCGGCGAGCCCGGAATCCATAACCACGATCGTGAGTATGGATTCCGGGCCGGGCCCTTCGGGCCATCCGGAATGACGAGACCGAAATTGATTGCCATCGTTGCAACGGGATCTGCCATGCCTCTCCTCCTCACCGAAGAACAATCGATGCTGCGCGACAGCGCGCGCGGCCTGATCTCAGATCACGCGCCGGTGTCGCACCTGCGCAAGCTGCGCGACAGCCGCGACGAGACCGGCTTCTCCAAAGAGCTCTGGGCCACCTTCGCCGAGATGGGCTTTGCCGGACTGCTCGTGCCGGAAGAGCACGGCGGCTCCGGCCTCGGCGCGGTCGAAGCCGGCGTCGTGATGGAGGAAATCGGCCGCACCTTGATGCCGTCGCCGTTTCTGGCGACGTCGGTGCTGTCAGCCTCGGCGCTCGCCCGCGCCGGCTCGGCGGCGCAGAAGTCCGAGTATCTGCCGAAGATCGCCAGCGGCGCGCTGCTCGCCGCGCTGGCGCTCGACGAAGGCGCCAAGCATCGTCCTTTGCACACCGCCCTGCAGGCCGTGCGCTCCGGCAACGGCTTCAAACTGAACGGCGCCAAGGCGATGGTGGTCGACGGCCACGTCGCTGATCTCCTGCTCGTCGTCGCGCGCAGTGCGGGCTCGCCTGGCGATCGCGATGGCCTCACGCTGTTGCTGGTCGATCCCAAGGCCAAGGGCGTGGCGATCGAACGCACCATCATGGTCGACGCGCACAACGCCGCGCGGGTGACGCTCGACAACGTCGAGGTCACCGCGGATCACGTGCTCGGCGATGTCGATGGTGGCGCTGCCACGCTCAGCGCCGTACTCGATCTCGGCCGGGGCGCGGTGGCCTCCGAGATGGTGGGACTGAGCGAGGAGGTGTTCGGCCGCACCGTTGCCTATCTCAAGGAGCGCAAGCAGTTCGGCAAGGCCATCGGCGAATTCCAGGCGCTGCAGCACCGTGCCGCGCAGCTCTATATCGAGATCGAGATCACCCGCGCCGCGGTGCTGAAGGCGCTGCAGACGCTCGACGCCGATTCCGCCGGCGCGACGGCCGCCGTGGCCGTCGCCAAGGCCCGCGCGGGGGCGACCGCGACCCGCGCGGTGCAGGAGGGCGTGCAGATGCATGGCGGCATGGGCATGACCGACCAGTTCGACATCGGCTTCTTCATGAAGCGCGCCCGCGTCTGTGAGGAGCTGCTCGGCGATGCGAACTATCACGCAGCGCAGCTGGCTCAGCTCAGGGGGTACTAAGCAAGGCCGCTTGTCGGCACCCGCCGACTCCACACGCTCAGCTGTCATCGTCCGCGAAGGCGGACGATCCAGTACGCCGAGCGAGTTGTGATTGACCGACAAGCCCGCAGGGTACTGGGTACCCCGCCTTCGCGGCGTACCCAGTAACTATCGACGACAACAGCAGAGTTCGCAAAAAAAGAGCGCGCCATCACCGATGGCGCGCTCTCGTTCGATCAATGATGCATCGCGGTCTTGGCCGGTGGCAGCAGCACCTTGTCGATGACGTGGATGACGCCGTTCGAGGCCATGACGTCGGCCTGCACCACATGCGCGTCGTTGACCTGCACGCCGAAGAAGGTGCCGTCGACGGCCACCGGCTGGCCTTGCGCCGTTTTCACGCTCAGCTTCTTGCCGGCGACGTCGCCGGCCTTCACCGCGCCGGGGATCACGTGATACTTCAGGATCGCGGCGAGCTTGCCCTTGTTCTTCGGCTTAAGCAGATCCTCGACGGTGCCCGGCGGCAGCGCGGCGAACGCCGCGTCGGTCGGTGCGAATACGGTGAAGGGACCCTTGCTCTTCAGCACCGGCACGACACCTGCGGCCTTGGCGGCGGCGACGAGCGTCTTGAACTGACCGGCGCCGACGGCGGTGTCGACGATATCGGCGGCACGTGCCGCGGCTGCTGACATGGAGAGCGCGCCCAGCATCAACGCGCCGGCCACGAACGAACGGAATCCCAGCGTCATTCGAGTTTTTCCCTGTGAACTGAACTGATGAGTTGGCTGATGCGCAAAGGGATTTCGGTACCCCTTGTTCGCCCTGTTGTGCAGGGCCGCATCACCCGACCGGATTGGTCAGGCTCGTTACGATCGCTGCGATTGGCTGGATTTGAGGATGAGTTCACGAACTCGTGAGTGGCTCCCCGAACATCTAAGGCAGATCGCGCGAGAGCCATGGATCCGCGGGACTAATTGCTTTGCGGGAGCATCCGCAGTGCCCGTCGTGCCATTTTGTCGCAACCCGACGGGCGTTGTCTCGTCGGGCAAATCAGCCGCACATTCCCCGCCGTCACGGCCCGCAAGAGGGACGCTTCGCGATCGTTACGAAACGTGGGCCGGTGACGCGATGGACGCATCGGATCGCAGCGCGAGTGATCGCGCCGACGAACGATGGCGATGCGGACGTGAAAGCGCGTGGTCCTGGCGCCCCGATGCTGGCGTCAAGTCGACGGGTGATGATCCCGGGCGGCGACGGTGGCTAACAAGCCGGACACCGAGGAGAGCGCGCCATAAGCGTTAACACCGTCGCGCAGGGAAGGCCGGGTTGTCCCGGCTGAGCCTGTGGTTCTGCCGCCTGCATTTTTTTACGCAGGCGGGCCGCAGGTGCCAGTCGGCACCTGGCCTTCCCTGCGCCCTCGATTTTCGGAGGGTGGAGAATTTGGCAAAGCTCGGGCGCGGAAGACGTCGCGGGGATGATGATGTTTGTTCTGCTCTAAGCACCGGAAAATCAGCCCTCGCGGCGCATATGAATGCGCCCTCTCCCCTTGTGGGAGAGGGCTACACAGAAGCCAACTCCAAGCTTGCTTGGGTGAGGGGTTGGTGCGGAAAATGCAGGTCTGAGTTCGTGGCAACCCCTCACCCGGTTTCGATGCTGCGCATCGAAACGACCCTTTCCCACAAGGGGAGAGGGTGCACCGTTCGTGTCGCGAGAGGCGTGAGACCAGTCGAAGCGAAGCCGACAATTCCGACCGGCGTTCTACCTGATCGGCGGCGCGTACTGGACACCACCCGCGTTCCACAGCTGGTTCATGCCGCGCGGGATCTTCAGCTTCGACTCGCTGCCGACATTGCGCTCATAGACCTCGCCGTAATTGCCGACGTGACGGATCACGCGCGCGGCCCAGTCCTTGGTCAGGCCGAGGTCCTGGCCGTAGCTGCCCTCGTTGCCGACCAGCCGCATCACGTCCGGCTTCTTCGACTTCAGCGCCTCGTCGATGTTCTTGGAGGTGACGCCGAGTTCCTCGGCATTGATCATCGCGTACAGCGTCCACTTCACGATCATCATCCAGTCGTCGTCGCGCTGGCGCACCACGGGCGCGAGCGGCTCCTTGGAGATCAGGTCGGGCAGGATGTCGTGATCGCCGGGCTTCGACAGCGTCAGACGCAGCGCGTAGAGCTGCGAGACGTCGGCGGTGAAGGTGTCGCACTTGCCACTGTCATACGCCTTGATGACGTCGTCGAGCTTGGGATACTTCACCTCCTCGTACTTCATGTTGTTGGTGCGGAAATAGTCGCCGAGGTTGAGCGCGTTGGTGGTGGAATCCTGCACGCAGACCTTGCTGCCGTTGAGGTCGAGCGCCGTCTCCAGCTTGCGCGACCGCGGCACCATGAAGCCCTGGCCGTCGTAATAGGCGACCGCCGGGAAATACAGGTCGTAGTTCTGCTCGCGCGCCATCGACCAGGTGGTGTTGCGCGACAGGATGTCGACCTTGCGGCTCTGCAGCTCCTTGAAGCGCTCGTTGGCGTCGAGCGGCACGAACTTCGCCTTCTTCGGATCATCGAAGATCGCGGCCGCCACGGCGCGGCAGAAGTCGACGTCGAAGCCGCTCCAATTGCCCTTGTCGTCGGGAATCGAGAAGCCGGGCAGGCCGGCATTGACGCCGCACAACACCTCGCCGCGGCGGATGGTCCGCTTCAAGGTGCGGGTGTCGTACATCTCATAGGTGACGGCGAGCGCCGCGACGAGGACGGCGACGGCGAGCCCGATCAGCAGGCCGCCTCGGAAAGTGCGCATGGTGAATCTCTTTCAGAAAATGTCAGGACAAAGCGATGGCTGAATGTCCGGCGGCGGGCGCCGGCGTCACAGTTCCGGCTTCTGCCGCACCACGACCTTGGTGCCGACCGGGACGCGGTCGAACAGGTCGGCGACATCGGCATTCACCAGCCGGAAGCAGCCGGAGGAAATCTTGCTGCCGATCGTCCAGGGCTGGTTGGTGCCGTGGATGCGGTACACGGTGGTGCCCAGATACATCGCGCGCGCGCCCAAGGGATTGCCGGGGCCGCCGGCCATGAAGCGCGGCAGATAGGGCTGGCGCTGGATCATCTCCGGCGGCGGCGTCCAATCCGGCCACTCGGCCTTCTTGGTGATCGACAGCAGCCCCTGCCACTGGAAGCCGTCACGGCCGACGCCGATGCCGTAGCGGATGGCACGTCCGCCCGGCTGCACCAGATAGAGGTGGCGTTCGGCGGTGGACACGATGATGGTGCCCGGCGGCTCGGTGGTGCGGAAATAGACCACCTGCTTGCGCCATTCGGGATCGAGCTCGTAGCCGTCATCGGCGACGAGACCGGGCTGATCGCCGGGGTCCTCGGACTGGGCAAAACTATGCGATGTGGACAGCGCCAGCGCGATGATGGCGCTGGCCGCACAAAGCAGGCGACGGAAACTCGGCATTCAAAGCTCTCCTCAACGGACCCCTGCGAAGCTTGCCCGATCAAATCCACCCGTCAAATTTCAGGAGCATATTCGCAGCAAAGTCAAGGTGAGCGCAGGGCGCACCCGTTGTCATCCGAGCTTCATCCAGAGCCGCAGCAGGAAGGCCACCGCGCCGACGGTCGCCACGCCGGCGAGCCAGAGCGCAACGAACCAGGCGAGGCGCTTCGCGAGGGACGCGGGCTCGGGAGCGCGCATCAGTGATAGCCGCTGTCGTGCCCGACCTTGCCGCGAAACACCCAATAGGCCCAGCCGGTGTAGCCGAGGATCAGCGGCACCAGCACCAGCACGCCGGGCAGCATGATCAGTTGGCTGCGTTCGGGTGCTGCCGCCTGCCAGATCGTGATGCTCTGCGGCACGACGTAGGGATACATGCTGATGCCGAGGCCCGCGTAGGAGAGGAAGAACAGCGCGAGCGCGAGAAAGAACGGCCAGCTATCGTGCCTCTGGGCGAGGTTCTTCATCATCAGCACGGTGACGCCGACGACGGCGAGCGGCACCGGCGCGGTGAGAATGATCGCCGGCCACCTGAACCAGCGGTCCGAATATTGGATCGTGAGCAGCGGCGTCCACAGACTGACGGCGGCAATGGCGAGCAGCATCGCGAACAGCAGGACCCAGCTGATGCGATAGGCCTTGTCGCGCAGGTCCCCCTCTGTCTTCAGGATCAGCCAGGTTGCGCCGAGCAGCGCGTAGCCGACCACGAGCGAGACGCCGGTGAGGAGGCTGAACGGCGTCAGCCAGTCCCACCAGCCGCCAGCATAGTGCCGGCCCTCGACATGCACGCCCTGCAGGATGGCGCCGAGCGCGATGCCCTGCGCGAGCGCCGCGACCCATGACCCGCCGGCAAAGGCGATGTCCCACAGATTGCGTGTGGCGCGGGTGCGCCAGCGGAATTCGAAGGCGACGCCGCGGAAGATCAGGCCGACCAGCATCGCGATCAGCGGCGCATACAGCGCCGGCATCAGGATGGAATAAGCGAGCGGGAACGCGGCCATCAGGCCACCGCCGCCGAGCACCAGCCAGGTCTCGTTGCCGTCCCACACCGGCGCCACGGTGTTGGTGATGACGTCGCGGTCCTGCTTGCCTGGAAACAGCGGGAAGAGGATGCCGAGGCCGAGATCGAAGCCGTCCATCACGACGTAGATGAACACGGCGAGCGCGATGATGAAGGCCCAGAGGGTGGCGAGATCGATGGCGACGCTCATGATCCGACGGCTCCCTGCACGACGCCGGCGGCCGGCGTGATGCCGGCGGTGCGGACCGGCTGCTCGCTGCTCGGGCCCGGCTCGCCGGGATGCGGCGGCTCGGCCATCAGGCGCAGGATGTACAGCACGCCGGCAGCGAAGATGATGAAATACACGATGATGAAGGCGAGCAGCGAGGCACCCACGGCCGGGGCCGCGAGCGGCGAAACGGAATCGGTGGTGCGCAGCAGCCCGTATACGGTGAACGGCTGCCGGCCGGTCTCGGTGGTGATCCAGCCGGCCATGACGGCCATGAATCCCGCAGGTCCCATCGCAATCGCGAAGCGGTGCAGGCCGCGATTGATGTACAGCCGCCCGCGCCAGCGCTCCCACAGGCTGAACAGGCCGAGCGCCAGCATCAGCAGGCCCAGGCCGACCATGATGCGGAACGACCAGAAGGTGATCGGCACCGGCGGCCAGTCCTGCCGCGGCACGGTGTCGAGCCCGGCCATCGGCGCGTCGATCTGGTGCTTGAGGATCAGCGAGCCGAACTTGGGGATCCCGAGTGCCCATTTCAGTTCGCCCTTGGCCTGGTCGGGCCAGCCGAACAGGTATAGCGGCGCGCCGTCCTTGTGGCTCTGGAAATGGCCTTCCATGGCCATGATCTTCACCGGCTGGTGTTCGAGCGTGTTGAGGCCGTGCTGATCGCCGACCAGGATCTGCAGCGGCGTCACCAGCGCCGCCATCCACATCGCCATCGAGAACATCACGCGCGGGCCCGGCAGATGCGGATTGCGCAGCAGATGCCAGGCGCCGACCGCGCCGACCACGAGCGAGGTGGTGAGATAGGCCGCCAGCACCATGTGCACGAGGCGGTAGGGGAAGGACGGATTGAAGATGACTGCGAGCCAGTCGACCGAGACGAACTGGCCGTCGGCGTTGACGGCATAGCCCGCCGGCGTCTGCATCCAGGAATTGGCCGAGAGAATCCAGAATGCCGAGATCAGCGTGCCCACGGCGACCATCAGGGTGGCCAGGAAATGCAGCTTCGGGCCGACGCGCTTCAGGCCGAACAGCATGACGCCGAGAAAGCCGGCCTCGAGGAAGAACGCCGTCAGCACTTCATAGGCCATCAGCGGGCCGATCACCGGTCCGACCTTGTCGGAATAGACCGACCAGTTGGTGCCGAACTGGTAGGACATCACGATGCCGGAGACGACGCCCATGGCGAAGGTAATGGCGAAGATCTTGAGCCAGTAATTGAAGACGTTGAGATAGACGTCGCGGCCGGTCCACAGCCACAGCGCCTCGAGCACGGCGAGGTAGGACGCGAGCCCGATCGAGAAGGCGGGGAAGATGATGTGGAAGGTGACCGTGAAGGCGAACTGCGCGCGCGCCAGCTCAACCGCATCCAAACCGAACATCAGCACCGTCCGTCATTGCCGTGGGGCTTGTAGCACCGCCCCATGACGGAAGATTGCACCGGCAACGCGCGATATCAAATGGTCAAATCGCCCTATTGGCGGGGTGAGCGGTCCCAAACGACGAAGACCCGGCGGGGGCATCCGCCGGGTCTTCGGAGCAACCTTGGAAGGTGGAGGTATCCTTGAATTTGCTCGCTCCAAACCGAGATCAGCTGGGGGACTGAGGCTCGGCTGATGGATAACGTTCTAGCGGCGGAAATTTTCCAGGTGATTTCGCCGATTGTTTCAATTGTTTCGTTCGGCGATTTTGATGCGTCGTCGTCTTTGGAACCCGCCGGGACCGCAGCCCCGGCGAGAATGAAGCTTGGTCAGGCGGCGAGGCTGTGGACGCCGGCACAGCGCAGGAGCTCGGCCAGGTGCTTACGGGCATAGAACATGCGCGTCTTCACCGTGCTCTGCGGAATGCCGATGATCTGCCCGACCTCCTCCACCGACTTCTCATGGTAGTAGATCAGGGTGATGATCTCGCGATGCGCCGGCGACAGCTTGGCGACGCAGGCGCGCAGGATGGCGCTGGTGGTGGAGCGCTCGAGCGAGGTCTCCGGGGTGTCGGAGTCGTCGGCGATCTCGCGCACCTCGTCCTGGTCGATGTCCTCGAAGCGGCGCTGGCGCAGCGCGGTCAGCGCCTTGAAGCGGGCGATCGACAGCAGCCAGGTCGAGACCTGCGAGCGGCCCTCGAACTGCTTGGCGGTGCGCCACACGTCCAGGAACACCTGGCTGACGAGGTCCTCGGCGATCGTGGTGTCGCGGACGATGCGCAGGATGAAGCGATAGACCCGCACATTGTGACGCGCATAAAGCGTGTGCATCGCGGTGCGATCGCCATCGGCAATGCTCTCCAGGAGCATGTCGTCCGTGGTCGCCTGGGCGGCGATGATGCCCTGGCTGGCTGCGGAATTGATGGCAACGACGTTCTGCATGGCACTCTCCCGTTCCGCCGCCCCCTTGCGGCGTTTCGACGGGATGGATTGTTAAGGAGTGCCCGTTTCGGGACGTCTGCACGAAAACAGGAAAATGGTTTCGTGCGCCTGCGGAAATGTTTCGTCGCGCCGCACATCGCGAAACAGTCGTGGCGGAATTGTGCCCAATTCCAAGATGCGGAACTGGATGTGGATGCAGAGACCGCTTCCGCCGCCGCCGGCCGGCCGTCCTCAGGCCTTCTCGCCCGCCGGCGAGAACAGGTAGCCGCCGCCGCGGATGGTACGGATCACCGCCGGCTTGGTCGGATCCGGCTCGATCTTGCGGCGGATCCGCATGATTCGCAGGTCCACGGCGCGATCGAACGCCTCCGCATCGCGGGCATTGGCGAGCTCCAGCAGCCGCTCGCGCGACAGCACCCGCTTCGGGTTGGCGGCGAACACTTTGAGCAGGCCGAACTCGGACGCCGTCAGCGGGTGCTCGTTGCCCTCGTCATCGCGCAGCGCCTGGGCATCGAGATCCAGCCATTTGGTGCCGAACCGCACCAATTGCGGGTCCTTGGCCTGGGCCGGAGCGGTCTCCGTGACGGCCGCCGCAGCCTTGGCCGGTCCGCTGCGGCGCAGCACGGAGCGGATCCTGGCCATCAATTCGCGCAATTCGCACGGCTTGGCGACGTAATCGTCGGCGCCAAGCTCAAGCCCGACGACGCGGTCGATCGGGCTGGCGGTGGCCGTCAGCATGATCACCGGGATGTTGGTGCGGCCCTTGAGATCGCGAATGATCGACAGGCCGTCTTCTTCGGGCATGTTGAGGTCGAGCACGACGAGATCTGCGGGGCCGGTCTCGATGGCGCTGCGCAGGCTCTTGCCGCCGTCGCACAGCGTCACGCTGAAGCCGTGCATCTTGAGGTAATCACCCACCATTTCGCGGGCAGGGGCCTCGTCGTCGACGATGATGATGTGCTGGCTCTGACTCATGACAACTCGGCCGCCGGCAGTGTGATGGTGAAGGTCGATCCGGATCCCGGCCCTTCGCTCCTGGCCGTCACCTCGCCACCATGCATGTCGACGATGCGTTTGACAATCGACAGGCCGAGCCCGGTCGAGCTCTCGCCCGCGGTCGGTTTGGCCGACAGCCGCTGGAACCGCCCGAACAGGCGGCCGAGATCCTCCGGCGACAGCCCGGCGCCCTGGTCGGTGACGGCGATGATGGTGTTGTCGCCGTCATCGGCGGCGTTCACGGTGATCCTGCCACCGATCGGGCTGTACTTGATCGCGTTGCTCAAGAGATTGTCGATCGCCTCGCGGATCCGGTCGATGTCGCACATGGTCGACAGCAGCGTCGGCGCCGAGACCTCGATGACCTGCTGCTTGTTGAGGGCGAGCGGCTGGTTGGCCTCGACCACCTCGTGGATCAGGGCCGTGATGTCGACCGGCTCGCGGCGGATGGTGATGTCGAAGGCGTCGGCCATCGCATCCGAGATCAGATGGTCGACCATCGAGGTCAGCCGCTTGGCGGCATCGCGGATATGTCCGACCTGGCTGGTGATGCCCTCTGCGGAGGCGCCGGTCGCGATCAACTCGGTCAGCATTTCCGTGCGGCCGAGGATGACGCCCAGCGGATTCTTCAGGTCATGGGCAACGGTGCCGAGAATCTCGTTCTTGAAACCGTTGGCGCGCTGCAGCCGCAGCCATTGCGCCGACAGCCGCCGGTTGGCCTGCATCAGCGCGCGGGTGCGCTGGGCGACGCGGTCCTCGAGCTGGGTGTTGGCCTCATGCAGCTGCTGATACAGGATCACGTTGTCGAAGGCGATCGACAGCCGGCTGGAGAAGATCTCGACCAGCGAACGGTCGGTCTCGGACAGCGGCCGCTCCGCCTGCAGCAGCACCACGACTTCGCGCCCCGAGCCGGTGCGGACATAGAGCACGGTGCGGTGGTCTGCGAATTCGTTGCTGCGCTGCCTGAAGGCGGCCTCGACCATGTCGCGCAGATCCGGATCGAGCGAGCGCGAGGTGACGGCGCCGGAGAAGCGGCTGTAGCAGCCCGAGCCGGCCAGCACCGAAAAATCGTCGGTCTGGCTGCCGTCGTCGCGCAGCACCAGGATCCCCGCGCAATCCACGTTCAGCAGCGACGCGATCTGGGTCAGCACGCCCTCGGCCAGCCGCTGCATCGACTTGAAATCATACAGCGTCGAGGCGGCGTCGATGATGATCTCGAGGCCGCGCCGGGTCTGCACCATGCGCTCGAGCTGCTGGTAGCTGCGCAGCGCCGCCGTCAGCGAGGTGAACAGCTTGTCGGCGGTGAGCTCGGTCTTGGCCTTGTAATCGTTGATGTCGTACTGGACGATGACGCGCCGCTCCGGCGCCTGGCCCGGCTGCCCGGTCCGCAGGATGATGCGGACGGTCTCGTTCTTGATCTCGTTGCGGATGTATTCGACGAGCTCGAGCCCGGCGACGTCGGTCTCCATGATGACGTCGAGCAGCACGGCCGCGATGTCGGTGTGCTCCCGCATCAGCGCGCGGCCTTCGGCCGCCGAATAGGCGGACAGGATTTCGAGCCCCTGGCCGTTCAGGCTGTAATCCGACAGCGCAAAGCGGGTGCCCTCGTGCACGGCATGGTCGTCGTCGATGACGGCGATCTTCCATTTCCGGGCCGAACCGTCGTCCTCGTCGAAACCGGTATCCTCGATCAGTTGGAGGACATCGTCCTGTTCGGCCATTGCGTCGTTCCGTCACCCATTGCTGTCTCGGCGCCGCCCTTGGCGACCCGCGGCATGATAATCCGAAAGGTGGTGCCTTGTCCCTCGCGGGATTCCAGCATCATGCGGCCACCGAGCTGCTGCGTCACCAGATTGTAGACGATATGCAGCCCGAGCCCCGTTCCCCCTTCGTTGCGGCGTGTCGTGAAGAACGGATCGAAGGCCTGGCGCTGCACGTCGGGGGGCATGCCGGCCCCGTTATCGGCGAAAATGATCTCGATGTCATCCGTGCCGCGCGGCCGCGCCGTGATCGAGATGGTGCCCGCGCGGCCGTCGGCAAAGGCGTGGTTGACGGCGTTGAGGAACAGGTTGGTGAGAATCTGACCGTAGAACCCGGGATAGCCGTCGATGAAAAGCCCCTCGGGGACATCGACCGCCAGCGTGATCGGCGCGCGCTTGAGCACCGGCTTGAGGCTGGTGATGATCTGATCGGTCGCCTCGCTCAGGACGAAGGCCCGTCGCTCCGCATGGGAGCGGTCGACCGCGACCTGCTTGAACGACTGGATCAACTCGCCGGCGCGCTGCAGGTTGGCAACCAGTTGCTCGGACGCATCGCGCGACGAACGCACGAACTCCTCCAGTTGCGACCGGCGCAGGCCGCCTTCGGGCGACCGCAGCGCGGCCTCGAACATCTCGACGCGGCGTGCGAAGCTGGAGGCCACCGTCAGGCTGATGCCGATCGGGTTGTTCACCTCGTGGGCGACGCCGGCGACCAGCCCGCCCAGCGCCGCCAGCCGCTCGGCATCGATGAGATTCCGTTGCGCGGCATTGAGCTCGAGCAGCGCGCTCTCGGCCTTTTCCTTCGCGGTGCGCAACTCGTCCTCGGTCTTGCGCTTGGCGATCGCGTTCTCGCGGAAGGTCTCGACGGCGCGGGCCATCGCGCCGACCTCGTCGCGCGCCTCGGTGCCCTGGACCTCGCGGTCGTAGTCGCCCAGCATGATTGCGCGCATCGAGGCCATGATCTGCTGCAGCGGCAGCCGGATCGACAAGGCGATCAGCACGCCCGCGGACAGGATGACTCCCAGGAAGATCACCGCGATCGAGAGGACGCGGCGGGAGATGTCCTTCAACGTCCGATCGAACGTCGCCTGCGCCTTCTGCTCGTGCTGGCGCATCTTCACCGACAGGCCGTCGATGGCGCCGATGGTTTCGGCCTGGCTCGCATCGATGGTGTTGCGCAGCAGTTCGGTGCGGTTGGTGAGCTGATCGGTGAGCTTGGAGAATCCCGCGCGCAGCGCCGCGGTCCGGGCCGACAGCCGCTGCAGCGCCAGCCGCTGCAGATCATTGTCCGCAAGGCTCGACATCACCGGAATGGTCTTCTCGATCGTCTCCGTGTTGCGGCGCGCGTCCTCGGCGGAGGCGGGCGCGAGCGACAGGTAGTAGGAGTTGGCCGCGACCAGCATGGCGGTGAAGGCCTCGCGCGACTTGCCGAGCGAGGGCCAGATCTGCGCGTCGCGATGGCCGGTCGCGCCTTCGATCACCGAATAGAGCCCGGCGATGTCGCGGGCGGGGCCGAGAACCTCTTCCTCATAGGTCTTGGAGATCGTCCCCTGCAGACTGCGCAGCTCGCCGAAGCCGTCCAGGAAACGCACGGTGACGCGCTCCAGCTCCTCGACCGACCCCGACAGCATCGGGTCGGTCGAGGCGCGCGTCGTGAGCGTCCCGAGCACGGCCTCGCGCAGCAGCAGGATCTCGGCGAACAGCTCCGGGCTCGGCTGATTGATGTAGCGATGAATGAGGTTCTGTAGCCGGCTCGTCTCGCTTTCGAGCAGGGCCAGCACCTTGTCGGATTCCCGGACCTGGCGAACGTCGTCCCAGGCCGTGCCCAGCACCGTCGCGCCGTTCCAGATCAGCGCCGCCAGCACGATCACGACAGCCGAGTTGAGCGCGGCGATCGAGAGGATGCGCCAGCGGATCGGAACCGCCCGCAGCGCGCGAACGATCCGTGCCCGCCCCAGGACCGCCAGACCGAGCGGCCGCGCGACGGATTTCCGCTGCTCGGATCGCGCCACGATCGCTACCTCGGGCCCGTCGTGCGGAGCCTGCCTGCGTCCGCTCTGCCGCGCGCAGCCGGGCCTGTATGCTGCGGCGCAGCCAGTCGCGCCGCCGAGCATGATGGGCGTGAAAGGGGCGAGCGGTACCGCGCGCCCGCCTCAGCGCGCATCAGCACCGGCGTGACGTCCACTCTCGAGATCGACGAAAGATGGGCGCGGTACACAGGCAACACTTTTCCCCCTGATGATGAGGTCGGCCCGGACATGAAAAGGTTCAATGCACTCCCGAACAGGTGCTATAAGGCCATTCTGACGTCAAAGCGATACGCGTCAATGGTTTGCTGATAGTTTGTTGCAGCCTTGGGTTGCTGGACCTGATTTTTCGGTCCGATTGCGATCTCAGCCCGGGCCTATTCATTCATCGGATTGGAGTTGCCTCCTGGTGACGGTCCTTCTGCGTTCTGTTTCGTTTGCAATCCTGCTCTGGACGGTTGTTGGCGCAAGCACGGCCAAGGCCGCGACCGAGATCGTGTGGTGGCATGCGATGTCGGGCGAGCTCGGCAGGCAGGTCGACAGGCTGGCGGCCGACTTCAATGCGTCGCAGTCCGACTACCGCATCGTGCCGAGCTACAAGGGCAGCTATACGGAGACCGTGACGGCGGCCATCTTCGCGTTCCGCTCGCGCAGCCAGCCGGCGATCGTGCAGGTCAATGAGATCGCGACCGCGACGATGACGGCGGCCAAGGGCGCGATCTATCCCGTTTACGAGTTGATGCGCGACGAGCAGGAGAGCTTTTCGCCGTCGGCCTATCTGCCCGCGATCGCCGGCACCTATGCCGACGCCGACGGCAACATGCTGTCGTTTCCGTTCAACGCCTCCACGCCCATCCTCTACTACAACAAGGATCAGTTTCGCGCGGCCGGGCTCGATCCGGGCGTGGCGCCGAAGACCTGGTCCGAGCTCGGCAAGGCTGCCCGGCGGCTGCGCGACAACGGTGTCGCCTGCGGCTTCACGACGTCGTGGCCGGCCTGGATCAACGTGGAGAATTTCTCGGCCTTCCACAATCTGCCGATCGCCACGCGGGCCAACGGCTTTGCCGGACTGGACGCCGTGCTGACGTTCAACAATCCGCAGGTCACGCGGCACATCGCCCAGCTCGCGGAATGGCAGAAGAGCAAGGTCTTCGACTATGGCGGCCGCGGTCAGGCTGCCGAGCCGCGTTTCCAGAAGGGCGAGTGCGGCATCTTCATCGGCTCCTCGGCAACGCGCGCCGACATCAAGGCGAATTCGAAGTTCGAGGTCGGCTACGGCATGATGCCGTACTGGCCTGACGTTGCGGCCGCGCCGCAGAATTCGATCATCGGCGGCGCGACGTTGTGGGTGCTCCGCGACCGTCCCGCGGCCGAGTACAAGGGCGTGGCCAAGTTCTTCGCCTATCTGTCGCGGCCCGATGTTCAGGCCGCTTGGCACCAGAATACGGGCTATTTGCCGATCACCCAGGCGGCCTTCGATCTGACGCGCGCGCAGGGCTTCTACGACCGCAATCCAGGCGCCGCGATCTCGATCGAGCAGGTGACGCTCAACCCACCCACGGAGAATTCGCGCGGACTGCGGCTCGGCTCGTTCGTGCTGATCCGTGATGCCATCGAGGACGAGATGGAGCAGGCCTTCAGCGGCCGCAAACCGGCGCAGGCGGCGCTCGATGCCGCCGTCGACCGCGGCAATCGTCTGCTGCGCCAGTTCGAGCGCGCGAGCCCGGATCGCTGAAAATGACGTTGCCACCGGTCGCCGATGGCGCGCAGCTCCGGCGCCTCCGTGCCGACGTGACGCGCTGGCTGCCGGCTGCACGCGATATTGCGCGCGGCCATGGCTACGACGACGCGCGGCTGGTGCCGTTCGCGGCGGGCACCAATCTGGTCCTCGCGCTGAACGACGGACTGATCCTGAAGGTCTTCCCGCCGTTTCATCGCGGCAAGTTTCAGTCCGAGCGGGCGGCCTTGCGCGTGCTCGCCGGTGGCGTCGGCGACGTCCGTACCCCCGACCTGCGACACGAGGGGGAGCGCGACGGCTGGTGCTATCTGATCATGACCAGGCTCGGCGGCATGCCTGCTTCGGATGTGTGGCGGCAACTCCCGGAGTGGGACAAGCAGCTCTTGCTCAGGCAGGTCGGTCGTCTGATCGCCGCCGTGCAGCGGGTCCCGCCTGGCGAGCTGCTGGCGCTCGGTCCGCGCTGGTCGGATTTCTTGCGGATGCAGATGGCCGGATGTCATGCACGCCATCAGCGGCTCGGCTTGCCGCCGACGCTTCTCGCCGGGCTGGACGATCTCCTGCGCGAGGCCGCAGCACTGCTGCCGCAGGATCCGCCGCCGGTCATCCTGACCGGTGAATACATTCCGGAGAACTTACTCGTCACGCGCAGCGGTGATGGCTGGCAGCTGAGCGGGCTGTTCGACTTCGGCGACGTCATGACCGGTTTTGGCGAGTATGATCTGCTCGGGCCGAGCGCCTTCATGGCAGCGGGTCATCCCGGGCGCGTGCGTGCCTTGTTCGACGGCTACGGATTTGCGCTGGAGGACATCGACCGGCAGCTGAAGCGACGGCTGCTGGTCCTGCTGTTGCTGCACCAGTACAGCGATCCGCTCCGACACATCTGCATTCCGGATTGGCCGGCCAAGGTCCGCGACTTCGACGAGCTGCAGGCGCTGATCTGGCCGGAGTGATCCCAACCGGGGCGGCGGTCCAACAGGCGTTGCGTAAATCTGTCGCAGGCTAGCTGAGGTGATTATAAACTCAGCAAATATGCAGCTTTGTATGCAATTGGGGGCGCTGAGCTGTGCCGCTCGGTGAAGGCCCCTCGATATTTCAATAGCTTAGCTTTCAGCCGGGCTTGGCACAAAGCTTGCGATCGCTGTTCCCGACAGTCGTTATCCTCGGGAGCATTTGATGAAGCGTCGCGATTTTCTGAAATCCGTGTCCGGTCTGGCTGCGGGGGCCGCGCTGCCAATGGCGCCGGCCATCATGTCTTCCGCCAAGGCCGACGCGCGGTCCGAGACGCTGCTGATCGTGTCCGAAGGCGGTCCCAACAACCTCGACATCCACGGCGTCGGCACCAACGTGCCGGGCTACGAGGTGTCCTGGAACTGCTATGACCGCCTGATCAGCCACGAGATGAAGAGCGGCCCGGGCGGGGTGCCGTACTACGACCGCGACAAGTTCAAGCCCGAACTCGCCGAGGACATGACCATCGGCGACATGTCCGCCACCTTCAAGCTGCGCAAGAACGCCAAATTCCACGACGGCACGCCGGTCACGGCCAAGGACGTGAAGTGGTCGCTCGATCGCGCCGTCAGCGTCGGGGGCTTCCCGACCTTCCAGATGAGCGCCGGCTCGCTGACCAAGACCGAGCAGTTCGTCATCGTCGATGACCACACCGTGCGCGTCGACTTTCTGAAGAAGGACCGGCTGACGATCCCCGATCTCGCCGTCATCGTACCCTGCGTGGTCAACTCGGAGCTCGTGAAGAAGAACGCGACCGACAAAGACCCGTGGGGGCTCGAATATACCAAGCAGCAGACCGCTGGTTCCGGCGCCTACAAGGTGACGAAGTGGACCGCCGGTACCGAAGTGATCATGGAGCGCAACGACGACTGGGTGTGCGGTCCGCTGCCGAAGATCAAGCGTGTGATCTGGCGCATGGTGCCGCAGGCCGGCAACCGGCGCGCGCTGCTCGAGCGCGGGGATGCCGACATCTCCTATGAGCTGCCGAACAAGGACTTCCAGGAGATGAAGTCGAACGGCAAGCATACCGTGATCTCGCTGCCGATCTCGAACGGCATCCAGTATATCGGCATGAACGTGACCAAGCCGCCGTTCGACAATCCCAAGGTCCGGCAGGCGCTCGCCTATGCAATGCCCTATCAGAAGATCATCGATGCCGTGATGTTCGGCCTTGCCAATCCGATGTTCGGCGCGCCGGCGGATAAGGCGACCGAGGTGGCGTGGCCGCAGCCGACCAAGTACTTCACCGACATGGAGAAGGCAAAAGCGCTGCTGGCGGAAGCCGGCTACCCCAACGGCTTCGAAACCACGATCTCCTTCGACCTCAATTTCGCACAGGTCAACGAGCCCTTGTGCGTGTTGGTGCAGGAGAGCCTCGCCCAGCTCGGCATCAAGACCACCATCAACAAGGTGCCCGGCGCCAATTGGCGCACCGAGCTGAACAAGAAGGAGATGCCGCTCTTCACCAACATCTTCTCGGGCTGGCTCGATTACCCCGAATACTTCTTCTACTGGTGCTATCACGGCAACAATTCCGTGTTCAACACGATGAGCTACAAGTCGCCGGTGATGGACAAGTTCATCGACGGCGCGCGTGACGCCGCCGCGGCCGGGGACAAGGCGACGTACGATGCCGACGTGAAGGGCTTCGTCGATCTCGCCTTCGCCGAGGTGCCACGCATTCCGCTGTATCAGCCGTTCGTCAACGTCGCGATGCAGAAGAACATCTCCGGCTATCAGTACTGGTTCCACCGTAGGCTCGACTATCGGGCTCTGGTGAAGGGGTGAGACAGTGATGGGGGGATGTAATATGGGCCGAGCTCTCTCATTCCCTCCCCCCTTGTGGGGGAGGGGCAGGGAGGGGGGTAGCCACACCCACTGCCGTCTGGGTCCACCCCCCTCCCCAGCCCTCCCCCACAAGGGGGGAGGGAGCCGAGTGCGCCGCGCGGACAGGTCTGGGCCAATTCGGGCAGGGGGCTGCTCATGCTGAGCCTCATCGCCAAGCGCCTCGCGTTCGCGATCCCGTCGCTGATCGGCGTCGTGATCGTCACCTTCCTGCTCACGCGCGCCTTGCCCGGCGATCCCGCGGCGTATTTTGCCGGCCCCGCCGCCACCAAGGAGGCGGTGGAGCAGATCCGCAAGAAGCTCGGCTTCGACAAGCCGCTGGTCGAGCAGTTCTTCCGCTACACCGTCGATCTCGCCCATGGCGATCTCGGCAGTTCGCTGACCACAGGCCAGCCGGTCGCCAGCGAGATTCGCAACCGACTGCCGGCCTCGGCCGAGCTGACCTTGCTCGGTCTGTTGGTATCCGTCGCGATCGCGCTGCCGCTCGGTGTGCTCGCGGCGACGCGGCCGGGGTCGTGGATCGACCATACCTGCCGTATCGTCACGACCGCGGGCGTCTCGCTGCCGGTGTTCTTCACCGGGCTGGTGCTGGTGTATGTGTTCTACTTCCGGCTCGGCTGGTCACCGGCGCCGCTTGGCCGGCTCGACGTGTTTTATAGCGCGCCGGACCCCGTGACCGGCTTCTACCTCATCGATACGCTGATCGCGCGTGACGGCGAGGCGTTCCGCTCCGCGCTGAGCCAGTTGATCCTGCCCGCCGCGACGTTGGCGATCTTCTCGCTGGCTCCGATCGCGCGCATGACGCGGGCCTCGATGCTGTCGGTGCTGTCGTCGGAATTCGTCCGCACGGCGCGCGCCTCGGGCCTGTCGCCCGCGACGGTCACCGTGACCTATGCGTTCCGCAACGCCATGCTGCCGGTCATCACCACGCTGTCGATGGTGTTCTCCTTCCTGCTCGGCGCCAACGTGCTGGTGGAGAAGGTGTTCGCCTGGCCCGGCATCGGCTCCTATGCGGTCGAGGCGCTGATCGCCTCCGACTTCGCGCCGGTGCAGGGCTTCGTGCTGACGATGGCCGTGATGTACGTCGTCCTCAACCTCGTCATCGACATTCTCTATGGCGTCATCGATCCCCGCGTGAGGCTGGAAGGATGAGCACTGTCGCGCCGACCGTCGAGCCTGCCGCCGTTCCCTCGCGGACGACGGGACTGACAGCCCTGATCGGCCACACGCGCTATGTCCTGGCCGAGAACAAGGTGACGGGCTTCGCCTTCGGCCTCCTGGTCGTGATCCTGTTTGCAGCCATCTTCGGCCCGTGGATCGTGCCCTATGATCCGCTGGCCAGCGACACCGCGTCCGCGCTGAAGCCGCCGTCGGCGGCGCATTGGTTCGGCACCGATCAGCTCGGCCGCGACATCTTCAGCCGCGTTGTGGTCGCGACCCGGCTCGACGCCTTCATCGCGATCGCCTCGGTCGCGCTCGTGTTCTTCCTGGGCGGTCTCGCCGGCGTCGCCGCCGGCTTCTTCGGCGGCTGGACCGACCGCATCGTCGGCCGCATTGCCGACACGATCATGGCGTTCCCGCTGTTCGTACTGGCGATGGGCATCGTCGCCGCGCTCGGCAACACCGTGCAGAACATCATCATCGCCACCGCGATCGTGAATTTCCCGCTCTATGCGCGCGTGGCACGCGCCGAGGCCAATGTCCGCCGCAACGCCGGCTTCGTGCAGGCGGCACGGCTGTCGGGCAACAGCGAGCTGCGCATCCTGCTCGGCCACATCCTGCCGAACATCATGCCGATCATGATCGTGCAGATGTCGCTGACCATGGGCTACGCCATCCTCAATGCCGCAGGCCTGTCGTTCATCGGCCTCGGCGTGCGGCCGCCGACGGCGGAATGGGGCATCATGGTTGCCGAGGGCGCCTCGTTCATGGTGTCGGGCGAATGGTGGATCGCGCTGTTCCCGGGTCTCGCGCTGATGATCGCGGTGTTCTGCTTCAACCTGCTCGGCGACGGCCTGCGCGACATCGTCGACCCGCAGCGCAGGACGTAAGGCGATGAGCGCACCACAAAACGACTCCGTCATTGCCGGGCTTGACCCGGCAATCCATCCCTTCAAGAACACCTTCGTCAGTGTGATGGACGCGCGGGCCTTCGCCGCGCCGAAGGGGCTTCGGCCCCGCAGGCGGGTCAAGCCCGCGCATGACGGTCGTAACAAGCGGAGCCACGGATGACCGCCCAGCCGCTGCTCGACGTTCGCGATCTCACGGTCGAATTCTCCACCCGCCGCGGTATCGTCAAGGCGGTGCAGCATGTCGACATCTCCGTCGCCAAGGGCGAGACGCTCGCGATCGTCGGCGAATCCGGCTCGGGCAAGTCGGTGACGTCCTATGCGGTGATGCGCATCCTCGACCGCGCCGGGCGCATCGCCGAGGGATCGGTGATGTTCTCCGGCGTGGACGTCAGGGCGGCCGAGGAAAGCGCGATGCGCGATCTGCGCGGCCGCGAGATCTCGATGATCTTCCAGAACCCGCGCGCCGCGCTCAACCCGATCCGCAAAGTCGGCCAGCAGATCGAGGATGTGCTGAAGCAGCACGTCCAGGCGGCCGCGACCGATCGCGCCGAGAAGGCGATCGCCGCGCTCGAGCAGGTCAAGATCGCGCGTCCGCGCGAGCGCTACCACGCCTATCCGTTCGAATTGTCCGGCGGCATGTGCCAGCGCGTCGTCATCGCGCTGGCGCTGGCCTGCAACCCGCAGCTCCTGATCGCCGACGAGCCGACCACCGGTCTCGACGTCACCACGCAGAAGGCGGTGATGGACCTCGTCGTCGAGCTGACGAAGAGCCGGGGCATGTCGACCATCCTGATCACGCATGATCTGGGTCTCGCCGCTGCCTATTGCGATCGCGTCGTGGTGATGGAGAAGGGCCGGGTGGTCGAGACCGCCAGCGCCGCCGACATCTTCGCCAACCCGCAGCATCCCTATACACGCAAGCTGATGCGCGCGACGCCGCGCCTCGGCGTGTCCTTGCGCGATCTGCTGCCGGAGGAGGATGTGGCAGCCCCACCACACACAGCCTCCGTCATGGCCGGGCTTGACCCGGCCATCCATCCATCTTCGCAAGAGTCGCTCCAGGTGATGGACCCCCGGGTCAAGCCCGGGGGTGACGAGCGGAGTGCGGAGGGCGAGCGGAGTGCGAGCAGCGCCAAGCCGCTTCTCCTCGTCGACAAGCTGGTCAAGGAATATCCGCGCCAGGGCGCCTCGGCGACATTGTCGAAACTGTTCGGACGGAGGCCGGCGGTCGAGCCGGAGATGTTCCGCGCCGTCGACGGCATCAGCTTCACGGTCGGTCATGGCGAGAGCGTTGGCCTGGTCGGCGAATCCGGCTGCGGCAAGTCGACGACGTCGATGATGGTGATGCGGCTGCTCGACCAGACTTCGGGGCGCATCAGCTTCGATGGCGAGGAGATCGGCAACATCCTGCCGCAGGCCTTTGCCCGGCTTCCGCTGCGCAGCCGGATCCAGATGGTGTTCCAGGATCCGACCGACAGCCTCAATCCGCGCTTCACCGCGGCGCGTGCCATCGCCGACCCGATCCTGCAGCTCGGCGACATCAAGGGCCGCGACGCGCTTCGTGCCCGCTGCGAGGAGCTCGCCACCATGGTCGGCCTGCCGCTCAATCTGCTCGATCGCTTTCCGCACCAATTGTCGGGCGGCCAGAAGGCGCGCGTCGGTATCGCGCGCGCCATCGCACTGCACCCGAAGCTCGTCATCCTCGACGAGCCCACGGCGGCGCTCGACGTCTCCGTGCAGGCGGTCGTGCTCAATCTGCTGCAGGACCTCAAGCGGCAGTTAGGTATGAGCTATCTGTTTGTCTCCCATGATTTGAATGTCGTGCGGCTGTTGTGCGATCGTGTGATCGTGATGCGGTCGGGTCGAATCGTCGAGGAAGGCACCTCCGAACGTGTGCTAGGTCATCCGCAGGATGACTATACGCGGGAGTTGCTGACGGCGATTCCGCACCCGCCATTGCCGGCGCATTGAGCGTGAAAGCTTGAGGAGAAAAGCTGATGGCGGAGCCATTGGACGATTACATCGACGCGGTCGGGCGTGCATTGGCTCTGCCGATCGAGGACGCGTGGCGCCCGGCCATCCGCGCCAATCTCGAGGTCTCGCTGAAGATGGCGAAGCTGGTCGACGAATTCTCCCTGCCTGATGAAGCCGAGCCTGCCAGTGTCTTCACCGCTTAGTTCTCCCGAGATGACCGCGAGCGCCGTCGCCGCCGCGGTCGCCACCGGCAAGCTCTCGGCCGTCGACGCCACTGACGCCGCGCTGGCGCGGATTGTGGCCCGCGATGGCGTGCTCAACTCGTTCACGGATGTGACCGCCGAGCGGGCGCGTGCGAAGGCGCGTGCGGTGGATGCCGACATCGCTGCGGGCAAGCCCATCGGCCCGCTCGCCGGCGTGCCGTTCGCGGTGAAGAACCTGTTCGACGTCGCGGGGCTGCCGACCCGCGCCGGCTCCAAGATCAACCGTGATCGAGCGCCCGCGACGCGCGACGCGACGCTGATCGAGCGCATGGAGGCGGCCGGCGCCGTCCTCGTCGGTGCGCTCAACATGGGCGAATACGCCTACGACTTCACCGGCGAAAACGTGCACGACGGCCCGTCGCGCAATCCGCATGATCCGACGCGGATGAGCGGCGGCTCGTCGGGCGGCTCGGGCAGCGCCGTCGGCGGCGGCCTGGTGCCGATCGCGCTGGGCTCCGACACCAACGGCTCGATCCGTGTGCCGTCGTCGTTCTGCGGCATCTTCGGCCTCAAGCCGACCTATGGCCGGCTGTCGCGGGCGCGCTCGTTTCCGTTCGTCATGAGCCTGGATCATCTCGGTCCGTTCGCACGCTCGGTCGAGGATCTCGCGCTTGCCTACGACGTGATGCAGGGGCCCGATGCCGACGATGCCGCGTGCACCACGCGTGCGCCGGAGCCGGTCTCAGCTTCGCTGTCGCAAGGGCTCGATGGCCTGCGCATCGCCATTGCCGGCGGCCACTTTCAGAAGTACCTGTTTCCGGAGGCCGCCGAGGCGGTCAGCCGCGTGGCGACCGCGCTCAAGGCGACCGACGTCGTCGCGGTGCCCGAAGCCGCGCGTGCTCGCGCCGCGGCCTATGTCATCAGCACGACCGAAGGCGCCTCGCTGCATCTCGACCGCTTGCGCAAGCAGCCGCAGGATTTCGATCCGGCGGTGCGCGATCGGCTGATTGCGGGTGCGATGATTCCGGCACCGATGGTCGACCGCGCGCAGAAGTTTCGCCGCTGGTACCGCGCCCGGGTGCTGGAGCTGTTCAAGTCCGTCGACGTGCTGATCGCGCCCGCAACGCCCTGCGTTGCACCCAAGCTCGGGCAGGCGACCTTCGTGCTCGACGGCGTCGAGCTGCCGGTGCGTGCCAATATCGGCATTCATACCCAGCCGATCTCGTTCATTGGGCTTCCCGTCGTCGCCGTTCCGATTCCGCTCGCGCCGATGCCCATCGGCGTGCAGATCATCGCGGCGCCCTGGTGCGAACATGTCGCATTGCGTGTGGCCCACGCCTTGCAACAGCTTGGCGTCGCCGCTGCGTCGGCCCCGCGAGGAGTTCTGGAGAATGGAAGTCGATCTGCCTGACGTCGTCGCGGAAGTCACCGCGCACTTCCAGCGCTACGAACAGGCGCTGGTCGGCAACGACGTTGCCGTGCTCGACGAGCTGTTCAAGCAGGACTCCCGTACGCTGCGCTACGGCATCGGCGAGAACCTCTATGGCTACGGCGAGATCGCTGCATTTCGCGCCGCGCGCTCGCCGGCTGGACTGATGCGGCGGACCGCGCGCACCGTGATCACCACTTACGGCCGTGACGCCGCGGTTGCCTCGACGCTGTTCTATCGCGACACCGCGCCCGGCAAGGTCGGACGCCAGATGCAGACCTGGGTCCGGTTTCCGGAAGGCTGGAGAATCGTCGCTGCCCATGTCAGCATCATCGATGAAGCAAAGGGCGGCTGAGGATGAGCCTGGACGATCTACCGCCGCGAACGCGCCAGCGGTCCGCCCGCGACTCGGAGATCAAGCGCATCGACCGCGCGCCGCCTGCCGTCGCGAAAATCACGCGCGCGGAGGAGCTGCGCCTGCAGCTGGCCGACGAGATCGTGCGCGGCGCGCTGGCGCCGGGCGCGCCGCTGGACGAGACCGAGATCGCCAAGCGCTTCAACGTCTCGCGCACGCCGGTGCGCGAAGCGCTGCGTCAATTGGCGACTTCCGGGCTGATCGAGGCGCGTGCACATCGCGGCGCCGTGGTGGCGCGACCGTCGGCCGACCGTCTCACCGGCATGTTCGAGGCGATGGCCGAGCTCGAGGGCCTGTGCGCCGGCCTCGCGGCGCAGCGCATGACGCCGATCGAGCGGCAGCGGCTGGAAGCCATCCACGAGGAGCTGCGCAATCTCAGCCACGCCGGCAACCCCGAGCGCTTCCACGAGGTCAACGAGCGCTTCCACAACGCGATCTATGCCGGCGCGCACAATGCCTACATCGCAGAGATCACCCTGGCGACGCGGGTGCGCGTGCAGCCGTTCCGCCGCGCCCAATTCCGCAATCTCGGCCGCCTCGCCAAGTCGCATGCCGAGCACGACCGCGTCGTCGTCGCCATCCTGCGCGGCGACAAGGCCGGCGCGGCGAGTGCCATGAAGGCGCACATCGAGCTGGTGCGCGGCGAATACGAGATCTACGCGGTGTCGGTATAGCTAAGCTCGGCGTCTGCCGGGTTGCCATCATTGCCCGCGCAGCAATCCAGAGGCCCGACCGCAGCTCTGGGATTGCTTCGCTGCGCTCGCAGTGACGAAGTCGCGAGGCGATCAGCTTTTCTGCGCCATATACGCGCGCCAGCCGCCAAACTTCGAGATGTCGCGCGCGCCATCGAGGGCGGCAGGCTCGACAAGGAAGCCCTTGGCGCTGCGGCCGTTGGCGAGCCGGATGGTGCCGATCGACAATGGCGGCGGGATGAGGTTGACGAATTTGCCGAAGCTCGCGGCCGACAGCGCCCAGAGCTCGACGGCCATTGCCGTGCCCTGGCCGTCGCCGATCCGCAGCATGCCGGGCTTGGGCGGCGTGGTCGACAGCGCGTAGAGCTTGTAGTCAGGCGCGGTGGTCGTCGCCTCGAGCAGACGTCCGCCGAGGCTGGTCAGCTCGTGGTTCAATGCCATCCCTGAGAGATGCGCGCCGACGACGACGACGGCGATCTCGTCGCCATGCAGTGCGGGAGACACGGGAGCGAGCGGCGGCAGCGGGACCGGCTTGGCGCCGACCGGCAGCGCCGTGTCGGCATGGAAGGCGCGCCCGAGACTGGCGAGCGCCGCATCGCGGCCGGCTGGCGCCAGTAGGGTGATGCCGAACGGGACGCCGTCGCTGCGCATCGCAGCCGGCACCGCAAGCCCGCAGAGATCGAGCAGGTTGACGAAGTTGGTATAGGTGCCGAGCCGGCTGTTGAGCTCGATCGGATTGGCGAGCACATCCGCGGTGGTGTAGGCGGTCGGCGCCGTCGGCAGCACCAGCGCGTCGATATCGGCGAAGGTACGCTCGGCCACCTTGCGCAGCGCCTGCAGACGATAAAGCGCGGCAAAGGTGTCGGCCGCGCTGCCGCGCGCGCCGCCGATGGTGATCTCGCGCGTCACGGGGTGGATCGCATCGGGATCGGAGGCGAGCAGATCGCGGATCACGAGATAGCGCTCGGCGACCCAGGGGCCTTCATAGAGCAGCCGCGCGGTCTCGTAGAACGGCTCGAGGTCGAACGCGACCAGCTCGGCGCCAAGTTTGACGAAGCGCGCGGCGGCAGCGCCATAGGCGGCGTCCGCCGCCTTGTCGCCGAAGAAGATCAATTGCCCGGGGCGGGGAATGCCGAGCTTCACGCCCTCGGGAAATGCCGTCACGGCCCCAAGCGGCCGGTCGCGCGAGAACGGATCGAGCGGATCCGGCGCCGCCAGCACCGAGAGCGCCGCGACGGCGTCGTCGACCGTCAGCGAGAACACCGAAATGCAGTCGAGCGTGCGGCAGGCCGGCACCAAGCCGGACGTCGAGATCATGCCGAGGCTCGGCTTCAGGCCGACGATGTTGTTGAGCATTGCCGGCACGCGGCCGGAGCCCGCAGTATCCGTCCCGAGTGCGAGCGGCACGAGACCCGCGGAGACGGCGACCGCCGAGCCCGAGCTCGATCCGCCCGGAACGAGATCGGCGCGCACCGGATTTTTCGGAATGCCATAGGGCGAGCGCACGCCAACGAGGCCGGTGGCGAACTGGTCGAGATTGGTCTTGCCGATGATGATCGCGCCGGCCGCGCGCAGCCGCGCCACCGCGGTGGAATCGCGAGATGGCGTGTAGGCGAAGGCGGGGCAGGCGGCGGTGGTCGGCAGGCCCGCCACGTCGATATTGTCTTTCACCGCGACGGGCACGCCGTAGAGCGGCAGCGATCTGTCCCGGTCGGCGAGGGTTTCGGCCTCCGCGAGCGCGTCCTTCTCGCCGCGCAGGCTGATGAAGATGGCGGGGTCGTTGTGCGCGCGGATCCGGGCGTAGCAGCGCGCGATCGTGTCGCTTGGCGTTGTCAGGCCGGCGCGATGGGCGGCGACGATCTCGGCAATGGTCTCGGTCACGCGGCGCTCCGCGTCTCGTCCGAGCCCAAACTCTGGCCTGCCATTTCCTTGCGCTCCGCTTCGCCCAATCCGGCTGCGAACGTAGCAAGCCATGTGCCATTGTGTACACGGCGAGGATGCGGGCCTGATAAGGAAAAATCTTGAGAGTCAGTGGGTTGCTGTGTCACCGACAGGCCGTCGGGCGGTCGGATGTGGTTGCCGAAGGCGATTTGCCTAATTGGTGAGCAGGCCGGGCGCCGTAGCCGCCTAGTACCCGCGCCGATCGGCATCCCCGCCCGTGATGCGCGCAAGTCGTGCCTCGGTGGCCGAGCCGGTGCCACGGGCTGTCCGGAACGACGCAGACGTCGGGCGGCTCACCGTGGCTCCCGACGACGGCGCGTCGTCAGCCCCGCTGGGGAAGAACAGCAGCGCAACGCTGAGGCCGAGATTGACCAGGGCGCCCACCCACGTGCCATGGTGCGATGATGTCGCCGCGTATTCGGGAAATCGGCCGGCGATCACGTAGTCCAGCACCATGACGGCGATCCAGGCCGGGATCACACAGACCGGGTCCCAGCCGATGTCGCGAAAGCGCATCGCCTGCAGCATCAGGTTCGCCACCAGGCACAGGCCGATCAGCACCACGATCGGCAGGCTCACCGTCAGCTCCGACGTCTGCGGGGCGAGGGCGGCAAGACCGACGGCCACGACCACGATCAGGACCACCGAAACCAGCGCAAGACCGAGCGAGGCGAGAAAATATTGCAGACGGCCGAGACGCGCATTGAAACCGAAAATGAACCCCAACATCCGCCTCTCCCCGCAGGCCACGCCGCAATCGGGAGCGCAGCCGACACGGCATATCAGGGCGAAATTGCTGCGCGCCTTCGCCGATAGTTAGAATTTGAAGGACCGAGTGCGACGGCGCTTTCGCGCTGCGGGATCTCATGCGGTCGAAAATATATCGTTGCTAAAGCAACTAATCTGTGGAACGATCGACCCGATCAGCAACGGAGGCGCGGGATGATCCGCGTCTCGAAGAAGGGACGGGAACGTCATGCGCAGCCTGCTCGCCGCAGGCGCGGCCGCTTGCGCGCGCGCCAACAGATTGCCGCAGCAGACGGGGCAGCCGTTCGGCGGCTCGTGCCTGAGCGGCTCAGCTCGCGCCCGTGACGGCGTCGAGATTGTCGTGGATTCGGCGCAGCAGGGTGATCAGGACTTCCCGCTCATCCTTGTCGAGACAGGCGAGCAGGCGCCGCTCGCGTTCCAGCGCGGCGACGATGACCTTGTCGTGCGTCGCGCGGCCCTTGGCCGTCAGCGAAATCGAATGGCTGCGGCCGTCCTCCGGGTCGTTGCGGATCGCGATCAGGCCGCGGCTCTTCATCAGCGCCAGGGTGCGGCTGACCGGCCCCTTGTCGAAGCCGATCACGCTGCAGATGCGCGAGGCCGGGATGCCCGGCTCGATCGCCAGCAGCGACATGATCCGCCATTCGGTGACGTTGACGCCGAAATTGCGCTGATAGAACGCGGTGGCGCTGTTCGACAGCTTGTTGGCGATGAAGGTGATGAAGGCCGGCACATAGCGGTCGAGATCGAGCGTGAGGCCGTGCCCCTCAGCTTCGCGCGGCTGCGCCTTGCGCGGCGTCCCGGATTTCTCGCTCATGATCCCCAGCGTCCATGCATCGCCACTCATACGGATACGAAAAGCCGCATGACAAGGCCAAACTTCGGGAGCTCCGCATGAACCCAACAGGTCTTTCCCCCGCTGCCGGCGTGGCGCCGGTCATCCCGCACCTCGCCATCGACCCGTTCTCATATGAATTCTTCGACGATCCCTATCCAGCGCATCAGGAGATGCGCGAGGCCGGCCCCGTCATCCATCTGGACGCGTGGAACGTCTACGGCGTCGCCCGCTACGCCGAGGTCTATGCCGTCCTCAACGATCCCCAGACGTTCTGCTCCAGCCGCGGCGTGGGCTTGAGCGACTTCGCCAAGGAGAAGCCGTGGCGGCCGCCGAGCCTGATCCTTGAGGCGGATCCGCCGGCGCATACGCGCACCCGCGCCGTGCTGAGCAAGGTGCTGTCGCCCGCCGTCATGAAGCGGCTGCGCGACGGCTTCATGGTGGCGGCCGAGGCCAAGATCGACGAGCTTGTAGGCCGGGGCTCGTTCGATGCCATCCCCGATCTCGCCGAGGCCTATCCGCTGTCGGTGTTTCCCGATGCGCTCGGGCTGAAGCCGGAGGGGCGCGAGCATCTCATTCCCTATGCGAGCCTGGTGTTCAACGCGTTCGGTCCGCCGAATGAGCTGCGCCAGCAGGCGATCGAGCGCTCGGCGCCACACCAGGCCTATGTCACGGAGCAGTGCCAGCGCGACAATCTCACGCCCGGCGGCTTCGGTTCCTGCATCCACGCCTTCAGCGACAGCGGCGAGATCACGCCGGCCGAGGCGCCGTTGCTGGTGCGCTCGCTGCTGTCGGCCGGCCTCGACACCACCGTCTACGGCATCGGCGCCGCGGTGTATTGCCTGGCGCGCTTCCCCGGTCAATGGGCGCGGCTGCGCGCCGATCCGTCGCTGGCGCGCAACGCGTTCGAGGAGGCCGTGCGGTTCGAAAGCCCGGTGCAGACCTTCTTCCGCACCACCACGCGTGACGTCGAACTTGGCGGCGTCACGATTCCCGAAGGCGAGAAGGTGCTGATGTTCTTAGGTAGCGCCAATCGCGACCCGCGCCGCTGGGAGCAGCCCGACGCCTACGACGTCACCCGAAAAGTCTCAGGTCATGTCGGCTTCGGCTCGGGCATCCACATGTGCGTCGGCCAGCTCGTCGCGCGGCTCGAAGGCGAGGCGGTGCTGACGGCGCTCGCCCGCAAGGTCGGGAGCGTCACGATGAGCGGCGAGCCGAAGCGCCGCTACAACAACACGCTGCGCGGGCTGGAGAGCCTGCCGGTCACCTTTACTCCAGCCTGAGCTATACCATGACCACGATCACCTTCATCCATCCCGACAACCGCAGCGAAAGCGTGGAGGCCGAGGACGGCGCCAGCGTCATGCTGGCGGCGCTGACCCACGGCATCGACGGCATCGTCGCCGAATGCGGCGGAAACGCCGTCTGCGCCACCTGCCACGTCTATGTCGACGACGCCTGGACCGGGAAGCTCGATCCCGTGTCCGACGATGAGGATGCGCTGCTGGACGGCACCGCAGCCGAACGGCGGCCGAACAGCCGGCTGTCCTGTCAGATCAAGGTGCAGCCGGCGCTGGCCGGACTGGTGGTGCGCATTCCGGATCGGCAGAGCTGATTTCGCAACTGGAGACGACCTCCAGCCGCAACGACAACAATCAAACAAGCAACACACGGGGAAGGACATCATGAAGCAGCTGAATTCGTGCGCGCTGGCGCTGGTCGCAATAGTCTGCCTTGCAGGCGCGGCGCGGGCCGGCGAGATCTCGGACAATGTCGTACGCGTCGGCGTGCTCAACGACATCTCCGGCATCTTCCAGGACACCAACGGCATGGGCTCGGTCGAGGCCGCGCGCATGGCGGCGGAGGATTTCAACGGCGGCGGTAAAGGCATCAAGGTCGAGATCGTCTATGCCGATCACCAGAACAAGGCCGATGTCGGCTCGGCGATCACGCGCAAATGGCTCGATGTCGACAAGGTCGATGCCGTCGTCGACGTGCCCAACTCGGCCGTGGGCCTCACCGTCAACGAGCTCTTGCGCAACAGCCGGATGACGTTCCTGGCGTCGTCGACCGCGAGCTCCGATCTCACCGGCAAGGCCTGCTCGCCGAACACCATCCAGTGGGTCAACGACGCCTGGGCGACCGGCAACACCACGGCGGCTGCGATGATGGGCCGCGGCGGCAAGGACTGGTACTTCATCACGGTCAACTATGCGCTCGGCCAGGGCATCGAGGCGGAGGCCACCAACTACATCGAGAAGCACGGCGGCAAGGTGCTGGGCTCGGCGAAGCATCCGCTCGGCACGACGGACTTCGCCTCGTTCCTGCTTCAGGCGCAGGGCTCGAAGGCCAAGGTGATCGGCCTGGCGAATGCCGGCGGCGACACCATCAATGCGGTCAAGCAGGCGTCCGAGTTCGGCATCCAGCAGGGCGGCCAGTCGCTGGTCGCGTTCCTGCTGTTCATCAACGATATCCACGGCATGGGCTTGAAGGCGGCGCAGGGCTTGCAACTGCTCGAAGCGTTCTACTGGGACATGGACGACGATACCCGCGCCTTCGCCAAGCGTTTCGCGGCGCGCCCCGGCATGAACGGCAAGATGCCGAGCGGCAACCAGGCCGGCGTCTATGCCTCGACGCTTGCCTATCTCAACGCGGTCGCCGCCACCGGCAGCGATGATGCCAAGGACGTCGTGCCGCAGATGAAGACGGTGAAGGGCAAGGACAAACTATTCGGCGATGTGACGATCCGGGCCGACGGCCGCGTGGTGCACCCGATGTATCTGTTCGAGGTGAAGAAGCCGGAGGAGTCGAAATATCCGTACGACTACTATCGTCTGGTCTCGACGATTCCGGCCGAGCAGGCGTTCCGCCCGATCGCCGATGGCGGGTGTGCGCTGGTGAAGTGATGCGTTCGTGGGGTAGCGAGCAAGTGATATCCACGAGTGACATCTAGAAGTAGATGCCGCGAGAGCCGCTGCTCTTCAGTTGCTCCGTCATGCCCGGGCTTGTCCCGGGCATCCACGTCGAGCGGCGACTATCGAGCCGCGTGGATGGCCGGGACAGGCCGGCCATGACGGCGCGGGGAAGGCGACTTCCTCTCATGACCTTCTTCCCGACCCTGCCGTCTGCTGTGCTGCAGTATCCTTAACACGCACTATAGTTCTTGCCTTTGCCCGTTTCCGGGAATTATGGTGCATGGATCGATGGCGCGTAGGATCAGCACGCGCGACGAATGCTGCGGCGAAACGCCGCCGCTGGTCGTGCTGCTGCGTGGCGGCGACAAAACAACGATAAGAACGATTTGTTTGAGGGGAGGGAGACCATGAAGAGCTTCTGGCTGGCGAGCGCCGCGGCGCTGCTGTTTTCGAGCACCGCCTTTGCCGGCGACACCATCAAGATCGGCTTCGTCTCGACGTTCAGCGGTCCGACCGCCGTGATCGGCAACGACATGCGCAACTCGTTCGAGCTCGCGCTCGACCATCTCGGCCGCAAGATCGACGGCAAGCCGGTCGAGGTGATCTACGAGGACGACCAGCAGAAGCCTGACGTCGGCAAGCAGAAAACCGAGAAGCTGGTGCAGTCCGACAAGGTCGACTTCATCGTCGGCTACATCTGGTCGAACGTGCTGCTGGCCTCGCTCAAGACCGCGGTGGATTCCCAGACCTTCCTGATCTCGGCCAATGCCGGCCCGTCGCAGCTGGCCGGCGAATTGTGCTCGCCCTACGTGTTCTCGACCTCCTGGCAGAACGACCAGACGCCGGCGGCGATGGGCCTCTACATGAACCAGAAGGGCGTCAAGTCGGTGTTCCTGATCGGGCCGAACTATGCGGCCGGCAAGGACATGCTGGCTGGCGTCAAGAGCACGTTCAAGGGCCAGGTCGTCGGCGAGGAATATACGGTGTGGCCGAGCCAGCTCGACTTCTCCGCCGAGCTCTCCAAGGCGCGCGCCTCGGGCGCCGAATCCATCTTCGTGTTCTATCCCGGCGCGGCCGGCGTGCAATTCCTCAATCAATATTCGCAGGCCGGCCTCAAGGAGAAGATGCCGCTCTACACCGCCTTCACCGTCGACGAATTGTCGCTGCCGCTGCAGAAGGACAATGCGATCGGCGTGCCCGGCGCCCAGGAATGGGTCAACGACCTGCCCAACGAGCAGAACAAGAAGTTCGTCGCCGACTACCGCAAGAAATACACCGGCCTGCGTCCGACCTATTATGGCGCCCAGGCCTACGACGCGGCCCAGCTGATCAACAGCGCCGTGGTTGCCGTCAAGGGCGACACGTCCAAGAAGGACGCGATGAAGGCCGAGATGGAGAAGGCCAACTTCAAGTCGCTGCGCGGCTCCTTCAAGTTCGGCAACAATCACATCCCGATCCAGAACTTCTACCTGCAGGACGTGGTCAAGGACACCGAGGGCCAGCTCTCGCTGAAGACGGTCGCCACCATCGTCGAGAACGACCAGGACCGCTTCCACGACAAGTGCCCGATGAAGTGAGCGAAAAGAATTCCGAGCCAGGGACGAAACAGGCCTGGAATTTGCTTGAAGCTTAAAACATCTCCGGCCTAAGATCGGGACGGACATGGCGGCAGCGCCTGGAACGGGTTCTGCCGCCGTCTTTTTGAGCGTGAAGTGAGGGGCATGCTTCTCGTCGTCGAACAATTCCTGAACGGGCTGCAGTTTGGACTGCTGCTGTTCCTGCTGGCCGCCGGCCTGACGCTGGTGTTCGGCATCATGGACTTCGTGAACCTGGCCCACGGCTCGCTCTACATGATGGGCGCCTATTTCGCGGCGACCTTCGTGGCCTGGACCGGCAGCTTCGTGCTCGGCGCCGTCATGGCACTGGGAGCCACGCTTCTGCTCGGTATCGTGCTCGAATTCACGGCACTGCGCCATCTCTATGGGCGCGATCACCTTGATCACGTGCTCGCGACGTTCGGCCTGATCCTGTTCTTCAACGAGGCCGTCCGGCTGATCTGGGGCCCGGCGGGACTGGCGCTGCCGCTGCCGTCCTGGCTCGCCTTCCCGGTCACGATCCTGCCCGGCATCCAATATCCCGCCTATCGGCTCGCGATCATCGTCGTGGCGCTGCTGGTGGCGCTGCTGCTCTATCTCGGCGTGATGCGGACGCGGATCGGCATGCTGATCCGGGCCGGCGCCTCCAACCGCGAGATGATCGGTGCGCTCGGCATCAACATCAAGCTGCTCTATACGCTGGTGTTCGGCCTCGGCGCCGCGCTCGCCGGCCTGGCCGGGCTGATGCAGGCGCCGATCCTCACGGTGCAGATCGGCATGGGCGAGAACATCCTGATCCTCGCCTTCGTCGTCATCGTGATCGGCGGCATTGGTTCGATCCGCGGCGCCTTTATCGCGGCGATCATGATCGGCCTGATCGATACCATGGGCCGCGCCTTCCTGCCCAATCTGCTGCGCCAGGTGCTGAACTCGGCAGCAGCTTCCACTGCGGCGCCGGCGATGTCGTCGATGCTGATCTACCTCCTGATGGCGATCGTGCTGGTGGCGCGGCCTGAAGGTCTGTTTCCGGCCAACCGCAGATGAAATCCTCGCTCAACGTTTCGACCATCGTGGCCATCATCGTCGTGGCCGGCCTGGTGCTGCTGCCGGTCTATTCGAACCTCTCCGGCAACATCTTCATCCTCACGCTGTTCACCCGCATCGTGATCCTGGCGCTGGCGGCCGTCAGCCTCAACCTGATCATGGGCTACGGCGGCATGATGAGCTTCGGCCATGCCGCCTATCTCGGCATCGGCGGCTACGCCGTCGGCATCCTGGCGCAGGAGGGCATCGGCTCCGGCTATGCCCAGTTCGCGGTCGCCATCGCGGTTTCGGCGCTCTATGCGCTGGTCATAGGCGCGCTCTCCTTGCGTACCCGCGGCGTCTATTTCATCATGATCACGCTGGCCTTTGCGCAAATGGCCTACTACGTCGCGTCCGGCCTCGCCCGTTACGGCGGGGATGACGGGCTCACCGTCTACAAGCGCAGCGATTTCGGCGGCCTGATCAATCTCGGCAACCGCGTGCAGTTCTATTATCTCTGCCTGTTCTGCCTGCTTGCCGTCGTGGTCCTGATCTGGCGGATCGTCAATTCGCGCTTCGGCCTCGTGCTGCAGGGCCTGCGCTCCAACGAGCAGCGCATGCAGGCGATCGGCTTCCCGTCGAAGCGCTACAAGCTGGCGTGCTTCGTCATCGCCGGCATGCTCTGTGGCCTGTCCGGCGCGCTGCTTGCCAACAACACCGATTTCGTCAGCCCTGCCGTGATGTACTGGACCCGCTCCGGCGACCTCATGGTGATGGTCATCCTCGGCGGCATGGGCACCCTGATGGGGCCGGTCGTCGGCTCGGTCGTGTTCCTGGTGCTGGAAGAGGTGCTGTCGCAGATCACCGAATATTGGGCGCTGATCATGGGGCCGCTGCTGCTCCTGATCGTGCTGTTCGGCCGCGGCGGCATCATGGGCATGCTCGGGAGGTTGAACCGTGGCTGAACCTCTGCTTCGCGTCGACAATCTCGTGCGCCGGTTCGGCGGCATCGTCGCGACTGATCACGTCTGTCTCGACGTTGCCAAGGGCGAGATCCACGCCATCATCGGGCCGAACGGCGCCGGCAAGACCACGCTGATCAGCCAGCTCACCGGCCACCTGGCGCCGCATGCGGGTCGCATTTTCCTAGGGGGTCGCGACATCTCGCATTTCCCCGCCTATAAGCGCAGCGCGCTGGGGCTGGCGCGTTCGTTCCAGATCACCTCGTTGCTGACCGACTTCACCGCGGCCGACAATGTCGCGCTTGCGGCGCAAGCCCATGACGGCAAGCACTCGTTCCGTTTCTTCGCCGCCGCGCGCAAGGACAAGCCGCTGCGTGCCGCCGCGCAGGCCGCGCTGGAGCGCGTCGGTCTCGGCCATCGCGCCGACGTGCTGGTGTCGAAGCTCAGCCATGGCGAGCAGCGCGAGCTGGAGCTCGCCGTCGCGCTCGCGACCAAGCCGCAGCTCCTGCTGCTCGACGAGCCGATGGCCGGCCTGGGGGTGACCGAGTCACAGCGCATGGTGAAGCTGCTGAACGAGCTGCGCAAGGAAGTGTCGATCGTGCTGGTCGAGCATGACATGGAGGCGGTGTTCGCGCTCGCCGACCGCATCTCGGTCCTCGTCTATGGCCGCATCATCGCCTCGGGCAGACCGGACGAGATCCGGCAGAACGAGGAGGTCAAGCGCGCCTATCTCGGCGATCAGCATGTGGTGGTCGGCCATGGTTGATTTGGGGACAAGCGCCATGCTGCTCGAGGTCGACGGCATCGAGACCTGTTACGGCCTGAGCCAGGTCTTGTTCGGCCTGTCGTTGGCGATCCGTCCCGGCGAGATGGTCTCGCTGATGGGCCGCAACGGCATGGGCAAGACCACCACGATCCGCTCGATCATGGGTCTGACCCAGGCGCGCGCCGGCCTGATCCGCTTCAGCGGTCAGGAGACACGAAAGCTGCCGTCCTACAGGATTGCTCAGCTCGGCATCGGCCTGGTGCCGGAGGGACGGCAGATCTTTCCGAATCTGACCGTCACCGAGAATCTCCTGGCGGCCTCGGCCAACCGGCTCGGCGCGTCCGATCCCTGGACGCTCGACAAGATCCACGCCTTGTTTCCGCGGCTCGCCGAACGCGGCAGCAACATGGGCAACCAGCTCTCCGGCGGCGAGCAGCAGATGCTGGCGATCGGCCGGGCGCTGATGACCAACCCGAAACTCCTCATTCTCGACGAGGCGACCGAGGGTCTGGCGCCGTTGATCCGAGAGGAGATCTGGAACTGCCTGTCGCTGCTGAAATCGCGCGGGCAGTCGATCCTGGTGATCGACAAGAACGTCGAGCATCTGACCCGCATCTGCGACCGCCACTACATCATCGAGCGTGGCCGCACCGTGTGGCATGGCACGTCGGAGCAACTGATGGCCGAGCCGGAGCTGCAGCACCGCTATCTGGGTATTTGAGGCGGCGCGCTGCCGGCTATTCCGACGTGGAAGCGGATTGACTCAAATCAAGATCGCGTCGGGCGTCGGGCGTAGATTTTGCTAGCTGCCCCGACATGCGCTGATTTTTCGCATTGAGGCGCGGCTTGGACGGGACTATTTTTCCAGGGTAGTAGTTTGTTTTTCCTTTTATCAGAGGTTGAACAAATGCGTGCACCTCGTATCCGAATCGAATCACCGCAGAAAGCCGTGGCCGGCCTGCGCGGCTTCTGGTCTGTTCATTCCGACCTTGAGACGGGGCTGTGTCTCGCCTTCATGCTGATCGTCGGAGTCATCGTGAAAATGACACCGCCACTCTAGACCTCAGCGACGGAACGGGATGTACTTCTGGTACTCCTTCGGCACCCGGCTGCGATAGCGCGACGGCACCGTGCCGCTGCGCAGGGAGTCCTCGACTTCCTTGCGCGTGCTGGTCCTCGTCCGCTTCTTCTTCGGCGCGGCCGCCTCGCTGGCCGGCTTGGCGTCGCCAGGTTTCTCGGCCGAGGCGGCTGGTGCCGGAGTGGCTGTCGGGATGGGGCTCGCGGCGGGAGCAGGTTGCGCCGGCGTATCGGGAGCGGGCGCGCTCTGCGCGAAGGCTGCCTCGGCGGCGAGGCTGAGAGCCAGAATGGTTGCTAATGCGATCCCGGAAGACCTGATCATATCAACGAGACTCCAAGCCACTGCGACTGACGGGCCTGCCTGATGATGTCGCCCCCGTGCACCGGACGGTTCATGCTGTCGTTGCATGGCCGGCGTCGGCTGACGCGCCACCTCGCCCAAGAAGAATTCTGAGTGCCGAATTTTTGAGCACAGCGTGCCGCCGGTTCCGTTGAATCGCAAGCATTTTTCCCTGGCACGCGGATTGCTCCCCTCGTTGCTCAGAGTTGGCAGCTAGGGTTCCGGTTCTCCATCGAGAATGCTGGTCCGAGAGCAGCCGCCAGGGGAGAGCCCTGGTGCACGGCGGGATAAAAACCCGGGAGACCTCAGTGGCCGCGCTTGGCAGGCACGAGGTTCTTCATGCCGGTCCGCGGTCAGAAAACCGATGAGGGACTGGACATGGGAAAAGCGCGAAATCTGTTTGTTGCACTGCTCGCTGCATCGACGCTGGCGACCGCATCGCTGTCATCCGCGTCAGCTGAGAAAAAGAAGGAATTCAACATCGCCTGGACGATCTATGTCGGCTGGATGCCGTGGCCCTATGCGGCCGAGTCCGGCATCGTCAAGAAGTGGGCGGACAAATACGGCATCTCGATCAAGATCACGCAGATCAACGACTACGTCGAGTCGATCAACCAGTACACCGCCGGCAAGTTCGACGGCGTCACCGTCACCAACATGGATGCGCTGACCATCCCCGCTGCCGGCGGCGTCGACACGTCGGCCATCATCATGGGCGACTACTCCAACGGCAATGACGGTGTCGTGCTGAAGAAGGGCAAGACCATGGCCGACATCAAGGGCCAGAAGGTCAACCTCGTCGAGCTCTCGGTGTCGCACTATCTGCTGGCGCGCGGCCTCGAGACCGCGAAACTGTCCGAGAAGAACATCAAGACCGTCAACACCTCCGACGCCGACATCGTCGCCGCCGCGAAGTCGCCGGACACGACGGCCGTGGTGACCTGGAATCCGCAACTACTGGAGGTGAAGGCCGAGCCGGGGGCAACGCTGGTGTTCGATTCCAGCAAGATCCCCGGCGAGATCGAGGATCTCCTGGTCGTCAACAGCGCGACGCTCAAGGACAATCCGGAGCTCGGCAAGGCGCTGGTCGGCATCTGGTACGAGACCATCGCGCTGATGAAGGACCAGAGCGAGAAGGGCAAGGCCGCGCGCGAGGCGATGGCCAAGCTGTCGGGCACCGATCTCGCCGGCTTCGAGACCCAGCTCAAGACGACGTTCATGTACTACGAGCCGAAGGACGCGCTCGCCTTCGTGACCGGACCGGAATTGCCCAAGATCATGGATCTCGTGCGCACCTTCTGCTTCGATCACAACCTGCTTGGCGAGAACGTGAAGTCGAAGGACGCGGTCGGCATCTCCACGCCGACGAAGGCGCTGGGCGCGGCCAGCAATGTCAAGCTGCGCTTCGATCCGACCTTCATGAAGATGGCGGCCGAAGGGAAGCTCTGATCCGCTTCCTGGACCGCCGCCGGTGCCACCCCTCATCCTGAAGAGCTTGCGCGAGCGCAAGCATCTCGAAGGATGAGGCCCACATCGGGGCCTCATGGTTCGAGACGGCGCTGACGCGCCCCTCACCATGAGGATTGAGGGAGCCTGTTGATGCCGCGTGCCATGAACGTCGTTCCGAACCGGGGCAGCCGGCTGTTGCTGGCCCTGTTGCCGTTCCTGCTGATCGCGCTGATCTACGTGGTCGGATCGGCGCAGCGGCGCGCGGACAATCCCGACGACAAGCTGCTGCCGCCGGTCTCCGAGATGGTCGCGACCTCCAAGCGGCTCGCGACCGAGCCGGATCGCCGCTCCGGCGACTACGTGCTGTGGTCCGACACGGCGGCGAGCCTGCAGCGCCTCGCGCTCGGCCTCGGCATTTCCGCCGCCATCGGTCTCGTGCTCGGACTCGCCATCGGATTGCTGCCAGTGGCCGGCGCCGGCTTCGGCACGCTGATTGCGGTTCTGTCGATGATCCCGCCGATGGCGATGCTGCCGGTTCTGTTCATCGTGTTCGGCCTCGGTGAGCTGTCCAAGGTGGTGCTGATCATCATCGGCGTCACGCCGACCCTGGTGCGCGACCTCTCGCTCGAGGTGCAGAACATGCCGCGCGAGCAGCTGATCAAGGCGCAGACCCTGGGCGCCTCGACCTGGCAGGTCGCGATCCGCGTGGTGCTGCCGCAGATCATGCCACGCCTGATCCAGGGGCTGCGGCTCATGATCGGGCCCGCCTTCCTGTTCCTGATCTCGGCCGAGGCGATCGCCTCCGATGTCGGACTCGGCTACCGCATCTTCCTGGTCCGCCGCTATCTCTCGATGGATGTGATCCTGCCCTACGTCGTCTGGATCACGTTGCTTGCCTACATCCTCGACTACGCGCTGGTCTGGTTCGGACGGCACGCCTTTCCCTGGGCATATGCGCGAGGCAGCCGCCAATGAGCACGCTCTCCTTCCGCAACGTCTGGGTCGAATACGGCAACCAGGTCGTGCTCGAGCGCATCAATCTCGAGATCGCCTCCGGCACGTTCCTGTCGATCGTCGGCCCGTCCGGCGCGGGCAAGAGTACCTTCCTGCGCCTGATCCTCGGCCAGGAGAGGCCGAGCCAGGGCGCGGTGCTGCTCGACGGCCGGCCGTTTCCGGCCGAGCCCGGACCGGACCGCGGCATCGTGTTCCAGCGCTACTCGGTGTTCCCGCATCTGACCGTGCTCGGCAACGTGCTGCTCGGCTACGAGCTTGCCGGCAGCCCGTTCACGGCGCGGCTGTTCGGATCGGCGCGCAAGGCGGCGATGGAGAAGAGCCTCGCGCTGATCGAGGCCGTCGGCCTGGCCGAGCATCGCGACAAATATCCAAGCGCGTTGTCCGGCGGCATGCAGCAGCGCCTGGCGATCGCGCAGGCCCTGGCGAAGCAGCCGCGCGTGCTGCTGCTCGATGAGCCCTTCGGCGCGCTCGATCCCGGCACCCGCGCCCAGATGCATGCGCTGATCAAGCCGCTGTGGCGCCAGCACAACATGACCATCGTGATGGTCACCCACGACATCAAGGAGGCGTTCGGCCTCGCCACGCGGCTGATCGCGCTCGACCGTCCCCGCAAGGATCCGCAGGCGCCGGAGCGGTTCGGCGCGCGCATCACCTACGATCTCGATCTCACCCGCGACAGCGCCGTGCCCGTGCTCGGATTCATCCGCGCCAGCCTGCAGGCGACGCAATAGTCAGTTCAAGAAACGTCGAAAGAAACGAAGGAGAGTCTCCATGTCATTCCCATTCATGCGCCGGTCGCGCCGCGCCGGATTGCACTCGCAGCGCCGGAGCATGCGCCGTCACCATCCGGACTTCGACAAGATGGCCACGCAAGGCTGGCAGGCGCTGGAGGCCGAGGGCAAGCTGCCGACCAACGGCTGGCGCAAGGAGCGGCAATGGGCGCTCGACATGGGCCTGCCCGGCGCCGACACGCTGACGGATCGCGACATCCCGACCTTCGCCCGCGGCGAGCTGCCGCATTTCGCCGGCATCAACACCTTCATGAAGGCGCCGTATGTCGAGAACGTCCGCGACGTCGGCAAATACGACGCCGCAGTGATCGGCATCCCCTTCGATTCCGGCACCACCTATCGGCCCGGCACCCGCTTCGGGCCGCAGGGCATCCGCCGCATCTCCGCGCTCTACACGCCCTACAACTATGAGCTGGGCGTCGACCTGCGCGAGCAGATGACCTTGTGCGATGCCGGCGACGTCTTCACGATTCCCGCCAATCTGGAAAAGAGCTTTGACCAGATCAGCCGCGGCGTCGCGCATGTGTTCTCGTCCGGCGCGCTGCCGATCATGCTCGGCGGCGACCACTCGATCGGCTTTCCGTGCGTGCGCGGCATCGCGCAGTGCACCGACAAGAAGATCGGCATCATCCATTTCGACCGCCACATCGACATCCAGGAGAAGGATCTCGACGAGCGCATGCACACCACGCCATGGTACTGGGCGACCAACCTGCCGAACGTCTCGCCGACCAATCTGGTGCAGCTCGGTATCGGCGGCTGGCAGGTGCCGCGCGAGGGCGTCGAGGTCGCGCGCAAGCGCAATACCAACGTGCTGACGATCGCCGATATCGAGAAGATCGGGCTGGAGAAGACCGCCGAGATCGCGCTCGAGCTGGCCTGGAAGGATGCCGACGCGGTCTACATCTCGTTCGACGTCGACTCCATCGATTGCGGCTTCGTGCCCGGCACCGGCTGGCCGGAGCCCGGCGGCTTCCTGCCGCGCGAGGCGCTCAAGCTGCTCGGCCTCGTCGCCGCCGAGGGCCTGTGCGGCCTCGAAGTGGTCGAGGTCTCGCCGCCCTACGACACCTCCGACATCACCGCGCTGATCGGCGTCCGTGTCGTCGTGGAGGCGCTCGGCTCGATGGTCGCCCACGGCAAGCTTGGCAGCCACAAGCATATCATCAACAAGCCGGTCAGCTATTGAGGCCCGCGATGCGTCATCATCACCACCATCACGGCCATCATCATGATCATCACCACGATCATGGACACGACCATCATCACGACCACGACCATCCGACGCATGGCCCCGGCCACAACCATCCGCACGGCCACCGTTCGCCGGTGCAATGGCAGACGCCGCATCAGCCTGAGGGCGCCAAGCCCGCGCCGGTCGTCGAGCCCGATCTCGACAAGGTCGAAGCTGCCTTCGTCGACGGCTTCATCGCCGCGCCCGATCCGACCAGCTTCCTGCGGCTGGCCCGCATCCCGTTCGAGATCCTGCGCGACGGCACGAGCCTGAAGCTGCTGCGCGTCGAGATCGACGCGCTGACCGATGTCGGCAGCCTCACCCCGCATCTCGGCGGCAGCACCTTCCGCTACGATCCGCTGCCGTCGAACTTCATCTCGCGCCGCCGCCGCCTCCGCTTCATCTATTTCGACGGCGCCGGCCTGACGCCGCTGACCTATGCGGAGCTGCGGGAGAGGGAATGAGCTTAGGGCAGCGGCGTTCGCTTGAGCGCCGCTGCGACGGCCTCGAAACGGTCGACGACCTCCGGCAGCACATAGGATCGCACGGTGGACGCGGCCGCGATGCCGATCAGCAGCACGATGACATATTGAGCGGCGAGCAGGAGGGCGACGCGCCGCAGCCAGGATGATCGCGGCTGAAGCTCGGCAGCGCGAGCGGGGCTCTGCGGCGCATCGGCAGTTGCAAGCAGCAGGTGCTCTTGTTCTCGCGAGGCCTCGGACATGCGCTCAGTATCCCGACAGCATCTGTTCGAGTCGGGATTTGAGCCGCTTGTTGGTGCGCTCGCGCTCGCGCAACCTGCGCGCCCATTCCAGCGAGATGACCTCGCTATCCTGGTCGAAGGCAAGGCCGGCGCCGGCACCGTCGCGCCAGATCATGCGTGCCTGACGTGACCATCCGCGCCGTTCGATCGTGACGTCGACCCGGTCGGGCAGCAGCACCGTCCCGTCCAGCTCGATCTTGACGCCGCGATTGTTGAAGTTGCGGACGATGCAGGCGAGCGTCGAGCTGCCAGCGTTGAATGTCAGAACGCCGCCATAATAGACGCGTTGGCGAGCCTCGCTGCGACGATTGTCCACGGTGCGTCCTCCAGTCACTTAACGATCTATTAAGCAATCGGAGGGTGTGTGGCCACCATCGGCGGTATGAAAATGACGGCGGTGGTTAACGCGGATGCCGCGACGTGCCGGCATTGACGTTGCGCGAGTTCACCCCCGCGCGAACATGCGCGCCTCATTGGCGATGACCGGCTTCACCGCTTCACCCAGCCGCGCGGCAGCCGCATCGACTGATAGACCTGCGGTATCCACAACGGCGTTGGCCCTCGCGTACAGGGGCTCGCGGCTCGCCAGGATGTTGCGCAGCTCGGCCATCGCCGAGCGGTCGTCGGCCATCGGGCGGAGGTCGCCCTGCTTACGCACGCGCCCCATGTGCTCCTCCGGCTCGGCCTTGAGCCAGATGGTGTAGAACGAGGTCAGGATCAGGTCGAAGGTGACCGGCTCGGAGACGATGCCGCCGCCGGTCGCCAGCACCATCGGCTCCTTGCGCGCGAGCAGTTGCACCAGGGCGGCCTGCTCCATGCGGCGAAAGCCTTCCTGGCCGTAGAGCGCGATGATCTCGGCAACCGAAAGCCCGTTCTGCCGCTCGATCTCCTTGTTCAGCTCGACGAAGCTCCAGCCGATCCGCTCCGCCAGCATCTTGCCGAGCGTCGACTTGCCGGCACCGCGCAGGCCGATCAACGCAATGCCTGAGAACGAACGCCGCAGCGGCGCCGATGCGCCCCCGGCAAGCAGCTCCTTGACCTCGGCGATCTGGCTCGGGCTCGCCTTCTTCAGGAGATCGCGAATGACCGGCCAGTCCGGCGATGGCTCGCCGCCGGGGATGATGTCGTCGAGCGGCGCGTTGATCGCGTTGGCGATGCGGCGCAGCAGCACGATCGAGACATTGCCCTTGCCGCTCTCGAGCTGGGCGATGTAGCGCTCGGAAATCCCGGAGACCTCGGCCAACACCTTGCGCGACATGCCGGCGAGGCCGCGCATCCGCCGCACCCGCTGGCCCAGCTGGTCGAGGAAATCGGTCTCGGCCGCGGACTGGCCGTCGTCGCGCGGGGCATCGCTGTGTGGCGTCATATCCCTGAGGTTCTCTTTTGAGTAGGAAACATAATGCCGGGGAGGATTGACAGCAAGCGGTGTTGGTGGCCTTGTATGAATTATAATTCAAAAATCCGGGGAGAATGCCGTGAAGTCGTACAATGCGGTATCGTGGCTGCTTGACCGCAATGTCGAGGCGGGGCGCGGCGACAAGCTCGCCTACACGGACACGGTCTCGGAGCTGACCTATCGCGGTCTGCAACAGCAGACCTGCCGCGTCGCCAACATGCTGCGCCGCCTTGGCGTCCGCCGCGAGGAGCGCGTGGCGATGATCATGCTCGATACGGTGGATTTCCCCGCGGTGTTTCTTGGCGCCATGCGCGCGGGCGTCGTCCCGGTGCCGCTCAACACGCTGCTGACCTCTGAACAATACGCGTATGTGCTCGCCGACTGCCGCGCCCGCGTGCTGTTCGTGTCCGAGGCGCTGTATCCGGTGGTGAAGGACATTGTCGGCCGGATGCCGGATCTCGATTGCGTCGTCGTGTCCGGCGCCAATGCCTTCGGCCACAAGCTGCTCACCGAGGAGCTCGCGCGCGAGAGCGATCAGTTCGACACGGTCGCGACCCACGAGGATGAACCTGCGTTCTGGCTGTATTCATCCGGTTCGACCGGCATGCCCAAAGGCGTGCGCCATCTGCACGGCAATCTCGCCGCAACGGCCGAGACCTATGCCAGCCAAGTGCTCGGCATCCGCGAGAGCGATGTCTGTCTGTCAGCCGCAAAGCTGTTCTTCGCCTATGGCCTCGGCAATGCGCTGACCTTCCCGCTGTCGGTCGGCGCAACTACGATCCTCAACTCCGAGCGCCCGACGCCGGCGCTGATGTTCAAGCTCCTCAACCGCTACAATCCGACCATCTTCTACGGCGTGCCGACCTTGTTCGCCGCGATGCTGCACGATGAGTCGCTGCGCCATGAGAAGGCCGGCAGCGCGCTGCGCATCTGCACCTCGGCCGGCGAGGCGCTGCCGGAATCGGTCGGCAATGCCTGGAAGGCGCGGTTCGGCGTCGACATTCTCGATGGTGTCGGCTCGACCGAGCTGCTGCACATCTTCCTGTCCAACGTCCCCGGGGACATCAAATACGGCTCATCGGGGCGCCCCGTGCCGGGCTATCAGGTTCGTCTTGTCAACGAGGCCGGCCAGGACGTGCCGGACGGCGAGGTCGGCGAGATGCTGGTGCATGCACCGTCCGCCGGTGAGGGCTACTGGAATCAGCGCCACAAGACCCGCTCGACGTTCGAGGGCTATTGGACGCGCACCGGCGACAAATATGTCCGCGACGCCGACGGGCGCTACACCTTCTGCGGCCGCTCCGACGACATGTTCAAGGTCTCCGGCATCTGGGTGTCGCCGTTCGAGGTCGAGAGCGCGCTGATCACGCATCCCGCGGTGCTCGAGGCTGCCGTGGTGCCGGAAGCCGATCCGGAGGGGCTGTTGAAGCCGAAGGCCTATGTCGTGCTGCGCCCGAGCGTCGATCGCTCGACCCTGCACGAGGCACTGAAGGAACACGTCAAGCAGAAGATCGGCCCGTGGAAATATCCGCGCTGGATCGAGGTGGTGGACAGCCTGCCGAAAACCGCGACCGGCAAGATCCAGCGCTTCAAGCTGCGTGAGGGGGCGGGTCAGTAGTTGGCCCCCACTCTCGGGAGCGATCCTGCTCTTGGTTGTCGTCATGGCCGGGCTTGACCCGGCCATCCATTCCGCCTCGACAGGAAAGACGTGGATGCCCGGGTCAAGCCGGGCATGACGAAGGAGAGAGTGACCCGTGCAGCTTTCATCGAACGGCTTCCTCACCATCGATTCCGCCGATCTCGAATATCGCCTGATCGGTCCGCAGCCCTCTGACGCTCCGTGCATCGTGCTGCTGCATGAAGGGCTCGGCTCGGTCGGGTTGTGGGGCGACTTTCCCGACAAGCTCCAGCAAGCCACCGGCGTTTCCGTGTTCGTCTATTCGCGCGCGGGCTACGGCGCCTCCAGCCCGGTGTCTCTGCCGCGGCCGCTCGACTACATGCAGCGCGAGGCGCGCGATGTGCTGCCGAAGCTGCTCGATCAAATCGGCTTTCAGCGCGGTCTTCTCGTCGGCCATTCCGATGGTGCGTCGATCGCGGCGATCTACGGGGGCAGCCACGCCGACCATCGCCTCGACGGCATCGTGCTGATCGCGCCGCATGTGGTCGTTGAGGACATCTCTGTGTCGTCGATCGCCGCGATCAAGACCACTTACGAAACCACGGAACTGCGCACCAAGCTCGGCCGCTGGCACAAGGACGTCGACAACGCGTTTTACGGCTGGAACGGCGCCTGGCTCGATCCGGCATTCCGGGCCTGGGATATCACCGGCGACCTCGCCTACATCCGCGTTCCCGTGGTCGTGATCCAGGGCGTCGACGACCAGTACGGCACCATCCGCCAGGTCGAGACCATCCAGGAGGAGTGCTACTGCCCGGTCGAGGTGACGATGCTGCCCAACACCGGCCATTCCCCGCATCGCGAGGCGCCGGACGCCACCTTGCGGGTCATTGCCGAGTTCGCGGCCGCGACCTTGCCGGCCCCGGCATCACGAACATGAAACAAAGTGCATGTTTCGGCTTTTTGTCGTAGACGGCAGCCATAACATGAATTATTGTGCATATCAACGATAAGCACTCCAACGAAGGGTGACACATGGCCGGGGAAGACCGCGTGCTCGCGGGAGGCAAGACGTTCATCGATTTTCAGACCGATCCCTCCCGCTACAAACATTGGAAGCTCTCGATCGATGGCGAGGTGGCGACGCTCGCCATGGACGTCGACGAGAATGGCGGCCTGTTCGAGGGCTACCAGCTCAAGCTCAATTCCTATGATCTCGGCGTCGACATCGAGCTCGCCGACGCCGTGCAGCGGCTGCGCTTCGAACACCCGCAAGTGAAGGTCGTGGTGCTGCGCTCGGCCAAGCCGCGCGTGTTCTGCGCCGGCGCCAACATCCGCATGCTTGCGGGCGCGACCCACGCCCACAAGGTGAACTTCTGCAAGTTCACCAATGAGACCCGCAATGGCTTCGAGGATTCATCCGAGAATTCCGGCCAGCGCTTCATCACCGTGGTGAACGGCACCGCGGCCGGCGGCGGCTATGAGCTCGCGCTCGCCACCGATCACATCATCCTCGCCGATGACGGCTCGTCGTCGGTGTCGCTGCCGGAAGTGCCGCTGCTCGCGGTGCTGCCGGGTACCGGCGGTCTCACCCGCGTCGTCGACAAGCGCAAGGTCCGCCGCGATCGCGCGGACGCGTTCTGCACCACGGAGGAGGGGGTCAAGGGCAAGCGCGCCGTGCAATGGCGCCTCGTCGACGAGATCGCGCCGAACTCCAAGGTCGATGCCAAGGTGGCCGAGCGCGCCAAGGAATTCGCAGCCGCCTCCAAGCGCAACGGCAGCGGCAAGGGCGTCGCGCTGACGCCGCTGAAGCGCGTCATCGATGCGTCGAGCGTGCGCTACGGCTTCGTCAATGTCGACATCGACCGCACGGCCCGCATCGCCACGATCACCATCTCGGCTCCCGAGGCCGCGCCACCTGCGGACATCGACGGCATGATCGGGCAGGGCGCTTCCTTCTGGCCGCTGCAGGTCGCGCGCGAACTCGATGACGCCATCCTGCATCTGCGCATCAACGAGCTCGGCATCGCTATGCTGGTGTTCAAGTCGCATGGCGATCGCGCCCAGGTGCTCGCGCATGACGCGTTCCTTGAGGCCAACAAGGCGCACTGGCTGGTCAACGAGGTCAGGCATTACTGGAAGCGGGTGCTGAAGCGCATCGACGTCACCTCGCGCACGCTGGTCACGCTGGTCGAGCCCGGTTCCTGTTTCGCCGGCACGCTCGCCGAGCTGGTGTTCGCTTCCGACCGCTCCTACATGCTGATCGGCACCATCCAGGGCGACAACCGCCCGGCGCCGGCGATCGAACTGTCGGCGATGAATTTCGGTCCCTATCCGATGAGTCACGGCCTGACCCGGCTGGAGTCGCGCTTCCTCGCCGATCCCGCCGATCTCGCGCGTGTGCGTGAGCAGGTCGGCAAGCCGCTCGAAGCCGATGAGGCCGAGGAGCTCGGCCTCGTGACCTTCGCGCTGGATGACATCGATTGGGAGGACGAGATCCGCGTCTTCCTCGAGGAGCGCGCCAGCTTCTCGCCGGACAGCCTCACCGGTCTCGAAGCCAATCTGCGCTTCGCCGGCCCCGAGACGATGGAATCGAAGATCTTCGCCCGCCTCACCGCCTGGCAGAACTGGATCTTCCAGCGGCCCAACGCGGTCGGCGAGGAGGGCGCACTCCGGCGCTACGGCACCGGCGAGCGGCCGCAATACGACATGACGCGCGTGTAAGGGGAGCGAACAGGGAGTGGCGAATAGCGAAGAGGGAAGGATGTCTGGAACCCCTATTCGCTACTCGCCATTCGCTACTCGCCTCCAACAGATCAAAGCCCCCGGGAGGTCTCCATGAACATGAACATCATGAACGTCGACTACTCGACCAAGATTCCGAACAACGTGAATCTCGCCGAGGACCGCCAGGTCCTCAAGGCCCTGGAAGGCTGGCATCCCGGCTACGTCGATTGGTGGAACGACATGGGCCCCGAGGGCTTCCAGCAGTCGCTGGTGTACTTGCGCACGGCCTATTCGGTCGATCCGCGCGGCTGGGCGAAGTTCGATTACGTCAAGATGCCCGACTATCGCTGGGGCATCCTGCTGGCTCCGCAGGAAGAGGATCGCAAGATCCCGTTCGGCGAGCACTATGGCGAACCGGCCTGGCAGGAGGTTCCCGGCGAATATCGCGCGCTGATGCGCCGCCTGATCGTGATCCAGGGCGACACCGAGCCGGCCTCGGTCGAGCAGCAGCGCCATCTCGGCAAGACGGCGCCGTCGCTCTACGACATGCGCAACCTGTTCCAGGTCAACGTCGAGGAGGGCCGTCACCTCTGGGCGATGGTCTACCTGCTGCAGAAATATTTCGGCCGCGACGGCCGCGAGGAGGCCGACGAGCTGCTGCGCCGCCGCTCGGGCGATGCGGACAGCCCGCGCATGCTCGGCGCCTTCAACGAGAAGACGCCGGACTGGCTGTCGTTCTTCATGTTCACCTACTTCACCGACCGCGACGGCAAGATGCAGCTGCACTCGCTCGCGCAGTCCGGCTTCGATCCGCTGTCGCGCACCTGCCGCTTCATGCTGACGGAGGAGGCGCATCACATGTTCGTCGGCGAGACCGGCGTCGGCCGCGTCATCCAGCGCACGGTCGAGGCGATGCGCGAGGCCGGGATCGACGATCCCACCGACATCGCCAAGGTCCGCGCGCTGGGCGTGATCGACCTGCCGACCATCCAGAAGAAGTTGAACCTGCACTACACGCTGTCGCTCGACCTGTTCGGCTCGGAGGTCTCGACCAACGCGGCCAATGCCTTCAATGCTGGCATCAAGGGCCGCTATCACGAGACCCAGATCCAGGACGATCACCAGCTCAAGAACTCGACCTATCCGGTGCTCAAGCTGGTCGACGGCGAGATCAAGCGGGTCGACGAGCCGGCGCTGACCGCGCTCAACATGCGCCTGCGCGACGACTACTCGCAGGACTGCGTCAAGGGCCTGCTGCGCTGGAACAAGATCATCACGACCGCAGGCTACGACTTCCAGCTCAAGCTGCCGCATACCGCCTTCCACCGCGCCATCGGCGAGTTCAAGGACGTCCATGCGACGCCCGACGGCATCCTGATCGACGAGGGCACGTGGGCGAAGCGCAAGGGCGACTGGCTGCCGTCGGCCGACGACGGCGCCTACATCTCTTCGCTGATGAAGCCGGTCACCGAGATCGGCGAATACGCCTCGTGGATCGCGCCCCCGAAGGTCGGGATCGACAACAAGCCGGGGGACTTCGAGTACGTGAAGATCGAAACTTGATGAGAGGCGAATAGCGAGTTGCGAGTAGCGAATAGGGGAAGTAGCCTATTCGCTATTCGCTATTCGCTATTCGCTATTCGCTATTCGCTATTCGCTATTCGCTATTCGCTATTCGCTATTCGCTATTCTCAGCTGTCCCAGCCCGCGCCCGGAATGCCGGGGTTCGCGTAGACGATGCCGCCATCGACCGCGATCGTATTGCCGACCACGTAGTCGCCCGCGCGCGAGGCGAGGAAGATCGCCGTCCCCGCCATGTCCTCGTCGGTGCCGATGCGCCCAGCGGGCACGCGCGAGGCGACCTCGTCGGCGTTGTCGCGCGCGGCCTTGTTCATGTCGGACTTGAACGGTCCGGGCGCGATCGCGGTCACCACGATGTGGTCCTTGATCAGCTTGGCCGCCATGCGCCGCGTCAGATGGATCAGGCCGGATTTGCTCGCCGCATAGGAGTAGGTCTCGAGCGGGTTGACGAAGATGCCGTCGATCGAGGCGATGTTGATGACCTTTGCCGGCCGTTCGGCGCTGGCCGCCGCACGCAAGGGAGCTGCGAGCGCCTTGGTCAGGAAGAACGGCGTCTTGAGGTTGAGGTTCATCACCTTGTCCCAGCCGCTCTCCGGGAATTCGTCGAAGTCGGCGCCCCACGCCGCGCCCGCATTGTTGACGAGGATGTCGAGCTTGGGCTCGCGCTTCTTGATCTCGCCCGCGAGCGTCTCGATGCCGGCCATCGTCGAAATGTCGATCGGCAGCGCGACGCATTCGCCGCCATATTCGGTCGTCAGTGCCTTGGCGGTCGCCTCGCAGGGCCCTGCCTTGCGCGCGGTGATGTAGACCCTCGCCGCGCCATGCGCGAGCAGGCCGGATGCGATCATCTTGCCGATGCCGCGCGAGCCGCCGGTGACGAGCGCGATGCGTCCTTCGAGTGAGAACAAGTTCCTGAGCATGAAGCCTCCCTTTCCTTATGTCATGCGCGCTTGTGAGCGGGACGCGCCAGCACGTCAAGTGAGACGCAGTCGCACGAAATCGCCGCAATTCAATCGGGGGAACGTTATGGCGGGGCCTATGCCGCGTCGATGCGGCGGAAGCCGTTCCACATCGCGGTGGCCGCGCCCGAGGTCAGCACCGGCAGCACGCGGGCGTGCTGGTAATGGCCGTTCAGCGAGACGCGCGACAGGGCCGTGAGATGATCGGCGCTTTCCGCGAAGATCATGCCGGGCCGGGTGGTGACGGCGGTCTTGTAGCCGCTCGCGGCCGCCAGCACGAATTCGCGCTGGGAAGCGGCGGCGCGGTCGCCGTAGGGGTAGGCCATGTGCAGCACCGGCCGCTGCAACTCGTTCTCGATCCGAGCACGGCTGTCGGCGATCTCGATGCGCGCCGTCTCCTCGGTCTGCTTGGCGAGATTGCAGTGACTGATCGAATGCGCGCCGATCGAGATCAATGGCTCAGTCGACAGCGCCCGGAGCTCGTCCCAGGACAGGCAGAGCTCACGGCAGATCGAGGCCTCGTCGACGTCGTAGCGCGCGCACAGCGCGCTGATCTCACGCCGGACGTCGTGCTCGCCCGGCAGTGCGCGCAGCCAGTCGTGCAGGCGCTGGAACGTCACGCATTTGGCTGCCGGCGTCGATGCATCGAGCTGCAGCGACAGCCCGCCGATCTCGATGTCGATCGCGTCAGTCTTCGCGACCAGCCGCTCCAGCGTCACCCACCAGAGCCGGCCCAGTCCCGATGCGAAATCGCTCGTCACATAGATGGTGAACGGCGCATCGAACTCGCGCATGACAGGCAGCGCGAAGTCGCGATTGTCGCGATAGCCATCGTCGAAGGTGAAGCAGGCGAAGCGGCGCGAGAAGTCCTTCGCCACCAGCCGGCTGTGCAACTCGTCGAGGGTGATGATCTCGATGTCGTGGTCGCGCAGGTGCGACAACATCTCGCGCAGGAAATCCGGCGTGACCTCGAGGTGACAATTGGGCTGGAAATCGGCGTCGCGGTGCGGCCGCACATGATGCAGCGTATAGATCGCACCCACGCCCGAGAAGATCGGGCGCAGCCAGACATGCGCGCCGCTCAGATACAGCGCTTCCAGGCCGGCACGGATAAAGGTTTTGCGAAATCGCCTCATCTGAAATATGCGGCCCGGTGAGTGTCGGGACAAGGTTACCGACGAATGATTGAAGAAAACCTTAGCCTGCGGTCACAACGTACCGTGCGGCGCTCCTCATTTCCGGTTTGACAGGCATGCAAGGGTTTGTTTTCTCTCTGCTTCCTCGATGCGACGGATGACGAATGCGCGGACTTTTCAGGTGGAGCGGGAAATGGTGGCCTGGCGTCATTCCGCTGATCGTGCTTTGGGGCCTCGCGGCCTGGACCAGCACCGTTCCCCTGGAGAATGATCTCGCCGGACGCAGTTCGGCCGTCCTGACGGGGGCGGTGCTCGACAGGACAAGCATCACGGTGGACGGCCGCGATGTCTCGCTGCGCGCCAATGCGTTTTCCGAGGCCGGACGCCGCGATGCGGTTGCTGCGGTCGACGGCGTGGCCGGCGTGCGGCTCGTCAACGACGAGACGCGGCTGGTCCCCGAGGCCAAGCCCTTCGTCTGGTCGGCCGAGCGCGACGTCGTCCGGGTGACGCTGGGCGGCAGCGCGCCGCTGCCCGCCTTGAAGGGCAAGCTGATGGACGCGACCCGGGCGGCGTTGCCGGGCGTGGAGGTCGCGGATCAGATGGGCCTGGCGCGCGGCGCGCCGGCGCGCTTCGAGGATGTGGCGCTGCTGCTGATCGGCCAGATCGCCAAGCTGAAGGACGGCAAGTTCACGATCTCCGACGGCGACGTCACATTGTCCGGCATGGCGCGCGAGCTCGGCGGCCGCGAGGCGATCGCGGCCGCGCTCGGAAAGCTGCCGGACGGCTTCAAGGTCGCCAGCAACGAGGTCAAGGCGCCGCCCTATGTCTTCCAGGCCTACAAGGACCCGGTCGCGGTCACCGTGACGCTTGCAGGCAACGTTCCCGACGAGAACATCCACGCCGTCGTCGTCGGCTCTTCATCGCGCAAATTCTTCAGCGAGAAGGTCGTCGACAATCTCAAGAACAGCCTCGGCGCGCCAACCAATTTCGTGAATGCGGTGGTGCCGGCGCTGGGCGCCTTGTCACGGCTGTCGACCGGCACGCTGGTGGTGTCCGACCGTGACATCAAGATTTCCGGTGATGCGCTTTACGACGCCGCAGCGGCCCAGATCCGGACCGGGCTCGCCAAAGATGTCCCACAGGGCTGGCAGGTGAAGGCCGACATCACGGTGAAGCCGGCAGCCGCCCCGGTCGATCCCACGGTGTGCCAGCAGCTGTTCTCCGACCTGCTCGGCAAGGCCAAGATCCGGTTCGAGACCGGCCGCAGCGACCTCGACAGGGATTCCACCGGTCTGCTCGACCGCCTCGTCGAGATCGCGTTCCGCTGTCCCTCCGCCAATGTCGAGATCATCGGGCACACCGATGCCGACGGCGACTCTGCCGCCAATCAGGTGCTGTCGCAGAAGCGCGCCCAGGCGGTGGTCGATTATCTGGTCAAGGCCGGACTGCCGGCCGACCGTTTCAGCGCGATCGGCTATGGCAGCACCCAGCCGGTCGCCGCCAACGACACCGCCGACGGCCGGGCGCAGAACCGGCGCATCGAATTCGTGGTGAGGTAAGGTCATGGCCTATCTCGTTGCCTTTCACTGGGGCTGGCTGGCCGGCGCATTCGCCATCGGGCTGGCGATGGGCTGGGTCGCCGTGGTGCATCGCGCCCCGCGCGTGTCGGGCTGGCTGACCTGGCTGCTGGCGGCGCTGGCCGCCGGCCTGGTCGCGACGGCCGTGGCCTGCCTGATTCCCGGCCGGGCCGGCTACTGGCTCGAGCTGCTGCTGATCATGTTCGTGCCCTACCTCGTCGGCTGCGCCATCGGCACCTGGCTTCGGGCGCTGGTGGTGATCCGCAGCATGCGGACGAAATCGGCGGCCTGAGACCGCCGCCCCGGACTGCACCCGACGCCATCTGCCGAGACTGCGGCGGCGCGCCCGCCGTCCGCGTGCCCCGGGTCATCGCAACTGCGAGACACGAAGGTTTGACGAGGCGCGAACCTGTCAAACGCGCAGCTCGCGCTTATCGTTGAGTCATGCTGACCCGCCGAACCGCTGGGCGCCCCGGAAGCCCCGGAGATTCGCGTTCCTCACCAAAGTTTAACCTGGGGTTTGCAGGCTGGCGGGGACGTGCGCTGCCCCGCCGTCCAGCATGATGCCTTGTCCGATGCCTTTGCCTGATGTCTTGCCTCATGTGCGGCAAAACGGTGCATCGCATTTCCGCAAAGCCTGCTAAGTATATCCATGTGTACGCTTTTGTTCGCACGCTCCGTGTTCCCCAATGCGTCGAAACGCGCTACGAGGGCGTTGTATGCGCACATGATGCTGCGGCCTCCGGGGCGCGGCGTCCCCGGCCGTCGTGATCGGATCACGGTGAGAGGTGTAGATGCTTGAAGCCATACGCAGAGCGGCCACGTTCCTGCGCGAGAAGCAAGTCCTGCACAAGCTCGGCGTGCTGATCAGCATCGCTGTGATCGCGGTCGCCTGCTACGTCCTCTACCACATGCTGCGCGGCATCGACACCTACGAGGTGCTCGAGGCGATCAAGAGCACGGAGCCGCATCAGATCGCGCTCGCCGCGCTGTTCGTCGCCGCCGGCTATTTCACGCTGACCTTCTACGATCTGTTCGCGGTGCGCGCGATTGGCCACGACCACGTGCCCTACCGCGTCAACGCGCTGGCCGCCTTCACCAGCTATTCGATCGGCCACAATGTCGGCGCCAGCGTCTTCACCGGCGGTGCCGTGCGCTACCGCGTCTATTCGGCCCATGGGCTGAACGCCATCGACGTCGCCAAGATCTGCTTCCTTGCCGGCCTGACGTTCTGGCTCGGCAATGCGGCCGTGCTCGGGCTCGGCATCAGCTATCATCCGGAGGCAGCCGCCTCGATCGACCAGCTGCCGCCCTGGGTCAACCGCATGGTGGCGATCGCGATCCTGGTCGGTCTGTTGGGGTATGTCGCCTGGGTATGGACCAAGCCGCGCGTGGTCGGCCGCGGGCCGTGGACCGTGGTGCTGCCGAGCGGCCCTCTGACCCTGCTGCAGATCGCGATCGGCATCATCGACCTCGGTTTCTGCGCGCTGGCGATGTATGTGCTGGTGCCGGACGAGCCCAATCTCGGCTTCGTCGTGGTGGCTGTGATCTTCGTCTCGGCGACCCTGCTCGGCTTCGCCAGCCATTCCCCCGGCGGGCTCGGCGTGTTCGACGCCGCGATGCTGGTGGGGCTGTGGCAGATGGACCGCGAGGAGCTGCTGGCCGGAATGCTCCTGTTCCGGATGCTGTATTATTTGGCGCCGTTCCTCATTTCTGTAATCTTGCTGACGTTTCGCGAGGTTATCATCAGCACGCGGTCGAAACGGCTGCGGCAGGCCGCGCTCAGCCTCGATCCGGGCCCCCCACCGGAAGCCGCTTTTGTGAGGAAACGCAGCGATTCCGGTGCCTGACGCCAGCTCAAGGGAACAGTAGGACGAGATGGCCCTCGACGCTCCCTCCGACACGCCGCTCTCGATCTTCACCCCCTGGCCGGACCGGCTGCGCCATTCCGCGATCATCCTGCTCGCTGCGGCGCTCGCGCTTGCCGGGCTCGTGCTGCTGGACGAGCTGCTGCCGCTGCGGGCCCTGGCGGTATTCCTGTGTATTTCCGCCGCCGCCCTGGTGCCGTGGCGGCTGCATGGCGCGGTCGCCAAGCGTGAGGAGGAGCGCCACGCCAACCCGGTCGAGGCGCCGGCCGTCAGCGCGGTGGTCGAGGGCATCCCCGATCCCGCCGTGCTGCTCGACCGCGCCGGCCGAGTCATCCACCTCAATGCCGCTGCCGCGCAGCTCGCGCCGGCCCTGCGCAAGGGCGAGCTCGCCCAGTTCGCGCTGCGCACGCCGGAGATCATCACTGCGCTGCGCGAGGCGATCGCCACCACCGAGATCCGCCGTGCCACCTATCACGATCACGTTCCGGTCGATCGCTGGATGGAGCTGATCATCACGCCGGTGCCGGTGCCGACGGCGTTCGGCGGCACGGACAAATGCATGCTGATGACGTTCCACGATCTGACCCCGCTGCGCCGGGTCGAGGAAATGCGCGCCGACTTCGTCGCCAATGCGAGCCACGAGCTGCGCACGCCGCTGGCGGCGCTCTCGGGCTTCATCGATACGCTGCAGGGGCCGGCCAAGGACGATCCGAAGGCGCGCGAGCGCTTCCTCGGCATCATGCACATCCAGGCGACGCGCATGGCGCGGCTGATCGACGATCTGCTGTCGCTGTCACGGGTGGAGCTGTCGGCGCATGTCCAGCCCCACGCCATGGTCGACGTCGTCCCCATCATCCGCCAGGTCACCGACGGGCTGGAGTCGCTGGCGCGCGAGCGCCAGGTGGTGATCGAGACCAGCCTGCCGGACGTGCCGGTGGCGATCGCCGGCGACCGCGAGGAGCTGCTGCGCGTGTTCGAGAACCTGATCGAAAACGCGCTGAAATACGGCGCCTCGGGCGGGCGCGTGATCGTCTCGCTGGAGCAGGCCGTCTCCGCCGAGAACGCGCCGGAGATCCGGGTCAAGGTGCGCGATTTCGGCCCCGGCATCGCGCCCGAGCATCTGCCGCGCCTGACCGAGCGCTTCTATCGCGTCGATGTCGGCGACAGCCGCGCGCAAGGCGGCACCGGGCTCGGCCTCTCCCTGGTGAAGCACATCCTCAACCGCCATCGCGGCCGGCTGCTGATCGAAAGCGTGCCGCGCAACGGTGCCGCCTTCACGGCGTGCTTTCCGCAGTCGAAGCCGGCGCGGGGCGCCTGATCGCCCGTCGCATCTGCGGCCCGGCGCGGGCCGGGCTCACGTCCATGGTCGTTGTGAGTTGAGGCCGCCGGAGATCCCGGGGCGATGCGGAGCATCCTCGTCGCCCGTCGCGGCCCCCTCGTCAGCGCGTGGTCGACTTCGCCGGCTGGCGGCGGCGGTCGGCCGCGGGCTGATAGGCGACGCGCGAATGCTGCGCGCAATAGGGCAGGCCGGAAAGCGCCTTGCCGCCGCAGAAGAAGAAATCCGCGCTCGAGGGATCGCCGACCGGCCAGTGGCAGGTCGCCTCGTTGAGCTCCAGCAGCGACAGCCGCTGGTTCATCGGCACGACGTTGTCGAATGCAACCGGATCGGGCTCCGCCTCAACCTCGAAAACCTGTGCGAGCGCCGTGTTGCCGCGCGCCACCGGGCGCGCCACCCGCATCATCGGCTGTGCCGGGCGGGCCGCCTTGCGCTGGCGCGGTGCCGCGGTGGCCGGGCTCTTGGCGCGGCCGGACAGGCCCAGCCGGTGCACCTTGCCAATCACGGCGTTGCGCGTCACGTTTCCGAGTTCCGCGGCGATCTGGCTGGCCGACAGTCCGGCTTCCCAGAGTTTTTTCAGTTGCTCGACGCGATCGTCGGACCAGGTCAATACGGTCATCGAACCTTTCCCTTCGCGTTGCGCCGGCCAATTCCGGGACGGCGCTGCGATGCTGTCTCAAGAAAATCCCTGGCGGCAGAATCCCTTGTCCCTCGCCGGGCACGCGCAAGGCACCCGGACGTTACGCAAACTCAGAGAACTTCGAGAGGGATCAGAACTGCCGCACGAGATGTCGTACTCGACGTTGAAAACGCTACAATATGGCGTGACTCCCGCGCAAGAGTCGGCGGCCGCAGTCCACACATTCCGTGGTTCCCTGTGGCGTGTCTCGAGGCGTGTCAGGCGTCCGGAATCTCACGGGCCGGCCCCCCATGCATCAGCTGACGCGTAGTTGACTCCCACCGCTGCCCGCATACAATAGATGCACGTGCCGCCTTGAAAAGGCGGCACATTTTGTTTTCCAGGGTGGGGTCCCTGATGCGCGATGGCGCCGCGTGGCGCGTGTCTCGGCCGGCCCGTCAGCTCATGTGATCCGCCATGACCAGTGTTGCCGCTACGCATCTCCTCCCCGTATTCGCCCGGGTCGATCTTTCGTTCGAGCGCGGCGAAGGCGCGTGGCTGATCGCGACCAATGGCGACCGTTATCTCGATTTCACCTCGGGCGTCGCAGTCAATTCGCTCGGCCATGCGCATCCGCATCTGGTCAAGGCGCTGCAGGAGCAGGCGGCCAAGCTCTGGCACATGTCGAACCTGTTCAAGAGCCCGGATGGCGAGCGCCTTGCCGCGCGGCTGTGCGAGCAGAGCTTTGCCGACTACGTATTCTTCGCCAATTCGGGCGCGGAGGCGATGGAAGGCGCGATCAAGATCACGCGCAAATATCACGCCGCCAAGGGACATCCCGAACGGTATCGTATCATTACGTTCGAAGGCGCGTTCCACGGCCGCACGCTCGCCACGCTCGCCGCGACAGGTTCGGCCAAATATCTCGACGGCTTCGGTCCGCCGATGGACGGCTTCGATCAGGTTCCGTTCGGCGACATCGAAGCAGTGAAGAAGGCGATCGGTCCGCACACCGCCGGCATCCTGGTCGAGCCGGTGCAGGGCGAGGGCGGCGTGCGCACCGCGCCGCTGCCGTTCTACAAGGCGCTGCGCCAGCTCTGCGACGACAACGGTTTGTTGCTGGTCATCGACGAGGTCCAGACCGGCATGGGCCGCACCGGCGATCTGTTCGCGCATCGCTGGCTCGGCGTCACGCCGGACGTGATGTCGCTGGCCAAGGCGCTCGGCGGCGGCTTTCCCATCGGCGCCGTGCTTGCGACGGCCGAGGCCGCGTCGGGCATGACGCCGGGCTCGCATGGCTCGACCTTCGGTGGCAATCCGCTGGCGGTCGCCGCGGCCAACGCCGTGCTCGACGTGATGCTGGCGCCCGGCTTCTTCGATCACGTCCGCAAGATGTCGTTGCTGTTGAAGCAGAAGCTCGCCGCCGTTCTCGATCGTCATCCCGACATCATCTCCGAGATCCGCGGCGAGGGCCTTCTCATCGGCGTCAAGGCGGTGGTGCCGTCGGGCGATCTGGTCACGGCGCTGCGCGATCAGAAGCTGCTCACCGTCGGCGCGGGCGACAACGTCGTGCGCTTCCTGCCGCCGCTGATCGTCAACGAATCCGAAATCGAACAATCGGTCGAGATGCTCGATCGCGCCTGTGCGGCGCTGTCGGGCGCGCCTGCCAAGCAGGCGGCCGCATCATGAGCAAGACCATGGGCAATACGCCGCGTCATTTCCTCGATCTCACCGAGATGCCGGTGGAGGAGCTGCGCAACGTGCTGGCGCTGTCCAGCGCGATGAAGAAGACCTTGAAGGCGCGCGAGCCGGCGAAGAAGCCGCTCGAGGGCAAGGTGCTGGCGATGATCTTCGACAAGCCGTCGACGCGCACGCGCGTGTCGTTCGACGTCGGCATGCGCCAGCTCGGCGGCGAGGCGATCATGCTGACCGGCACCGAGATGCAGCTCGGCCGCGGCGAGACCATCGCCGACACCGCGCGCGTGCTGTCGCGCTATGTCGACGCCATCATGATCCGCATCCTCAGCCACGAGGCGCTGCTCGAGCTTGCCGCGCATGCCACCGTGCCCGTGATCAACGGCCTGACCCGGCGCTCGCATCCCTGCCAGGTGATGGCCGACGTGATGACCTTCGAGGAGCATCGCGGCTCCATCGAGGGCCGCACCGTGGCCTGGACCGGCGACGACAACAACGTGCTGGCCTCCTGGGCCCATGCCGCCGAGCGCTTCAAGTTCCGGCTCAACGTCGCCACCCCGCCGCAGCTGTCGCCCGGCAAGCCGATGAAGGATTTCATCCGCGCCACCCGGGCCGACATCCATCTCGGCCACGATCCGGAAGTCGCTGTCGCCGGCGCCGACTGCGTCGTCACCGACACCTGGGTGTCGATGGGCGACAAGGATGGCGAGCATCGGCACAATTTGCTCAAGCCCTATCAGGTCAATTCCAAGTTGATGTCGCTGGCGAAGCCCGAGGCGCTGTTCATGCACTGCCTGCCGGCCCACCGCGGCGAGGAGGTCACCGACGAGGTGATCGACGGCCCGCAGTCGGTGGTGTTCGACGAAGCCGAGAACCGCCTGCATGCGCAGAAGGGCATCTTGGCCTGGTGCTTCGGCGAGCGGGCTTAGGGTTCGACGGCGCAATTTCACCGGTGTCGTCCCGGCCTTGAGCCGGGACCCATACCGCGTGATCGAACTGATTTGCAGCTGTGGCCGTTGCTCGGCGTAGTTGGAGCGATCGTGGTTCGTCGGTTACGGCTTAGCGTCGGCGACTACCACCGGCGTTCCTCGATAGCATCCGCGGTATGAGTCCCGGCTCAAGGCCGGGACGACAGCCGGGGATGCCCTTCCATTCGTTTCAATCATCCCCAAATACGCCCCATGACAACCAATCCCCCCGACACCGACATCAACCTCGATACCAGCCGCGCCCCCTCGGCGGTGCCGGTCGACGACGCCGTGCTGCCGTTCGAGGTCGCGGCGCTCGATCTGCGTGGGCGACTGACCCGCATGGGCCCGGCGCTCGACGACATTCTCACCAAGCACGCTTATCCCGCGCCCGTGGGCAAGCTGCTCGGCGAGGCCATCGTGCTGACGACCTTGCTCGGCTCCGCGCTGAAATTCGACGGCCGCTTCATCCTGCAGACCCAGACCGACGGCCCGGTGTCGTTCCTGGTGGTCGACTTCCAGGCACCCGACCGCCTGCGTGCCTATGCCCGCTTCGACGAAGCCCGGCTGGCTGAGGCCAAGGATTCCGGCGGCCTGCTCGGCAAGGGGCATCTGGCGATGACCATCGACCAGGGCGCCGACATGAGCCGCTACCAGGGGCTGGTCGCGCTCACCGGCGGCAGCCTGGAGGAGGCCGCTCATGAATACTTCCTGCGCTCCGAGCAGATCCCGACCCGCGTGCGCCTCGCCGTCGGCGAGGAGTGGAGCGGCGGCAAGCACCGCTGGCGTGCCGGCGGCCTCCTGACGCAATTTTTGCCGCAGGCGCCGGAGCGCTTGCGCCAAGCCGACCTGCATCCCGGCGATGCGCCCGAAGGCACCGAGCTGCATGCGATCGAGGAGGACGAGGCCTGGGTCGAGGGCCAGTCGCTGGTCGCGACCGTCGAGGATATCGAGCTGATAGATCCCGCGCTGTCGGGCGAGCGGCTGCTGTATCGCCTGTTCCATGAGCGCGGCGTGCGCGTGTTCGACCTCGTGCCGCTGCAGGCGCGCTGTTCCTGCTCGCGCGATGCGGTTGCCAACATGCTGAAGAGCTTCTCGCCCCAGGACCGCGCCGACATGGTCAAGGACGACAAGGTCGTCGTCACCTGCGAGTTCTGCTCCTCGGTCTATCACTTCACCCCGCACGAAGCCGGCGTGACGGAGAACTGACTCTGTTGCGCTCGCTCCGCGCGTCGTAGCGATCGTGGTCGAGCGACAGCCCTCCGTACGTCATCGCGAGCGCAGCGACGCGATCCGGAGTCGCTTCGACAGCTCTGGATCGCGTCGTCGCTTCGCTCCTCGCGATGACGCTTGATAGGCTGCGTCGCGCGGCGTCGGAGAGAATGTCGGGAGTTCGTGTGCGCCGGCGATTTCGATTAGTTCGTTGTTGAAGATCGGTTTTCCAGCTGATCGACGCCACATCCTTGCCCGTCGCGTTGATTGGTCGCAGCAACAAACAACTTGTGCCGTCGGGCAAATCACTGGCACATTTCCGCGCATCCTGTTGCCGCATGAGGGGCGTTTCGCGACCGTCACGGACCGTTGGCAGTGGGAGGCGACGGGCGTGTGTTGCTGCAGCGTAGTTCAGTCTGCGCGGACGAACGGCGATGCACGTACGGTCAAGTCGCGCGGTCCTGATATCCCGATGCTGATATCAACTCACGCTGAAGCTCCGCTTCGCGTTGAGGATGGTGGCCAACAAGCCCGGCGCACCAGGGAGAACGCGAAGCAGCCGTTAAAACCGTCGCGCAGGGAGGGCCGGGTCGTTCCGGCTGAACCTGTGGTACCTGCCGCCTGCATTTTTTTCTGCAGGCGGGCCGCAGGCCTCAGCCGAGGCCCGGCCTTCCCTGCGCCCTCTATTTGCAGAGGGCGGATGAATGGACAAGGCTCGGGCGCGGGACGCGTCGCGAGAACGATGACGTGCGGCGTGGGTGCAGGATCTGTCGTATTGCAGCACAAGAGACAGCGAGCAGACGAGACTTGGGGCAGTCGGACTGCATGCCTTCTCAGCTAGTTCAACACCCGCTTGCCCTCGGGGCTGTCGAGCGAGAAGGCCGGCACGGCGATGTCGAAGTGCTCACCGCTCTCGCTCTCCATTTGATACGAGCCGGCCATGAAGCCGGACGCGGTGGTGAGCGGGACACCGGAGGTGTATTCGAAGCGCTCGCCCGGCGCGAGCACCGGCTGCTCGCCGACCACGCCCTCGCCGCGGACCTCCTGCTGCCGGCCGATCCCATCGGTGATGATCCAGTGCCGGCTGCGCAGCCGCACTGTCTCCTCCCCGCTGTTGGTGATGACGACGGTATAGGACCAGAACCAGCGGCCATCGGCCACCGACGACTTCTCAGGCAGGAAGTTCGGTTCGACGGTCACTTCGATGTGGCGAGTCACGGCGCGATACATGGTGGCATTGTAGCGGAAACCCGCGCCGGAACCAATCGCGACGCCATCGTGCTTTCAACACAGTTCCGCATTATGGCACAAGAATCGCGGACTTTGTCGGCCGTACGCGCGATCCGTTCCTTAGACTCGGATCGGGCGCGGCAGGCAGCACCCTGGGGGCGGATCGACCTGTCCTGCGTCGTGCGATCGCCCACCAACCGTCCGCCAAGGTCGAAAAACTGGGCACGGCCCAGCTGATAAGTCCTTCATCGCTTGCGTAAAATCTGCGCAGCCCTACATTTCCCCTGCCGGGCCTCGAAGGCTGGCAGCCTTGACGCGGTGCCTGATGACGTCGATTGTCGATCGCCCTGCCGGACCGTCCGCCCCCGCCGCCAGCGCCGCACCCGCGCCGGCTGCGGAGACTGCCGCCGCGGCGAGCGCGGCTGCATCTGCATCTGCCGTCGCGGCCGCGCCGGCCGTCACCGCTGCACCCGCCACCACCGCTGCGCCTGCGATCACCTTCCCGGCGGTCGGCGAGCGCGAGCTGCGGCTCGACCTGTTTCGCGGGCTGGCGCTATGGTTGATCTTCATCGACCACCTGCCGCCGAACCTGCTGACCTGGTTCACGATCCGCAACTACGGCTTCTCCGACGCCACCGAGATCTTCATCTTCATCTCCGGCTACACGGCGGCATTCGTCTATGGCCGGGCGATGCAGGATGCCGGCTTCATCGTCGCCACCGCGCGCATCCTGCGCCGCGTCTGGCAGATCTACGTCGCCCACGTCTTCCTGTTCACGATCTTCCTTGCCGAGATCTCCTACGTCGCGACCAGCTTCGAGAACCCGCTCTACACCGAAGAGATGGGGATCATGGACTTTCTCAAGCAGCCGGACGTGACGATCGTGCAGGCGCTGATCCTGCGCTTCCGCCCCGTCAACATGGACGTGCTGCCGCTCTACATCGTGCTGATGCTGTTCCTGCCGCTGATCCTGTGGCTGATGCGCTGGCGTCCTGACGTCACGCTCGGGCTCTCGGTCGTTCTCTACGCACTCACCTGGGAGCTCGATCTCTATCTGACGGCCTATCCGAACGGCTTCTGGGCGTTCAACCCGTTCGCCTGGCAGCTCCTGTTCGTGTTCGGGGCCTGGTGCGCGCTCGGGGGCGCCCAGCGCATGTCGCGCATCATCAACTCACCGATCACGCTCGGGCTCTGCGTCGCCTATCTGGTCGCGGCCTTCTGCGTGACCCTGACCTGGTACATTCCGCAGCTCGGCCATCTGATGCCGCGCCGAATCGAGCAGTGGATGTATCCGATCGACAAGACCGACCTTGACGTGTTGCGTTTCGCGCATTTTCTCGCACTTGCAGCACTCACCGTGCACTATTTGCGCAAGGATTGGCCGCTCTTGAAGTCGCCGTGGCTGCGTCCGCTGATTGTTTGTGGGCAACACTCGCTCGAGATCTTCTGTCTTGGCGTGTTTCTGGCGTTTGCGGGCCACTTCGTCCTTGCCGAAGTGTCCGGCGGCGCCATGATGCACGCGGTGATCAGCCTTTGCGGCATCCTCATCATGTGGGGGGTGGCGTCGTTGATTTCGTGGTACAAGCGTGAGGCCGATAAGGGGGCCGCGCGAAAAGGTGCGCGCAGCAACGCCGATCTGGCGGGAGGGGGCTGATGAAGTCCGTCTCGTGGTTAAGGTTGGGTATCGCAGCGCTGGCTGTTTCGCTGGCGGCCTCCGCGCGCGCGGAAGATGCGCCGCAGAACTGCGAGGTGCCGGCCTACCTGCTGACAACCGAGAGCCCGCTCCCGAAGGTTGCAGACGCCGTCAAGAATGGCCGCACGCTGGATATTCTCGTCGTCGGAAGCCGCTCATCCTCCATTGTCAGCACCTCCGACGCAAATGCCTACCCCGCCCGTCTGCAGGCGGCGCTGAAGGACAAGCTGCCGGCCGTCACCGTCAATCTCAGCGTCGAGCTGCAGCCCAAGAAGACGGCCGAGGAGGTCGCGGGCAATCTCGTTAAACTGGTGGAAGGAAAACGGCCTAATTTGGTCATCTGGCAGACCGGCACGGTCGACGCCATGCGGTCTATCGATCCTGATGAGTTCCGGCAGGCGGTCGACGACGGTGTGGCGACGCTGCAGAAGGCGGGAGCTGACGTCGTCTTGATGAACCTGCAATACAGTCCGCGGACGGAAACATTGATCTCCGTGCCGCCCTATGTCGACAACATGCGTGTGGTGGCGCAGCAGCGCGACATCCCGCTGTTCGATCGGTTTGCCATCATGCGGCAGTGGAACGAGCAGGGCGATTTCGACCTGTTCAATCCGACGCACGGGGTCGAGCTGGCCAGGCAGGTTCATGACTGCATCGGCCGGGCGCTGTCGAAGTTCATCATCGACGCGGCGCATATCGGGCCGGCGCAGCAGAACTAGGATTATGTCGTTCATGACGTCGAATGAGTGTCACCGCGTATCCGGGACATGGGAGAAGCTTTCGGCCGTTGCGGTCATTGCCATCGCCCTCGCGCTGAGCCCGCAGAAGGTACGGGCGCAGAGCGCAGCGCCGGCTGCACCCGCCGCGTTTTCCGATGTGAAGAGCTCCGGTCCGAAGCCTCCGTTGATCAGCGAGCTGCGACCGAGCATCGGTCACATCACATTGGCGCAGGCGAACGATCAGATGCGCGGGCCGATCGCCGCGGTGCGCCCGGCGGCCACGACCTCGCCGCCCGCGGCGACGACCGCGCCGGCCATGACCGATGCACAGCCGCCGGCTGCAGCCGGGCAGGCCATCGCGGCCACGCCGCCGCAATCGCGCAGCATCACCGAGCGGGCGATCGACAAGGTCAAGCAGGTCGCCAAATCGGCCACCGACATCTTCAACCGCGTGCCGTGCCTGCCGCCGAAGGGTGTCGCCAAGAAGAACTTCATTTCGCTGCCGCACGTCGCCAACAAGCTCGCCTCCGGCCTGCCGGTCGTGATCGTCGCCTTCGGCTCATCGTCGACGCAGGGCTTTGGCGCGAGCGCGCCGGACTACACCTATCCGAACCGGCTCGCCGCGCAGTTGCGCCGGCAATATCCCATGGTCGACATCAGCGTCATCAATGCCGGCGTCGGCGGCGAGGATGCGCCGGAGATGATGAAGCGACTGGAGACGTCGGTGATCGACCGGCGTCCGGATCTCGTGATCTGGCAGGTCGGCACCAATGCCGTGCTGCGCGATCTCGATCCGGCCGAGACCGCCAGGCTGGTCGAGGATGGCGTCGCCAAGATCCAGGCGGCGGCCTCCGATGTCGTGCTGGTCGACCTGCAATATTCGCCGCGCGTCAACGAGCGCTCGGAGAACGCCAGCCGCATGAACAAGCTGCTCGGGCGTATTGCCGAGCTGCATCACGCCGGCATCTTCCCGCGCTTCGAGGTGATGCGCGACTGGCACGAGCGCCAGGCGATCCCGATCAACGAGTTCGTGATCTCGGACGGCCTGCACATGAGCGATTGGGGCTATGCCTGCTTCGCCCAGTTGCTCGGCGACGACATCATCCGCTCGGTCGGCCAGGTCAAGCTCGGCATCAACGCACCGGCCGAGGTGCCGACCTATCGGCCGATGTGATCAGAAGCGAGTAGGGAATGGCGAGTAGCGAATAGGGAAGAGATCCACTACTCGCTACTCCCTATTCGCCATTCGCTACGCCGCCCGCAGGGCGGCGTCCAGATCCTCGATCAGATCGTCGGCATGCTCGAGCCCGGCGGAGAAGCGGATGAAGCCCTCGCTGATGCCGAGCTCGGCGCGCGCCTCCGGCGTCAGCCGCTGATGCGTCGTCGTCGCCGGGTGCGTGACCAGCGTCTTGGCGTCGCCGAGATTGTTGGAGATGCGCGCGAGCTTCAGGCCGTTGAGCGTACGGAACGCAGCCGCCTTGCCGCCCTTGACCTCGAAGCCGACCAGGGTCGAGCCGGCGCGCATCTGCTTGCGGACGGTTGCCGCCTGCGGATGGTCCTCGCGGCCCGGATAGATCAGCCGCGAGATCTTCCGATGCGCGGCGAGGAAGTCGGCCACCTTCGCCGCCGTCTCGGTCTGCGCGCGCACGCGCACCGCCAGGGTCTCCAGGCCCTTGAGCAGGACCCAGGCGTTGAACGGCGAGATCGACGGGCCGGTCTGGCGCATGAAATTGTGGATGTGCTCGGCGATGAACGCCTCCGACGACAGGATCACACCGCCGAGACAGCGACCTTGGCCGTCGATGTGCTTGGTCGCGGAATACACCACGACGTCAGCGCCGAGCGCGAGCGGGCTCTGCCAGATCGGGGTGGCGAACACGTTGTCGACGATCAGCCGCGCGCCATGGGCGTGCGCGATCTCGGCGATGGCGGGGATGTCCATCACGTCGAGCGTCGGATTGGTCGGGCTCTCCAGGAAGAACGACTTGGTGTTGGGTCTGACCGCCTTCTGCCATTGGTCGAGGTCGAGCCCATCGACCAGGGTCGACTCGATGCCGTAGCGCGGCAAGAGATCCTCGACCACGTAGCGGCACGAGCCGAACAGCGCCTTGGCCGCGACGACGTGGTCGCCGGCACGGAGGGGAGCCAGGATTGCCGTGGTGACCGCGGCCATGCCGGTTGCGGCCGAGCGGCAGGCCTCGGCGCCCTCGAGCTCGATCATGCGGCGCTCGAACATCGCCGTGGTGGGATTGGAGAAGCGCGAATAGATGAAGCCGGGATCCTCGCCCTTGAAGCGCGCCTCGCATTCCTCGGCGGTGGCGTAGACGAACCCTTGGGTGAGATAGAGCGCCTCGGCGGTCTCGCCGAATTCGGAGCGCAAGGTGCCGGAATGCACCAGCCTCGTTTCGGGACGATAGTGGGCGAACGACGCCGGCGCCTTCGCGGGGGACTTCGACATGTGACCTCCATCGTGGCCACCGCCTCGGGCGATGGGCACAAAAAAACCGGCCTGGGACAAAACCTCAAGGCCGGGATCACATTCGTCCCCGGCCTGTTTAGCGACTTATTTTACGTGGCTGCAAGCCGGCCGGCTCAAATCACCACGGGATAAGTCGTGCTCATAGTCGCAACCGGCCTTTCCGTCAAGCCAGCCATCGGATAACCGGTCAAAAGACCCTATATTGGCTCCATAAGCCGCCGTTCCGGCGCCTGCAAAGGATCAGGTCTTGCCGTTTTCGCTCAGCCCCGACGCCCACGGCATCCTCCCCGATCGCATGATCGTGGCGATGACGGAGGCTGGCCTGATCATCCCCGAATATGATTTCGTCGAGAGCCAGATCCAGCCGGCGAGCCTCGATCTGCGGCTCGGCGACGTCGCCTATCGCGTGCGTGCGAGCTTCCTGCCCGGGCCGGGCGCGACGGTCGCCGAGCGCATCGACGAGCTCAAGCTGCACGAATTCGCACTTGCCGACGGCGCGGTGCTGGAGACCAACTGCGTCTACATCGTGCCGCTGTTGGAGAGCCTGGCGCTGCCCAAGGACATCGTCGCGGCCGCCAATCCGAAAAGCTCGACCGGGCGGCTCGACGTGTTCACCCGCGTGATCGCCGACGGCACGCGACGCTTCGACATGATCGGCGCGGGCTATCACGGCCCGCTCTATGCCGAGATCAGCCCGAAGACGTTCCCGGTCCTGCTGCGCGAGGGCTCGCGCCTGTCCCAGGTTCGCTTCCGCTATCGCGACGCGGTCCTGTCGGAGGACGAACTGATCGCGCTGCACCAGGCCGAGCGACTGGTGGATCGCGACGATGCCGATCTCACCGGCGGCGTCGCGCTTTCCGTCGACCTGTCCGGCAGCAATGCGAACGGATATGTGGGCTATCGCGCCAAGCGCCACACCGGCGTCGTCGACGTCGACCGCCGCGCCGGCTATCCGGTCGAGGAGTTCTGGGAGCCGATCAAGGCACGTACCGACGGCAGCCTCATTCTCGATCCCGGCGAGTTCTACATCCTGGCCTCCAAGGAGGCCGTGCAGGTGCCGCCGGACTACGCCGCGGAGATGGTGCCGTTCGATCCGCTGGTCGGCGAATTCCGCGTCCACTATGCCGGCTTCTTCGATCCCGGCTTCGGCTATGCCGGCGCCGGCGGGCAGGGCTCGCGCGCGGTGCTCGAGGTGCGCTCGCGCGAGGTGCCGTTCATCCTCGAGCACGGCCAGATCGTCGGCCGTCTCGTCTACGAGAAGATGCTGGCGCGGCCGAATGCGATGTATGGCAGCCGCATCGGCTCCAACTACCAGGCCCAGGGCCTGAAGCTCTCCAAGCATTTCCGTCTCTGAGCGCGGCTGCGTCTGCCGCGCACCCCCAATGCGCCTGCCGCACAGGGCGCGCGCCAGCGCCGTGCTAGGAAAGCGAGAGCAATCGAACGATAACACGGCCGCGGCCTGCGCGGCCGAGCGGGGAGCTGAGATGTCCGAGATCGGCCTGGCCGACAATCCGGTCGGCGAGGGGCGTGCATTGCCGCCCCCCGAGAAGCCGATCCGGAACAAGCTCGTCGACGGACCCATCCTGCGCACCCTGCTGTCGCTGGCCTGGCCCAACATCATCGCGAACACGGCCGGCACCTGCGTCGTCATCGCCGAGACCTCCTATATCGGCCGGCTCGGCATCGAGGCGCTGGCGGCGATGGCGCTGGTGTTTCCGCTGGTGATCCTGACCATGACGATGTCCGGCGGCGCGATGGGCGGCGGCGTGGCCTCGGCGATCGCGCGCGCGCTCGGCGCCGGCGACGCCGAGCGGGCCTCGACGCTCGCCACGCACGCGCTGCTGATCGCGCTATTGTTCGGCGCGACCTTCATGATCGGCATGCTGGCGTTCGGCCCTGCCTTGCTGGAGGTGCTCGGCGGCCGCGGCGCGGTGCTGAGCCATGCCACGGCCTATCTGCAGATCTTCTTCGGCGGCGCGATCCTGCCCTGGCTGATGAACTCGATGGCTGGCATCCTGCGCGGCACCGGCAACATGAAGCTGCCGTCGTTCATGATCCTCAGCTCGGCGCTGCTGCAGATCGTATTGGGCGGCACGCTCAGCCTGGTCCTCGGGCTCGGCATGCGCGGCGTCGCCGCCGGCGCGCTGCTGGCGTTCTGCGTCAGCATCTCGGTGATGGGCTGGTACCTGTTCTCCGGCCGCGCGCGCGTGCGGCCGAAGCTGCGGGGCCTGAAGATCAGCGGCGCGATGTTCGCCGACATTCTCAAGGTCGGCGCCGTCGCCTGCTTCTCGCCGCTGCAATCCGTGCTGTCGATCGCGATCTTCACGCATATGCTGGCGTCGTTCGGCACCGCCGTGCTGGCCGGCTACGGCATCGGCGCGCGGCTCGAGTTCATGATGACCACGGTCGCATTCTCCGTCGGCATGGCCTCGGTGCCAATGGTCGGCATGGCGATCGGTGCGGAGAGAATCGCGCGCGCCCGCCGCATCGCCTGGACGGCGGGACTGGTGTCATTCGCGTCGGTGGGCGCGCTGTCGACGCTGATCGCGATCGTCCCGCAATTGTGGGTCGACATCTTCACCCAGGACGAGAGCGCGCGCAGCGCGGGCCGGCACTATCTGCAGGTCGCGGCGCCGATGTATGCCTTCATCGGCCTGGCGATCTCGATGTATTTCTCCTCGCAGGGTGCCGCCAGGGTGCTCGGTCCGGTGCTGGCGCAGACGGTGCGGCTCGTCTTCATCGCTGCGGGTGGCAGCTATCTGCTGAGCCGTGCCGCGACCGAGGGCGACTTCTTCATGCTGGCGGCGTCCTCGATGGTCCTGCTCGGGGTGCTGACGCTTGCCAGCGTCATGCTCACCCGCTGGGGCCCGAAGCCGGCCGCAGCGCTGGAGCTGCGCCCGGCCGTGCTGACGGCCGGACGCGGCCTTGACTCGCGCGGGCCGCCGCCGGCGCGTATCGGCTGAGCCGCTATCCGCGCAGCCTGCCCAACGTGTCCTGCATCGCGCGCGCGCCGAGCTCCATCTGCTGATCGATATAGGGTGCGATCTCGTGCGGCAGCACGTCGGTGGTCCAGATCACCCGGCAGCGCTCCTCGCCTTCCGGGATGATCTGAAACGACGCACTGTGCTGGCTGATGCGTTCGTTCTTGATGGCATAGACGAGGCGTCGGCGTTGATCGTTGCAATCGACCAGCTGCTCGCGCACCACGCTGCCGTTGGCGAAGCTGACAATGCGGACGTCGCCGTCGAGCGTGGTGCCGGTGACGAAGCCGGGCGCCACCTTGGTATGAACAGCGCCGAAATCCCGCACTGCGTCCCACACTGCACCCGCTGGGGCTGCGATCGGAATGTCCTTCTGGATGGATGCCATGGCGCCGACCTCACGGACACACGGCTTCGATGTTGTTGCCGTCGGGATCGATCAGGAAGGCGGCGTAGTAGGTCGGACTGTAGTCCGCGCGCGGCCCGGCGCCGCCATTGTCGCTGCCGCCGGCCTTCAGCCCCTCGCTGTGGAATCTGGCGACGGCCGCGTGGTCCTGGGCGCGGAACGCGATATGGGCGGCGCCCTTGCTGGCGCCCTTGTCGAGATACAGCCACAGCGCCGGCTCCCCCTTCGGGCCGATGCCCGCCGACGCCTCGTCCTTGGAGCAGAGGATGTGGCCGAGCGGCGCCAGCGCCGACGTGTAGAAGCGGACGCTGGCGTCGAGATTGCCGACCTTGAGGCCGATATGATCGTACATCGATGATCTCCATGCTTCGCATGCGGCTGCCGCACGCGCTGGGATCATCCAATCAATGGCGGCTCAGATGGTCTTGGAGAATCTTGCGCTCGCCGCGCGAGGCCTTGCGAAACTTCGCCGGCGACACGCCGGCAGCGCGCGCGAAGGTGCGGGTGAAATTCGACAGATCGGCAAAGCCCGAATCATAGGCGATGGTGGTGACCGGCGTGTCCTCCTCGCTGAGACGCCGCGCGGCGCGCCGCAAGCGGGAGCGGATCAGATATTGATGCGGCGTCACGCCGATCGTCGCCGCGAACAGCCGCAGGAAATGGAACGGGCTGACGCCGGCTTCGTGCGCCGCAGCCGCCAGGTCGATGTCGCGCTCCGCATTGTCGTCGATCCACAATGCGCTCTCCACCGCGCGCCGGCGATCGCGCAGGCTCGGCGTCGCCGCCCGTTCCTGCCGGCCCGTGGCGGTCGCGACGAAGCGGCTGGCGATGATCTGTCCAACCTCGTCCAGACCGAGGTCCTGCTCGCGCGCGGCGACGGCCTGCGCGAGCTCTCCGAGGACCATGAGCTCCGGCAGCGGCGGCATCGCGCCAGCCCGCCAGGCCTGCCTGTCGCAGCCGATCTCGTCGATGAGCGCATCATCGAAGAAGAATGACAGGCATTCGTCGCCGCAGACGTGATCGTGCGTGCACATGAACTCATCGCCGGGATGGCCCACCAGCAGCGAGCCGGTGACCAGTTCGAAGAAGCGGCCGCGGTGCCGGCAGCCGAAGCTGCCCTTGCGCACATAGGACAGCGAGTAGCCGGCATACTGCTCGACATAGGGACGCTCGCCAGCGACCGCTGCACAGCGGAACTCGGACACGGTGACGTCGCGGCTTTCGAACAGGATGGTGCTGGTCATCCTGTAAATCTAGCGCATTGCGGCGGAAAGAGGAGGGCGTCGTGCGAGATAATATCGCGCGACGCGCGAAGGCGGGCTTATAATGCGCGCGGCCTGTCGATGGCGAGAAACGCGTCGAACAACGTCAGGCCCGCATGAGGCTTTGCGCCTTCGAGCGACAGCAGCCGACGCTTGGAGACGATGCCGCTGTTGGGCGACGGCTTGTCGAGGCCGTTGCCGATGTCACGCACGCGGTGACAGGGAACGATCAGCACGAGCGCATTCCTGCTCAGCGCCTGCGCGATCGAATTCAGCGCCTTGGGAACGTGCAGTTCGTCCGCGATCGCGTCGGCGGTGCGCGTCTCGCCGCGCGGAATGGCGCGAATGCAATCATAGACGCGCTGGTTGAAGGGCGTGACGCCGTCGAGGTCGAGCGCAACGTCGGAGAAGTCGACATCCTGCCCGCGCAGCATGGCCGCGATGCCTTCGATGGCGAGTTCAGTATTCGAACACGGGCGCTGCTCCCGTGCGTCGGGAAACTGGCGAAACAGGCGCCGCCGCGTCTCGATTTCCCGTGCTTCCGGCAATTGTACGCCGGTGATTCCGACATCGCTCCACGCAATGCCGCAACGGCCGAGGGCCGTATCAAAGATCGTATACCCACGCCCCATGACGCCACCCCAACCCACACCACATCATATCATCGTCATGATCGCCCGCATCAACTTTGTTTACAAAGTGTTAACAGCGTGACCTGACCGGGGCGGGTTTGCCCTGATTTGGGTGATGGTTGTCAAGCGTGCCGTTGCGATCGCTGTCTGCGATTTCTGTCATCGGCATCGCGATCACGGAACGCGGCGCCGCACGCAGGCGAGGCGCGATCGACCGGAGCCGCTACGGCCGGCTCACCGATACAGGCCTATCGCCGGCGAAATCGGGATCATGCGCAAGCCACAGTTCGAGCAGACTCAGGAAGGTCACGGTGATCCCGATGGCGATGCTGACATGCATCGCCGACGTATGCACGAATCCGAGCAGCCATGGGGCTGCAACCAGCCACACTCCAAGCGCGACCTTCAGCCACTCCTCCCAATCGGCAAACGCAAGAAGGCCGCCGAGCGAGAGCACGATGACGGCAGCCCCCGCCAACTCAGCGTTGATGCGGCCGACGCTGCCGACGAAGCCGAACAGCCAGGGCGCGACGGCCAGGAACAGACCGCAGCCGAGGGTGTAAAGGTCGAGCGCCGACGGACCCGACATGACGGCGAGGGCTTTCGAGGGGGCGGTCTGAGACGCGGGGCTGTGGCTTTGCATGATGTGAGCTCCCAGGACCTTCACGGCGTGGCGAAACAGGGAGAGGCGCCGCTTCCAACGGGCAAAAGCGCGATCGGCCCGATCCGTTCCGGAGCCTGCGGTTGCGGCCGATCACGATCGGGAGATCAGGCCGGTGGTCGAACTCTTGCGTCTGCCCCCCGCGGCCTTGGCGGTCTGGCGGAAACAAGCCGCTTGGCGAAACGCATGGTCTCGGCTAAGCATTGGCTAGCGCGGGCGTAGTTCAATGGTAGAACGGCAGCTTCCCAAGCTGCATACGAGGGTTCGATTCCCTTCGCCCGCTCCAATGCCGCAATGTCCTGCTGCGGTGCCCTGCAAGATCAGCTTCGTACGATAGCCGACGGCCGCGAAGCTGACGGGCGTTTTGCATAGATCGCCTCGATTTCCTTCGCAAAGCTCCGCTCGATCGCCGGACGCTTGTTCTTCAACGTCGGCGTGATCAGGCCTTCCTGCACGGTCCACGGCTCCAAGGTCCAATGCACCGCCTTCGGCGTCGCGTAGGACGGATAGGCCTTCGCGGCTCGCGCAATGTGGCGCAGCAGGGAGGCCGCTTCGGCCTCGTTGCCGCGCTGGCCGTGCGCCGCGAGCCTCGCCTGCTGCTCAGCCCAGCCCTTGGCGTTGAGCACGACGATCGCGGTCAGGAACGGCCGGTTCTCGCCGATCACGATGGCCTGCTCGAACAGCGGATCGGTCAGGATCGCGGTTTCCAGATCGGCGGGCGCAATCTTCTCGCCGGTCGAGGTGACGAGGATGTCCTTGATCCGACCGGTGATGGTGATGCGTCCGCTGTCGATGCGGGCCTGGTCGCCGGTGTGCAGCCAGCCGTCGGCTTCCCTGGTGCGCGCGGTCTCCTCCGGCCGGTGCCAATAGCCGAGCATCACGTTTGGGCCGCGCACCATCAACTCGTCATTGTCGCCGATGCGCACCTCGATGCCCGGCAGGGCGCGGCCGACGGTGCGCGGGTCGTTGTCGTCAGGCGTGTTGACGCTGACGACGGGCGATGTCTCGGTCATGCCGTAGCCCTGCAGCACCTCGAGCCCGAGCGCCAGGAACAGCCGCACCACCGGCTCGGCGATCGGGGCGCCGCCGCTGACGGCGACGTGCAGCCGTCCGCCGAATCGAGCCAGTAGCTTGGCGGCGACCAGGCGTTGCAGCAGCGGCCACGCGATACGGTCGAACGCCGAGAGTCTCGTCCCGCGCCCATGCTGCGCATCGAAGCGACGGCCGCCGATCGCGATGGTCAGGTCGAGCAGCACCCGTTCCAGCGGGTTTGCGATCGCGCGGTGATGCATGATGACCGAGTAGATGCGCTCATAGATGCGCGGCACGGAGATCAGGATGGTCGGACGGACCTCCACCAGATCTTCGGACAGCTGCTTCGCCGAGCGCGCATAGGCGACGCAGGCGCCGATGGCGATCGGGTAGTAGTAGCCCGCGGTGCGCTCGAACGTGTGTGACAGCGGCAGGAACGACAGGAATACGTCGTCGGTATCGGCCGCCAGCCGCTGATGAATGGCCTTGAGGTTGGAGACGATGTTGTCGTGCGACAGCATCACGCCCTTGGGCCGGCCCGTCGTGCCCGAGGTGTAGACGATGGCGGCGAGGTCGTGCGGCGCGATGGCGATCCGGGTGCCCGGAGGCGTGGCATCGCTGGCCGCTTTCAACCACGCCTCCAGATCGATGAGGCGCGGATCGCCGGTCGGCGAGGTCGTTTGCCGGTCGGCGCAGACGATCCGCCGCAGGTCGGGCAGGGCCTCGCCGACCGCTGCGATCTCATCCCAGCGTGTGTCCGAATCGACCAGCAGCAGCCGGGCACCGGAATCGGCGAGGATGTAGGCGATGCTGTCGGCGTTATCGACGGCATGCATCGGCACCGGCACCAGGCCGAGCGAGAGCGCGGCCTGGTCAATGGCGAGATGCGCGATCCCGTTCGGCATCAGGATGGCGACGCGCTCACCCTGGGCGAAGCCCTCGGCCGCAAGCGCCCGCCGCCATCGCCCGACGACGAGATCGATCTCGCGCCAGCAGAAGCTCGCCCATCGGCCGCTTCCTGCGTCGAAATGTCGGTAGGCCTGCTTGTCCGGGCTCTGTTCGACGCGCCAGTGCCAGAGTTCGGGCAAGGTGGTGATACCGGCCAACGTGTCGGCCGCCATGGCGTGATCATCGATGGGATTTGAGTGCTGCACGCCCGTCTCCGGCGATCCTGAACTCCGTCGCGAAGCAGAAGCTCTGCAGCGGCGGATCGGGTCCGACGTTGACGTAGCGCAATCACCACGAGACAGATCGTGCGTCTGCGCATGGGAGCCCGGCAATCGCGGCAGGCCGACCCCGCTGTGGGAGGTCGGGCGGATCGGGGCGTCCGTCAGGCGCCCTGCGGGACCTTGTCGAGAAACCCGGTGACGCGCCGGATGCGGCCGTCGGCCAGCTCGACGAAATCCGTGCCCTGGATCGGGGCTTCCGCATTCTCGGGGCCGAGCTCCCAGGAAAAGCGGAGATGATGACCGTGGCCGTCCGCGGAGCCGATCAGGCGAAAGCGGAAGTCGGGAAAGCGCTGCTGCACGCCCGCGACCAGGCCGTCCACCGCATCGCGTCCTTCGCCGCGCATCAGCGGGTCGACATAGAGCGCATCCGCGGTCCAGTGACGTGCGAGCAATGCGCCGCGCTGCGCGGCATCGCGTTCGTTCCACAGCGTGATGTAGCTCTCGGCGATCTCGGTCGGGTTGGTCATCGGTGCTCTCCATGTTGTGAACGATGATGAGCCCATCATCGCGCCCGGCGCGCAGCGAATCGATTACGTCGAAGGTCATCTCATCCGGAATGACAGAACTGTAAGTTGCCGCCTGTTTGCGCGAGGGCTACGCCACGCGCAGAGGCGGTGCGGGGAATGCGTCTCATGATGTCCGACACTTGGAAGTGGATTGCCGTCGCAATCTGTCTGGTGCTGTTCACGGCGGATACCGTGCTCAAGCCGCAGGACAAGCCCAATCGCATGGTGTTCTTCGAGCTGCATCGCGGCGAGAGCCCGACGATGATCGGCATGATGCGCGACGACCTCGTCAAGCTGCCGGGACGCGGCGCCAGCCGCATCCGCGATGCGCTCGCGCGCGGCGAGACGTTAACGGTCTGGCAATATGAATTAAGAAAGATTGAAGACGGCAGCTATCAGGAAGTGCCGGAGCGGCAGATCCAGCTCGGCGCCGCCGATGCGCCGCTCGTCACCTTTGGTGCACGGATTCGGCTGCCCGATAATTAGTTCGGTCCAGACGGCGAGAGCATCGGGAGGCAGATCGTCTCCCCGGCTGCCAGCGTGATATCGGCCCGACCTCGCTCCATCTCCCGATCCAGACGGCGCGGTGCGAGGAGAGACCCTGCCGCGCCCGCTTGCGGCGCGGGGCTCGGCCGAACGGTCCAAACTTGTGATTGCATTCGTCGCATCTCCGGATTTCGGCCATGCCGCCGGGGCTGGCGGAAGCCCGCACCCGCGATCGTGATCGCACGAGCACCCCTGGGCCAGCGATGAGCGGGCGAGCGTCCCGCCGTCACTGGGCAGCGGGGCGCGTGTCGCGCGGAAGCTCGGCCCCGGGTTTCTCCGGAGTGTCGTTTGTGGCGCCGCTGCCGCGCCGATGGGCGAATCATGCCGGGCCTCTGCCTTGCTCGTGGCGCCACCGCCATGTCCGGAACCAGCGTTGGTCCATTTTCGGTGGTAGCGACTCATTGGTGCAGCGGGCTTGCAACACTCGCGGTGAATTTGGCTTTCGCAGCTGCGCTCTCCTGGACAAAAACACGATCTCGAAACACGCTGCGTTTGCGATTTGGATTTGGCTTTCGCGTTCCGGTTCTGCGGATGGGGTCGTGATTGCAAGGTCCACCGCAGTCCAAGCATCACAAGAAGCGCATCACACGAAGCGTGCCAAAGTCGGTCAGATCGGTTTTCGCCGGGTTGCACTGGGGCTCGACATGAAATTCTGGACGGGATTGCTTGCGGTCGTTCTGTTGCTGTCGGGGGTCGGCGCCAGCCAGGCCGTGGTCCGGATCGCCGATGACCGCGGTGGCCGGATCGGAACCTATGTCGACAAGTACCAGGGCCTGCGATCCTCCGGTGAGTATGTGATCATCGACGGGCTCTGCGCATCGGCCTGCACCATCGTGCTTGGGGCGATCCCGCACGAGAAGATCTGTGTCACCTCGCATGCCAATCTCGGCTTCCACGCCGCCTGGGATTTCGGCGCCAACGGCCGCGCCGTCACCAATCCCGAGGCGACCCAGATGCTGTACTCGATGTACCCTTCGCCGATCCGCCGCTGGATCACCCAGCGCGGCGGCCTGACGCCCCGGATGATCTTCCTGAAGGGCAGGGAGCTGCAGGCAATGTACAAGCCCTGCTATATGGATGCCCAGGCGTCCTCTCCGGCCTCCTCGCACGTCCCGCCCAATGCACCGGCCATCTCGCCGGCTGCCGCCAAGGCCTCTGCCTCCCATTGATCACACCGAGGCACTAGCCGCTTCGGGTGATCGCGACCCGACTGCGGCGCTTGCCTGGACCAGCTGCGGGGCTTATCTGGAGCGAGAGGGGTGGGCCGCTTGGCCGGCTCCGGCCGATGAGTACGCCATCATGCAGCCTCTTTCAGCGCCCCAAGAGATACCGTCCGCATCGCGAGCCCGGCGTCCGGCCTCTGCTCCGGCCCTCGCGGCGGGGATCGCGGCGATCGGGCTCGTCGTCGGCGCCGTGACGATGTGGGTGCAGTACGGGACCGCGGTGTTCTTCGAGACCATCGCGGCCGGCTGGCAGGCCTGCTTCTGAGAGACAGTGAAGGAGCGCGCAATGCCGTCCAATGTCACCCGTCCGCTGGTGATCGTCGGAGCCTTCGCCGCCAGCCTGGTGGTCGGGTTGTCGCTGATGTTCCTTGTCATGGGCGGCGGCCGCAACATCGCGGCGCCGGCCGCGATCGGCGGCCCGTTTCAGTTGACCGACCAGAGCGGTGCCGTCGTCACCGAGAAGAGCCTGGAAGGGCGGCCGACCCTGATCTTCTTCGGCTTTACCCATTGCCCGGACGTCTGTCCGACCTCGCTGTTCGAGATCTCCGAGGTGCTGCGCGCGATGGGCAAGGACGCCGACAGCGTCAACGCCTATTTCGTCTCGGTCGACCCCGAGCGCGACAATCCGGCTGCGATGAAGGACTACCTCTCCAGCTTCGACCCGCATCTGAAGGGTCTGACCGGCGATCCCGAGGTGCTGGCGAAGGTTCTCACCGAGTACCGGGTCTATGCCAAGAAGGTCCCGCTGAAGGACGGTGATTACACCATGGACCACACCGCTTTGGTGTATCTGATGGACCGCAACGGCCGGTTCGTCGCACCGTTCAACCTGAAGCGGACGCCCGAGGAAGCGGCGGCGGATCTCAAGAAATACCTCTGAGCGCGTTAACGCTCCAGCCGGGCGGCCGCCTCCGGGCCGAATCCAGCCTCGAATTTGCGCATGGATGGTCTATAAGGCGCTGACCATCGGGACCGCTGATGCCGACCGTCTTGTCAAAGCCCGTGAAATCCGCGCCTGCGGCCCGCGCCGCCATTGCCGGCGCGCTGCTGTGCTTCGGCCTGGCCGCCGCCGGCTCGGAGGCGCGCGCCCAGGCGCCGGTGAGGCCCGCCGTCGAGGCGGCGCCGCAGGCCGTCCCTGGGTTCTGGGACCCGCGACGCCGGCCGGAGCGGCCCGATCTGTCGCGCCTCACGGTGATTCGGTTCCTGACCGAGACCGACTATCCTCCGTTCAACTTCACCGGCCCGGACGGCAATCCGGCCGGCTTCAACGTCGATCTTGCCAGGGCGATCTGCGACGAGATCAAGGTGACCTGCACCGTCCAGATGCGCCGGTTCGAAACCCTGCTCGACGCGCTGTCCTCCAACCGGGGCGATGCGATCATCGCCTCGATCGCGGTGACGCCGCAGATGCGGGCGCGGGCCGATTTCTCCGATCCGTATTACCGGGCGCCCGCGCGTTTCGTGTCCCGCCGCGACGCCGTCATGACCGAGATCCGCCCCGAATTTCTCGAGGGCAAGAAGATCGGCGCCGTCGCCGGCACCGCGCACGAGGCTTACCTCAAGGCGATGTTCACCGACGCCGAGATCAAGAGCTATCCGAACGACGAGGCGCTGCGGCAGGCGCTGCGCCGGGCCGAGGTCGACCTGATCTTCGGCGACGGCATTTCGCTGGCGTTCTGGGTCAATGGCACCGATTCCGGCGATTGCTGCGCCTTTTCCGGTGGACCTTTCGTCGAAAGCCGCTATTTCGGCGAGGGCGTCGGCATCGCCGTGCGCAAGGGCAACGACCTCTTGCGCCAGGCGCTGAACTGGGCGCTGTTCCGGGTCTGGGAAAAAGGCCGCTACACCGACCTGTGGCTGCGCTACTTCTCGATCAGCCCGTTCTAGCGCTTGCCGTCGTTCCGGGGCGCGTCGAAGACGCGAACCCGGAACCTCGAGATTCCGGGTTCGATGCTTCGCATCGCCCCGGAATGACGGGTATCATGACCGCTGTTTTGCACTGACGTCTTCGGAGAAGTCTTTTTCACGATGTCCACGATCGATCTCGTCCCAACCAGCCCGAGCGACCTGCGCGCGCTTGCCGAAAACTCCAACGCCTGGCCGTTCGAGCAGGCGAAGGCGATCGTCAACCGGCTGAAGAAGAATCCGAAGGACGAGGTGCTGTTCGAGACCGGCTACGGTCCGTCCGGCCTGCCGCATATCGGCACCTTCGGCGAGGTGGCGCGCACCACGATGGTGCGCCACGCCTTCCGCGTGCTGACCGAGGACAAGATCAAAACCCGCCTGATCGCCTTCTCCGACGACATGGACGGCCTGCGCAAGGTGCCGGACAATGTGCCGAACAAGGAGATGCTGGCCACCCACCTCGGCAAGCCGCTGTCGCGAATCCCCGACCCGTTCTCCAACGAATATCCCTCGTTCGCCGCGCACAACAATGCGCGGCTGCGCGCCTTCCTCGACAGGTTCGGCTTCGACTACGAGTTTGCCTCGTCGACCGAGTACTACACCTCCGGCAAGTTCGACGCGGCGCTGCTGCGGATGCTGGAGCGGCTCGAGAAGGTGATGGCGATCATGCTGCCGTCCTTGCGCGAGGAGCGCGCGGCGAGCTACTCGCCGTTCCTGCCGATCTGCCCGCGCACCGGCCTCGTGCTGTACGTGCCGATCGTCGAGCACGACGCCAAGGCCGGCACCATCTCCTATGACGATCCCGAAACCAGGGAGCGCATGACCGTTCCGGTCACCGGCGGCCATTGCAAGCTGCAATGGAAGCCGGACTGGGCGATGCGCTGGCATGCGCTGGGCGTCGACTATGAAATGGCCGGCAAGGACCTGATCGATTCGGTGAAGCTGTCGGGCAAGATCTGCGCGGCGCTCGGCGGCACCCCGCCGGAGGGCTTCAACTACGAGCTGTTCCTGGACGAGAAGGGCCAGAAGATCTCGAAGTCGAAGGGCAACGGCCTGACCATCGACGAATGGCTGCGCTACGCCTCGCCGGAATCGCTGTCGCTGTTCATGTATCGCGAGCCCAAGGCGGCGAAGCGGCTGTATTTCGACGTCATCCCGCGGATGGTCGACGACTACCAGCAGTTCCTCGAAGGTTTTCCCAAGCAGGACGCCAAGCAGCAGCTCGGCAATCCGGTCTGGCACATCCATTCCGGAAAGCCGCCGAAGGCCGACATGCCCGTCACCTTCCAGCTGCTGCTGACCCTGGTGTCGTCGTCGAACGCGGAGAATGCCGAGACGCTGTGGGGGTTCATCGGCCGCTACCGGCCCGGCGTGACGCCGCAAACCCATCCCAAGCTCGACGCGATGGTCGGCTACGCCATCAACTACTATCGCGACTTCGTCGCGCCGACCAAGACCTTCCGCGAGCCGACCGAGGGTGAGCGCGTGGCGCTGCAGGACCTGCGCGATGCGCTGTCGAACCTGCCGGCTGACGCGACGGCCGAGGACATCCAGAACGTGGTCTACGAGATCGGCCGCCGCGAGCCGTTCCTCGACCACGCCAAGAAGGGCAAGGACGGCCGCCCCGGCGTGTCGCTCGACTGGTTCAACATGCTCTACCAGGTGCTGCTCGGCCAGGAGAAGGGCCCCCGTTTCGGCTCCTTCGTCGCGGTCTACGGCGTGAACAATGCGGTGGCGATGATCGACGGGGCTTTGGCGCGCTCGGCGCCGCGGCCACCGCATCAAGCGGATACTATAAGGTCGATCGCCAAACTCGCGCTCAACGACGCTCTGCAAATTCACGCGTTAATCGCTCTGTTGAGAGTCCAGAATTCGAAGGGGATCAATAGCCAGCTGTCCAAAGCAGGAGCTGCAAAAGCGGCCGCGGTCGCAAGGAATGCAATGATCGGCTATTTGGTTACTTTGGTCGCTCGGGCATATGCAGAGCCAAAGCAAGGTGATTTGCATCTGTGCGCCGCCGCAGAGATACTAAAGACAGACCAGACCTCCCGAGAGATATTCGATTGCGGTGATAAGCCGAAGAAGGTTGAGGACTTCGAAGAGTATTGGGCAAAGTGTCGAGGCGATCATCGCTTGCCAAAAATCAAGAATTTTCGCGATAAGCACACTGCACATCTTGGCGTCGTCCAAAATATACCTGAACCTGCTTATCGAGAGCTGTTTGAATTTGGCGAGGCGACGGCGCAAGCTATGGAATGGTTAGCGCTTGCAACGGGAGTGGCGGTCAACCCGATAGCGGGAAACAACGATTCGGCGCTCTCGGCTGAGGCTTTTTGGAAGCCGTGGCAGGAGAGTAGCTTTCTGTAATTCGAAACTTAGCTGATCCGTCCCTCTCTTTCGGAGTGAGAGACGGATCAGTTTTAGGTTAGCAGTTTTCGGCGTCCGCGAATTTGACTACACCCCCTGCAGCACGAAGCGGCGGTCGAGCTTCTGCACCGGGCGGGCGTTCATCGGATACAGCTTGGCGAATTTCGCCACGTCCGCTTCCGCGACCGAGACCGGCTCGCTCAGCAGCAGCCATTCGACCACCTCTGAGCAGGGCGGCGTCGTCAGCGAGCCGGCATAGCGATAATAGGAGCGGCGCGCCGGCAGCATCATGTTGGGGTTGATGCGCGGATCGGCCTTGACCGCGGGACCCTCCTTGTCCGGCATCGTCGCGACGATCTGCGCGAAGGCGGGGTTCGGACGCCCGGTGGTCATGAGCACACCGACGACGGCGAGGCCGCCGGAGGCGGCGCGGTGCACGAAATGCGCCTCCATCGGATAGTTCTTGCCGCCGATCTGATGCTCGCTCGGACGATGGAAATGCACCTGCAGCAGCTTGTAGGTGGTGCCCTCGAGCTTCATGGTGCTGCTGCCGTCGGCGAAGTTGAGCTGGATGGTGTGACCATTGTTGACGATGGTGTCGGCGGTCCTGGCCCAGCTCAGTCGGAAGTCGGGAAGCTGGGCCCGGGTCGAGTGCTCGATGTCGATGGGCGATTGCTGGGTGCCGACGCTGCAGACCTTGTTGGCCGCATCGAGATCGCCCCATTTGGCCGGCCCGGTCGCGCCCTCATAGCTCCAATGCGGGGCGCCTTCGGCGGCAAAGCCCGGGGTAGCGCAGACGGGGCACAGGGCGAGCCCCGCAAGGGCCTTCAAGACGTGGCGGCGGTCCATGACAATCTCCAAAGGTTCAAGCGCGGGCATGATCGGTTGCGAATCGCGCGCAACAGGAAAGCCGAATCAGGTTAACTCTTGCTGAGGAACCGGTTGCATCCCCGCGAGCTCGCATCACTCGGATACAATCTGAGCGGGTCGGCCGCCGGACTGTCCCGGGCAAACGATGCTTGAGTTCGCTGCCCCCTGCCGATACGGTCGGCCGCTCCCGAAAACATCAGCAAACTCAAGCTCAAGCCAGGACCGCGCAAAGGTGCCCAAAATCTACAAAATCTGCTCAGCTTCGGCCTGGCGCGAGGCGGAGCGGCTGGGCGTCTACCGTGGCAGCGCGGACGATCTGCGCGACGGGTTCATCCATTTTTCGACCGCCTCCCAGGTGCCGGAGACGGCGCGGAAGCACTTTTCGGGGCAGAGCGCGCTGTTCCTGGTCGAGGTCGAGGCGGACGCGCTCGGCGATGCGCTGCGTTGGGAGCGTTCGCGCAATGACGAGCTGTTCCCGCATCTGTATGGCGAGCTCGATCTCGGTGCCGTGACCGGCGTTCACCAGATGCACAGCCGTGCCGATGGCGGCCACGACATTCCGGACCTGAAGCCGTGATTCGCGCCTTCGACCAGCTTTCGCTGCCGCTGCTCCGCTGGCTCGACGCTGAGGACGCGCACCGGCTCGCCATCCAGGGCCTGAAGCTGCTGCCGGCGATCAAGCCGCGACCGGATGATGCCAAGCTCGCGGTGCGCGCCTTCGGCCTGAACTTCCCGAATCCGGTCGGCATGGCCGCCGGCTTCGACAAGAACGCCGAGGTGCCGGACGCGCTGCTGCGGCTCGGCTTTGGCTTCGTCGAGATCGGTTCGGTGACCCCGCGGCCGCAGAGCGGCAATCCGCGCCCGCGGCTGTTCCGGCTGGAGCGCGACGAGGCGGTCATCAACCGCATGGGTTTCAACAATGACGGCGCCGAGATCGTGCTGCGGCGCCTGGCCGGGCGCGCCCACCAGGGCGGCATCGTCGGCGTCAATGTCGGGGCCAACAAGGATTCGGTCGACCGTGTCGCCGACTACGTCCGGCTGATCGAGACCTTCGCGCCGGTGGCGAGCTATTTCACCGTCAACATCTCCTCGCCCAACACGCCGGGCCTGCGCAACCTGCAGCAGGCGTCTCAGCTCGACGAGCTGCTGTCCAAGGTGCTCGAGGCGCGCGACCGCGTGCGGCGGAAAGCTGGCGATACGCCGGTCCTGCTCAAGATCGCACCCGATCTCAGCCTCGCCGAGCTCGACGACGTCGTCCATGTCGCCCGCTCGCGCGGAGTCGACGGCATGATCGTGTCGAACACGACGCTCGCCCGGCCCAGCTCGCTGCGCGAGCAGTTGCGCGCCAAGGAGCAGGGCGGCCTGTCCGGGCGGCCGCTGTTCCGGCTGTCGACCCGCATGGTGGCCGAGACCTTCGTGCGCGTCGAAGGTGCGTTCCCGCTGATCGGCGTCGGCGGCATCGACACCGGCGGCGCCGCGCTCACCAAGATCCGCGCTGGCGCCAGCCTGATCCAGCTGTATTCCTCGCTGGTCTACAAGGGCCTCGGCCTGGTCGAGAGCATCAAGGCCGACCTGACCTCGACCCTGCTGCGCACGGGACGCGATTCGCTGTCGGAGATCGTCGGTGCGGACGCCGCGACGATCACCGCCGAGGACTGGCCGGTTTAGACGCGCTTGATCTTCGGCGAAGAGTGTAGGGCGAGCGAGATCGCAGAGCGCGCTGCGCGATACAGCGCCCTCTACAAACTCTGTTTGTTGCCGAACGACGCCCGCAGCAGCGCCGGATAGCGTGCGGCCTGGAAGCCGCCGCGCGCCGCGTAGAAGCCGAGCATCGCGATCCACAGGCCCGTATTGCCGAAGCCGCGCAGCGCCAGCCAGGTGCCGAGAAAGACGACCAGCGCCGCCACCATGAGGTTGCGCATGTCGCGCGCCCAGGTGGCGCCGATATAGACGCCGTCGAATGCGAAGGCGAACACCGACAGCAGCGGCGATGCCACCACGAACGGCAGATAGTCGCGCGCCGCGCGGCGCACCGCATCGCTTGCCGTCATCACGTCGATCAGCACCGGCCCGAACAGCGCGAAGATCGCGGCCACCGCGAGCGCGAAGCCGAAGCCCCAGGCGAGCACCAGCCTTGTGGCGCCGGAAAAGGCGTCGCGGTTGCGCGCGCCGAACGCATAGCCGCAGAGCTGCTCGGCGGCGTTGGCGAGGCCGTCGAGGAAGAACGCGGCCATCAGCAGGAAATTGTTCAGCACCGCGTTGGCGGCCAGCGTCGTGTCGCCGGCGCGCGCGCCCTGCGAGGTGAAGAACAGGAAGGCGACGATCATCGCCGCGGTGCGGATCATGATATCGCGGTTGACGGCCATCATGTGCATCAGCTTGGCGCGGTCGAGCAGCGCCGCCCGCGACATCCGGGCGTCGGCCTTGACCAATCGGCGCGCCAGCACGAGGCCGATCGCGACACCGACCGTCTCCGCGATGACGGCGGCAATCGCCGCGCCGGCGATGCCGGCCTGCAGCACCTGGACGAACAGGATGGTCGCGGCCATGTTGATCAGGTTGATCGCGACCTGAATGGCCAGCGCCAGCCGTGCGCGCGCCAATCCGACGAGCCAGCCGAGCAGCACGTAGTTGGCGAGCGCCAGCGGCGCCGACCAGATCCGGACCATGAAGTAGGTGCGGGCCGCGCCGAGCACGGCGTCGCTGCCGCCCATGAGGTCGAAGATGATTGCCCCCAGCGGCAGTTGCAGCGCGATCAGGCTGACGCCGATCAGCGCGGCCAGCGCCAGGCCGCGGATCAGGACCATCAGGATCTCGTCGGTCTCGCCGGCGCCGAGCGATTGCGCGGTGAAGGCGAGCGTGCTGGCGCGCAGGAACGCGAACAGCCAGAACAGGCAGTCGAAGATCACCGAGGCCATGGCGACGCCGCCGAGCATGGCGGCTTCGCCGAGCCGGCCGATCGCCGTGGTCGAGACGATGCCGATCAGCGGCGTCGTCAGGTTGGCGATCATCGCGGGACCCGCGATGTCGAACACCTGCGCGGTCGTGACTTTGGCTGAAGCGGTCAAGAATGGCCCGTCGATTGGCAGAGCGCGCGGCACGCGCGTTCCTGCCGTTCTTAGCGGCCTTTCGCGCCTCCCGGCTAGAGGTCGATGCTCATGCCGTCATGCGCGGCCACATGGCCGATGCGGTCCAGCCGGCCCAGCATGTCGTCGCTCATATGGGTGAGCACCAGCCGCTTCGGCCGGATAGCATCGAGATGCGCCTCCAGCACCGCGAGGCTGAGGTGGTTCTTCACCGCCTTGTCGTAGGTGTAGGCCTCGGCGATCAACAGGTCGGCGTTGCGGCCGAGCGGGATCAGGCTCTCCGTCCATTCGGTGTCCGCGGTGTAGGCGACGACCTTGCCCTCCGCCTCGATCCGGTAGCCGAGAAACGGCCCGCCCGAACTGCCGTGGACGACTGGAAACGGCGTCACGCAGACCTCGCCGAAGCGCGTCGTCTGCTCCGGTTCAAGCTCGATCACGGACAGCTCGAATTTCCGCGGCGTGCGCGACGAATGCTCGAACAGCGCTTCCATCACCTGCGTCAGCCGCGCCGTGATGCCGGCGGGGCCGGCGATCACCAGCGGCAGCGTCCGCTTCGAAAACTGCGCGTCGAGCAGCAGGAAGGGAAGCCCGGCGAAATGATCGCCATGGAAATGCGTGATCAGGATCAGTTCGATGGCGTTGCTGGCGATGCCGAGCCGCTTCAGCGCCGGCAGCGACGAGGCGCCGCAGTCGATCAGAAGGTTCGTCTGCGCGCCGGTCAGATGGAAGCAGGTGTTGGAGTTGCCGCCCGAGCCGAACGCGTCACCGCAGCCGACGAAGCGGAGCTGCATCGGCTGTGGCTCTCTATCGGCCGCGCGGGGCGAACAGCCGCGACAGGAGCCAGACCGGGATCACGATCACCGCGCCGAGCAGGAAGTAGCGCCACAGCCAGTTGAAGGCGTCGAAGCCGAGCTCGTAGAGCCGGATGAACAGCAGCCGGATGCTGTGCAGGATGTTCAGCGGATCGAAGCCGATCGCCGACAGCACGACGCCGACCAGGATCGACAGCAGCACCAGCCGGAACGCCACCGACAGCGGCGAGCCGCCGAGAAAACGGTACAGGCCATCCGAGCTGCGGGCGCGGGCCGGATAGTCCCTGACGTCGTTCGACATGGCATCGTCTCCAGGCGGGTTCGTCGGATTCGCGAGCCCGATTATAAGGCACGGCAGGGCAGGTGGGGAACCCGGCTCAGCGCCGCAAGCCGGTTACCGGCAATTAATGTTCCCGGCGCTGTCACGCCGGCGCCTCGCTCTTCAACATCCGCTCCAGGGTCTCCAGCCGGTCGGCCTCGCGCGGCGGCTTGTCCCAGCGCAGCCGGCTGATGCGCGGAAAGCGCATCGCGATGCCGGATTTGTGCCGCGGCGAGCGCTGCAGGCCCTCGAACGCCACTTCGAGCACAAGGCCCTGCTCGGGCTCGTGCACGACATGCCGCACGGGACCGAACTTCTCGGTGGTGTTGCGGCGGACGAAGCGGTCGATCTGCAAGAGCTCCTCGTCGGTGAAGCCGAAATAGGCCTTGCCGACGGGCACGAGCTGATCTCCGCCGTCTCCCGCCGTCCAGACACCGAACGTGTAGTCGGAGTAATAGGAGGAACGCTTGCCGTGGCCGCGCTGAGCATACATCAGCACGGCATCGATGATGTGCGGATCGTGCTTCCACTTCCACCATTGTCCCTTGGGCCGGCCGGGCAGATACAGCGCGTCGCGCCGCTTCAGCATCACGCCTTCCACCGCTTCGGCATCGTCTCCTGCGCCGGCAGATGCGGGATCGGCGCGCGCGGCCTTCAGCTCGTCCCAGGTGGAAAACGCGATGGTCGGCGACAAGTCGACACGCGGTTCGTCGAGTCGCTTGATGAAAGCCTCGAGCCGTTCACGCCGCTCGGCGAACGGCAGCTCACGCAGATCGTTCTCCTCGTCGCCGAGCAGGTCGTAGGCGCGCAGGTGGATCGGGTACTCCTTCATCAGCTTCGGCGACACCGTCTTGCGGTTCAGCCGCTGCTGCAGCACGTTGAAGCTCTGCACGCGGTGATCGCGCACCACCAGCAGCTCGCCGTCGAGCGCGCCGGGCAGATGCAGCGACGGCAGCAGGTCCGGGAAACTCGCCGTGATGTCCTCGCCGCTGCGCGAATACAGCCGTGTGACGACGCGGCCGTCGGCCTCGCGGCCGCTCACCGCCTGCACGCGGATGCCGTCCCATTTCCATTCCGCGATGTAGTCGGCCGCGTTCATGCCGGCGAAGTCGTCGTCCTCGACGGCATGCGCCAGCATCACCGGCCGGAACGGCGCGGGATCGCGATTGACCGGCTTGTCGCCGCGGCCTTCCAGCCAGGCGAACAGGTCGAGATAGGGCGGCGACAGCCCCGGCCAGATCAGCTCGACCTCGTGCGGGTCCTTGTCGCCGAGCGCGGCCGCTGCGGTCTTGGCCAGGCGCGCGGAGATGCCGATGCGCAAAGCGCCGGTGACCAGCTTCAGCAGTGCCCAGCGCCCGGTCTCGTCGAGCTCATCCAGCCATTGCGCGAGTTGCCGCGGCATCTCGGTCTTGCCGAGGGTGCGCAAGGTGGTGACAACCTCGGTCAGCGTCGGCGGTGGCGGGTCGTTGTGGCCGGGTGTGGGGTCCCTCGTGAGACCGCCCGTGGGGTCCCCCCCTCGCTGCTCCTCCCCCACAAGGGGGGAGGGACCGGAGAGAGCGGCTGTGGGGAACGAGAGACGTGAAGGGGGAGCGATGCTCGATGTAGACCGAGACAGCAACTCCGAACGCGTCAGCGCTCCCTCCCCCCTTGTGGGGGAGGGGTGGGGAGGGGGGTACCCAGGAACGAGCTGCTGATGATGCGCCCTGTCCTTCGGCCACATCAGCGCGACGGTTTCCGAGAGATCCCCCACATAATCATACGACAGCGCGAACAGCACCGGATCGGTGCGCGCGGCGATCAGGTCGCGGATCAGCGCCGGCTTGGCGTGCTTGAACGACAGCGCGCCGGTGAGCGCGCCCAGTGCGTAGCCGCGATCGGGATCCTCGACCTCGCGGAAGTACGACGTCAGCAGCCGCAGCTTGTTGTTGCGGCCGGGCTCATAGGCGAGGCGGTCGAGCAACTCGGCGAAGCGGTTCATGCCTCGGCGTCCTCCGTGGCCACCACCTCGCTTTCCTCCTCGTCGCCGTAGCCGACCAGATCGAGCGGCCGGGCCGCGAGCCCCTTGGCTTGGCACCAATGCACCAGCGCGTCCTCCTGCCCATGGGTGACCCACACCTCGCTTGCGCCGGTCGCGGCGATGGTGGTGGTGAGCCCGTCCCAGTCGGCATGATCCGAGATCACCAGCGGCAGCTCGATGCCGCGCTGCCGGGCCCGGGCGCGCACCCGCATCCAGCCCGAGGCGAAGGCGGTGACGGGATCGGGAAAGCGGCGGGTCCACAGGTCGGAGGTTGCACTCGGCGGCGCCAGGGTGATGGTGCCGGCAAGCTCGGCCTTCTTGACGCCCTTCACGGGCCGGAGCTCGCCGAGCGCGATTCCCTTGTCTTGATAGTAGCGCGTGATCTTGTCCATCGCGCCGTGCAGGTAGATCGGCCGATCATAGCCGGCCTCGCGGATCAGCGCGATGACACGCTGCGCCTTGCCGAGGGAGTACGCGCCGACCAGGTGCGCGCGCTCGGGAAACAGCACCACCGAGGCCAGCAGCTTGTTCACCTCCAGCGCCGCGGCGCCGTGACGGAACACGGGCAGGCCGAACGTCGCCTCGGTGATGAAGACGTCGCATTGCACCAGCTCGAACGGTGCGCAGGTCGGATCGCGCGCATCCTTGTAGTCGCCGGAGGCGACGATGCAGGTGCCGCCGCAGGACACTTTGATTTGCGCCGAGCCCAGCACATGGCCCGCAGGGTGGAAACTGACGGTGACGTCACCCAGCCTGATCCGCTCGCCATAGCCGATCGCCTGCGTGGAGCCTGCAAAGTTGTCGCCATAGCGCAGCCGCATGATGTCGAGCGTTTCCTGGGTCGCCAGCACCGCGCCGTGGCCGGCGCGGGCGTGGTCGGAATGGCCATGGGTGATCAGCGCCCGCTCGACCGGGCGCACGGGATCGATGTGAAAGCCGCCGGCCTTGCAGCAGAGGCCGGACGGAACGGGCAGCAGAATGTCTTGCGGACGCATGTGGGTCATATAGGTCATGCAAGACGCGTTTTCAGGCCGTGCCAGTTTCCATCTCGTCATGCGCGGGCTTGACCCGCGCATCCATCTCCTCGATGAGAAGTTCGCATTGACGACGATGGTTCCCATGCCCCACCGCCTGTTCCTGTCCTCCGGCGATCTGATCGCCGACCGCCGCTACGAGTTCGCCCGCGACCTGCAATTGAAGGGCGACCTGGTCGCGGCCGCCGAGGTGATGGAGCAGGCCATCGAGGTCGCCCCCAACTTCGCCTCGGCCTGGTTCGAGCTCGGCAAGATTCGTCTCGGTCTGGGCGAAACCGACAAGGCGATCTCCGCCTTCCAGAACGCCTGTGCCGCCGATCCGGATGATCGTCACGGCGCCGCCGTGCATCTGATGCAGCTCGGCGCCGCGCCGCTGTCGGACATGCCCAAGGCCTATGTGCAGTCGCTGTTCGATCAGTATGCGCCGCGCTTCGAGGCCGAGCTGACCGAGCGGCTCAACTACCGCGCGCCGGCGATCCTGTTCAAGGCGGTGCTCGCGGTGCGCGCGGCCGAGCGCAAGCCGGCCTACTTCAAGCGCGCGATCGATCTCGGCTGCGGCACCGGGCTGGGCGCGGCGGCGTTCGCCAAGAACGTCGACAGCATCATCGGCATCGACCTGTCGGCCGGCATGATCGCGGAGGCGCGCGCCACCGGGCTCTATGCCGGGCTAGAGGTCGACGACATGACCGCAGGGCTGCAGCGCCAGGACGATGCGTCTGCGGATCTCATTCTTGCTGCCGATGCGATGGTCTATGTCGGCGACCTCGGCCCGGTGTTGCGCGAGACGCAACGTGTGCTGAGGCCGGGCGGACTGCTGGCCTTGACCGTCGAGACCCATGACGGCGACGGTGTCATCATGGGCAAGGGGTTGCGCTATGCCCATGGCGCGGAATATGTCCGTGGCGTGATCGCAGCCGCGGGATTGAAGCTGGCCCATCTCGCGCCGGCGTCGCCGCGGACCGAGGAGCAGTTGCCGGTGCGCGGGCTGGCCGTGGTCGCGGCCAGGACTTGAGTCTAGACGCTATTGAATGCGCTGCACGCGGCGTCCAATGCGGCAACTTCGCTCTTGCCGCAGCTCTCCCGATGCCAAAAAATGTCGGCAGTCTAGGGAGAGACAAAAATGAAAAAACATCTGACCCGGCGCGATTTCTGCGCCACCGCGCTTGCGACCATCGGCGCCTCGACGATCGCTTCGCCCCATGTCTGGGCCGCCGAGAAGAAATATGATGCCGGCGCCAGCGATACCGAGATCAAGATCGGCCAGACCATTCCGCATTCCGGCCCCGGTTCGCTGTATGGCGTGCTCGGCCGTGTCGGCGAGGCCTATTTCCAGATGCTCAACGAGCAGGGCGGCATCAACGGGCGCAAGGTCAAGTTCCTGACGATGGACGATGCCTATAGCGCGCCGAAATGCGTCGAGGCGACGCGGCGGCTGGTCGAGCAGGACGAGGTGCTGGCGCTGTACGGCTCGCTCGGCACCGCGCCGCAGACCGCCGTGCACAAATACCTCAACTCCAAGGGCGTGCCGCAGCTCCTGCTCAACACCGGCGCCTCGAAGTGGAACGACCCCAAGAACTACAAATGGACCATGGCCGGCCTGCCGCTGTATCCGACGGAGGCGCGCATTCTCGCCAAGCATGTGCTGAGCGTGAAGCCGGAAGCCAAGATCGGCATCCTCTATCAGAACGACGATTTCGGCCGTGACTTCCTGGGGCCGTTCAAGAAGGTGCTGGCCGACGCCGGCGGCAAGGCGCAGGTGATCATGGAGCAGACCTACGATCTCACCGAGCCGACGGTGGACTCGCAGCTGATCAACCTGTCGAAGTCGGGCGCCGACGTGTTCTACAACATCAGCACGGGCAAGGCCTCGTCGCAGTCGATCCGCAAGGTGGCCGAGCTCGGCTGGAAGCCGCTGCAGCTGTTGTCGGCGGGCTCGACCGGCCGTTCGATCCTGTCTGCCGCCGGCCTCGAGAATGCCAAGGACATCGTCGCGATCCGCTATTCCAAGGACGCCGGCGTGCCGCAATGGAAGGACGATCCCGACGTCAAGGGCTTCGAGGCGCTGCGCGCCAAGTACCTGCCCAACATCGATCCCGACAACACCATCGCCTATGCCGGCTACGGCCAGGCGGTGTCGATGGGTGAGATCCTGCGCCGCTGCGGCGACACGCTGACCCGCGAGAACGTGCTCAAGCACGCCACGACACTCGCCGGCTTCCACTCGCCCTTCTTCCTCGATGGCGTCAATTACGCCTACACGCCGGACGACTACACGCCGATGAAGACGCTCTACATCTCGATCTTCGACGGCAAGGACTGGAGCATCTCCGAGAAGCCGATGACGGAGTAGGGATTTTCCCTCCATCGGATGATGACACCGGAGCTGTGGCCGCACTCTCCGGTGTCGTCCCTGCGAACGCAGGGAACCATACCGCGGAATCTATCGGTGAGGCGTCACTGCAAGTCATCGTCCCACAAAAGCCGGTGGCTATGGGTCCCTGCGTTCGCAGGGACGACAACGGAGTTTGCTGAGGCGCCGGTGCGCTCCAACATGGGCTGGGCCGACGGCGGAGGTGGTCGAGGCAGTCGAGTGTTATCGCCCGACCCTCGACGAACCGCGCGTGACTGCCTACCTTCCCCCGGTGCCGCCCCGCGTCTCACCAGTCCCACCCGACGACAGCGCCGCGCTGCCCGACCATTTCACCGAATGGTTCGCGGCGCGCGGCTGGGCGCCGCGCGCGCATCAGCTGGCACTGCTGGAGAAGGCTCGCGCGCAACGCTCGGCGCTGCTGATCGCCCCGACCGGCGCCGGCAAGACGCTCGCCGGGTTCCTGCCGACCCTGGTGGAGCTCGGCTCCGCCGTCGCGCCGAAGCATCGTTCTGTTCTTGCCAAGACATCCGCTCTCTCCACTCCCGCTCCCCTTGTGGGGGAGCGGCGGGGAGGGGGGCCTCCGGCGGCGGTGTCGATGGTGACACCCGGCACCGAGCCGAATGCACTGGTCGAACTCGCGAACACGGAAAAGAGCAAGCAGACGGCGAACCGCATCCCGCGACCCGCCGGCCTGCACACGCTCTACATCTCCCCGCTCAAGGCGCTCGCGGTCGACATCGCGCGCAATCTCGAGGCGCCGATCTCCGAGATGGGCCTGCCGATCAAGGTCGAGACCCGCACCGGCGACACGCCGGTGTCCCGCCGGCAGCGGCAGCGCCGCTATCCGCCGGACATCCTGCTGACCACGCCGGAGCAGATGGCGCTGCTGCTGTCGTCCGACGATGCGCCGTTCCTGTTTTCCTCGCTGAAGCGCGTCGTGCTCGACGAGCTGCATGCGCTGGTCACCTCCAAGCGCGGCGATCTCTTGTCGCTCGCGCTGGCGCGGCTGTGGCGGCTTGCGCCGGACATGCGCATGATCGGCCTGTCGGCGACCGTCGCCGAGCCGGAGCAACTCGCGCGCTTCCTGGTGCCGCAGCCGTGCGACGGCATAGCCGCGGCCGACGTCGTGGTCGCCGGCGGCGCCGCGCCGCCGGTGGTCGAGATGCTCGATACGCAGGAGCGGCTGCCGTGGGCCGGCCACAGCGCGCGCCATGCGCTGGCCGAGATGTACGAGCTGATCAAGCGAAACAAGACCACGCTCGTGTTCGTCAACACCCGCAGCCAGGCCGAGATGCTGTTCCAGGAGTTCTGGCGCATCAACGACGACAATCTCGCCATCGCCCTGCATCACGGCTCGCTCGACGTCGCGCAGCGCCGCAAGGTCGAGGATGCGATGTCGGCCGGCAGGCTGCGCGGCGTCGTCTGCACCTCCTCGCTCGATCTCGGCGTCGATTGGGGCGACGTCGATCTCGTGATCAATGTCGGCGCGCCCAAGGGCTGCTCGCGGCTGATGCAGCGCATCGGCCGTGCCAATCACCGGCTCGACGAGGCTTCGCGGGCGGTGCTGGTGCCGGCCAACCGCTTCGAGGTGCTGGAATGCTCGGTCGCGATCGATGCCATCGCCGACAATGCGCAGGACACGCCGCCTTTGCGTACCGGCGCGCTCGACGTGCTGGCGCAGCACGTGCTCGGCTGCGCCTGCGCCGAGCCGTTTCTCAGCGACGAGCTCTATGTGGAGGTCATCACGGCGGCCCCCTATGCGTCGCTGTCGCGCGCTGATTTCGACGATGTCGTCGACTTCGTCGCCACCGGCGGCTATGCGCTGAAGACTTATGAGCGGTTCGCCCGCATCAAGCAGGATGCGAGGGGGCGCTGGCGCGTCGCCAATCCCAAGGTGCGGCAGAGCTATCGCCTGAACGTCGGCACCATTGTCGAGGAGGCGATGCTGAAGGTGCGGCTGGTGCGCTCGCGCGGCGGGGCCAAGGGCACGACCGGCGCGATCGCGCGCGGCGGACGGCTGCTCGGCGAGATCGAGGAGGCGTTCATCGAAGGCCTCACCCTCGGCGATACGTTCGTGTTCAGCGGCGAGATCGTGCGCTACGAGGCGCTGGCCGAGGACCAGGTCTATGTGTCGCGCGCCAATGATTCCGATCCGAAGGTGCCGTCCTACATGGGCGGCAAGTTTCCGCTGTCGACCTATCTCGCCGAGCGCGTGCGCGGCCTGCTCGACGACCGCACCGCCTGGAGCGCGTTGCCGGAGCAGGTGCGCGACTGGCTGTCCTTGCAGAAGGACGTGTCGCGCATCCCGGCCCGGCGCGAGCTTTTGGTCGAGACCTTCCCGCGCTCCAACAAGCACTACATCGTCTGCTATCCGTTCGAGGGCCGGCTCGCGCATCAGACGCTCGGCATGCTGCTGACGCGCCGGCTCGAGCGGGCGCGCGCTCGGCCGCTCGGCTTCGTCGCCAACGAATATGCGCTTGCGGTGTGGGGGCTCGGCGACATGTCGCTCATGGTCAAACAGGGGCGGCTCGATCTCGCCGCGTTGTTCGACCCGGATATGCTTGGCGACGATCTCGAGGCGTGGCTCGCCGAATCCGCGCTGATGAAGCGCACGTTCCGCTCGTGCGCCATCATCTCCGGCCTGATCGCGCGGCGGTCGACGACCGAGGAGAAGACGCGCCGCCAGGTGCTGTTCTCGACCGATCTGGTCTATGACGTCCTGCGCCGGCATCAGCCCGATCACATGCTGTTGCGCGCGGCGCGCGCCGATGCCGCCACCGGCCTGCTCGATCTGAAGCGGCTCGGTGATATGCTCCAGCGCATCGAGGGACGAATCACCCATCGGGAACTCGATCGCGTCTCGCCGCTGGCGGTGCCGGTGATGCTGGAAATCGGCCGCGAATCCGTCTATGGCGAGGCCGCCGACGAGCTCCTGGCCGAGGCTGCCGAGGAACTCGTGAAGGAAGCGATGGGGTAGATCGAGAAGCGAGGCGGACTTGCGGGGGACTTTCTGCGCATCGGGCATGATGGACGTCGCCGGCACCGCGCTGCGCGTCGATCTCTCCGGCGCGCTGGTGTGGGACGAGCAGCGTCTGCTCGTCGTCTCCGATCTGCATCTGGAAAAGGGCTCGAGCTACGCGTCGCGCGGCACCCTGCTGCCGCCGTTCGATACCGTGGCGACTCTCAATCGCCTCACAGCCGTGATCGCCCACTACAATCCGCGCGTCGTGATCGCGCTTGGCGACAGCTTTCACGATCGCGATGCGCATACGCGTCTCACCGGCGACGACCGCGCCTGCATCGCCAACCTGCAGGTCGGCCGCGACTGGGTCTGGATCACGGGCAACCACGATCCGGCCCCGCGCGGCATCGGCGGCGAACTGGCCGACGCGGTCACGCTCGGCGCGGTGACGTTCCGTCACGAGCCCTCCGGCGCGCGCGGCGAGATCGCCGGCCATCTGCATCCGAAGGCGCGCGTCGCGACACGAGCGCGCACGCTGGAGCGGCGCTGCTTCGTCTGCGATGGCGAGCGCGCCGTGATGCCGGCGTTCGGCGCCTATGCCGGGGGCCTGAGCGTGCGCGACGGGGCCTTCGCCAAGCTGTTTCCGAAGCGCGCCTTCATCGCGCATGTGCTGGGAGATAGGCGCCTGCACAGCATCGCCGCGGCGCGGTGCTATTAGTTGGATGATGGAAATTCATTAGTTGGATGAGTGATCAGAGGTCGAACGGATCATTCGAAGTTGGACTGATCATGCCCGCCGCGCGCACCGCTGTGCCCTCTCCCTCGCTTGCGGGGGAGAGTTGGAGAGGGGGCGCCAAGCGCACCGCCGTCGGAACGACCCCTCCCTAGCCCTCCCCCGCAAGCGGGAGAGGGAACGCAGCGTCCTCGTGGCGTCCTGGTCGCCGGAGCCGCGGACGAATGCCGGTCAGGCCGCCTTCGCCTGCACCTTCTCGCAGAACTCGGCCAGCCGGTCGGCCAGGCGCAGCGTCGCCGGGCTGGCGTCGGGCGAGGCGAGCAGCGCGACCTCGGTGCGCTCGATCGGCGCAAAGCCCTCGCGGGCGGTCAGCACGCGGTGCTCCGACTGCACGGACATGTCGGACAGGATGCTCAGCCCCATGCCGGCGGCGACCGCGGCCTGGATGCCGGCGAGGCTCGACGATGTGTAGGCCATGTGCCAGGCGCGTCCCTCGCTCTCCAGCGCATGGATCGCGCGGGTGCGATAGATGCAGCCGAGCGGGAAGCCGATCAGCGGCAGCGAGCGGGCCTCGAGGTTGACCGGATGGCTCTTGCTGGTCACCCAATAGACCTGCTCCGGCCATGCCGCGATCGCTGCGTGTGCATCGTCGGCACCGCGCTTGAGCAGCGCCAGATCGAGATCGCCGCGCTCGATGTCGCGCTTGAGGTTGAGGCTCTGGTCGGCGCGCACGTCGAGCCGCAGATCGGGGTGGGCGCGCGAGAACGCGGCGAGCAGCTTGGCGAGCCGGTAGGCCGCGAAATCCTCGGGGATGCCGAGCATGACCGCGCCAGCCGGACCCGGACGTGCGACGACATCGCGGGCCTCCTCGGCGAGCGCGAGCAGGCGGCGGGCATAGGACAACAGCCGTTCGCCGGCCTCGGTCGGCGTGACCTCGCGGCCGTCGCGGTTGAGCAGCGTCTGGCCGAGGTCGTCCTCCAGCCGGCGAATCTGCTGGCTGATCGTCGACTGCGTGCGGTGGACGCGCTCGCTCGCGCGGGTGAAGCCACCCGCCTCGACCACCGAGACGAAGCTGCGCAACAGGTCCAGATCGAGCATGCCGGGCCTCCATTTGAAAAACCACTGAGTTTCAGTTTATCATTTAATTTCCAGATGTGAAAGAACAGCCCTACACCGGCGGCGAAGGAGACCTCCGATGTCGTCCGTATCCTCCGTTGCCGTACCCCGCATGAAGTCCAATCTGCTGCCGCTCGAAATCGGCCTGTTCTGCCTGTTGTGGAGCTTTGCCTTCGTTGCCGGCAAGATCGGGGTGACCTATTGTCCGCCGCTGCTGCTGCTCGCGGCGCGGTTCTCGCTCGCCGGTGTCCTCATTCTTGTGGTGCCGGCGGTCCGGGGCGAGCTGCGCATGAGCTGGCGCGATGCGGCCGTGTTCGCGATCATCGGCATCGCCAACAACGCGCTGTATCTCGGTCTCGGCTACACCGGGCTGCAGACGGTGTCGGCGGGGCTCGGCGGCCTGATCGTCTCGGCCAATCCGGTGTTCACCGCGGTGTTCGCGGCGCTGCTGCTGGGCGAGCCGCTGACCCTGCGCAAAATCTCGGGCCTCGCGCTCGGCACCATCGGCGTCGCCATGATCGTCTGGCACCGTATGTCCGTCGGCACCGACCAGCTCGAAGGCATTCTCTATACGCTGGCGGCGCTGGCCTCGATCGTGACCGGCACCATTCTGTTCAAGCAGCTCGCCCCGCAGGGCAGCCTGTGGGTCGGTAACGGCATCCAGAACCTCTCAGCCGGGCTGGTGTTATGGCCGGTCGCGCTCGGCGTGTCGCACGTGGGCGAGATCGTGCCGAATGCGCAACTGATCGGCGCGTTCGCCTTCCTCGTGCTCGGTGGCTCGATCCTGGCCTATGTGCTCTGGTTCCATCTCTTGAAAGTATGCGGCGCGACCGCGGCCAGCGCCTATCATTTCGTGATGCCGCCGCTCGCGATGATCTTCGCCTTCCTGGTGCTCGGCGAGCACGTGGCGCTGCAGGACCTGCTCGGCGTCGTTCCCGTCGCGCTCGGGATCTATCTGGTCACGCGGGCGCCGGCCCGTACCATTGGAGCATCGTCATGAGTGTTGCGATCACCCTGATCGGCGGCCCGACCGCCCTTATCGAAATCGATGGCTTCCGCCTGCTGACCGATCCCACATTCGATGCTCCCGGCCGCTATGAATTGCCGCATGTCGTACTGGAGAAGCTCACTGGACCAGCGATGACCGCTGAGGCGATCGGGGAGGTCGATGCGGTGCTGCTGAGCCATGATCAGCACTCCGACAATCTCGACCATGGCGGCCGCGCCTTCCTGAGACGCGCACCGCGCGTGCTCACGACGGAAGTCGGCGCAAGCAGGCTCGGTGCGCTGGCGGAAGGATTGGCGCCGTGGCAGACGACGCAGCTCAGCAAAGGCGGCAGGACATTGACGGTCGCGGCGACGCCGGCGCGCCATGGTCCCGCCGGCATCGAGCCGCTCGCGGGCGATGTGATCGGCTTCGTCCTGATCCCGCAGCACGGCGCGCCCGTCTATGTCAGTGGCGACACGGTGTTCTATGACGGCGTGGCGGAGGTGGCGCGGCGTTTCAAGCCTGGCGTCGTGATGCCTTTTGCCGGAGCGGCGCAGACACGCGGGCCGTTCCACCTCACCATGGACACCAACGACACGATCGAGACCGCGCGCGTGTTTGCCGAGGCCGCCATCGTTCCGGTTCACACGGATGGCTGGGCGCATTTCCGCCAGAGCGCGCAGGACCTGCGCAAGACCTTCGATGCGCTCGGGTTCGGTGCGCGGCTGAAGCTTCTGGAGCCCGGTGTGCGGACGGTGATCGCCTCGCCACCCAGCTCCTCCCACTGACGCGAAAAAGATCAATCCCGACGGAACACGATCGACGCCATCCATCCCGTCATCAGCGCCATCGCGGCGGTGACGAGGCCGTAGACGAAGCCGCTCTGCCGCGCCGAGTTCGCGACGAACTGCTCGAAGCCGACCTTGACGATCTCGAACGCGGTCTCCGTCTTGGTGACCAGCGCGCCGTCGGCGAGCAGCTTGATCTCGACCTCGTAGGTGCCGATCGGCACCGCAGCGGGGAGCGGAATGCCGGTGCGGAACAGCGTTGGCGTGAGGAAGGTCACCGCGGACGTATCCTCGCGGTACAGACCGTGCTGCGATTGCAGCCGCACGAAGGCGCTGCGGAACGCGTCGTTCGGGACCACGTCGGCATAGTCGGGACCGACGCGCTGGGTCAGCAGCACGTTGTTGAGTCCGAGCTGCTGCCGGCGCAGCACCTCGGGCGCGGCCATCGCGTCGAACTGGCGGTTGGCGAACAGCGCCAGATAGCCGGGCACCTTGAGGAACTGGCGCGAGTCGGTGTTGATCCAGATGCCGAACTTGCGCTCCTTGCGCCGCGTCACCATGTCGGCCCGCGGGCCCCGGACGGTGACGACGAGGTCATAGGCGGTGCGACCCGGCGGGGTCTGGGTGTCCTTCTCGACCGAGCCGAACAGCACCAGCTCCTCCCCGGAATAGTTCGGCGTCACCGTCACGCGATGGTTGGAGACCGAGACGATCAGCCGCTCGGCGCGCGCCGATGCGGCGCCGGCAAGCAGCAGCATGAAGGTGAGGCTGGCGAGGCGGAGCGGCGTCATCTGCTGATCTCGGTCTCGCGGATCGTGAACAGGTCGTCGGGCTTGATCACGAGCTCGATCGCGAACCGGATGCCGACGGCGAGGATCAGCAGGCCGAGCAGCAGCCGCAGCTGCTCGCCGCGGATCATCTGGCCGGCGCGGGCCCCGAACTGCGCGCCGGTGACGCCGCCGACCATCAGGATCAGCGCCAGCACGGCGTCGACCAGATGATTGCTCATCGCGTGCAGCATGGTCGCGATCATCATGGTCGCGAGCGTCAGGACCATCGAGGTGCCGATGACGGTCGAGGTCGGCACGCGCAGCAGGTAGATCAGCAGGGGCACCAGAATGAAGCCGCCGCCGATGCCCATCACGGCGCCGAGGAAGCCGATGATGAGGCCGATGGCGATCACCGGAATGACGGAGACATAGATCTTCGAGCGCTTGAAGCGCATCTTCAGCGGCAGGCCATGGATCCAGACATGGCTGCCCGGACGCCGCACGGTCGCGACCGCGCCCTGGCGCGCGCGCATCATCGCCCGCAGACCCTCCCAGAACATCGTGCCGCCGACGCTCGTCAGCAGGACGACATAGGACAGCGCGATCATCAGATCGAGCTGGCCGAGCGACCGCAACAGGGTGAAGGTGGCGACGCCGAGTCCGGTGCCGAGCGCGCCGCCGATCATCAACACCGCGGCCAGCGAGGGATCGATGGCGCGCCGTCGCCAATAGGACAGCGCCCCGGAGAACGAGGAGGCGGCGATGTGGCTGGAGACCGAGGCGACCGCGACCGCGGGGGTGATGCCGACGAAGATCAGGAGCGGCGTCATCAGGAACCCGCCGCCGATGCCGAACATGCCGGAGACGAAGCCGACGGCCGCGCCCATCGCCAGCAACAGGAAGATGTTGACCGGGATGTCGGCGATCGGAAGATAAATCTGCATCCGCGCGGCCTCTGCGATCCTTCGAGCGAGCATCCCGCGCATGCGACGCAGGATGCCAAGCTCCTGCATAACCGAAAATGGCAGCGAAGGGATCAGTCATTCCCGCCCGAAGTCGACGTCACATCCACCGACGCCGAACGTGGGGGTCTGGGCGCTCCGTCAAAGGGCCTTGAGCGGCGCGGTCACCAGCCTCATGGCCTCGGCATCGCCCGGATCGAGCCAGCGGATGTCGCGGGTCTGCGACATCGCCTCGATGACCTGCGACGATACGCCCATGCGCGTCATGTAGCCGAGGATGGCGCCGGTGACGCGCTGGGTGTCGGCGACCGCGTCGGCGCCACGGGCCTCCGACGTGAAGCGGTGCACGCCGAGCGCCGAACCATCGAGGCCGTAGCGGGTCTGCCCGCCGGCAAAGGCGAACACGCAGGCGCTGGCGCAGAAGCCCGGACGGATGCGGCCGGCATTGTCGGCCACGCCGACGGCGGTAGCGAGTCCATGGGCGCGGATGATCTCGCCCATCAGCACCCCCTGGTCGAGGTTGCCGCCGGGCGAGGACAGCAGGATCACGTCGCCCGGCTTGAGACGGGCCTCGCTGATCCGCTCGCGCAGCCAGCCGGCCGCCGCTGGCCCGATGGGGCCGCTGACGGCGAGCACGGTGCGCCTGCCGCCCAGCCCGGCAAGCGCGGGGTCGGCGACCAGCGCCGCCGACAGACTCGGCGAGATGTACTGATCCTTCCAGAACGACCAGGCGTCGGGTCGCGACAGGTCGCGGTAGGCGCGAATGCCTCCGCCGAGCACGATTGCAACGAAGAAGATGACGGAAGCCAGCCGGCGCCATCGGAACGCCGCAGGATAGCCGTCGGTCACTTGCTGCATTCGTTGGCGAGGAGGCGGAGCAGCGGCGACGTTCGCCGTGGTCCGCGGCGGCACGCGGGGGCCCGTCGGCGACTGCAGGAAGCGCGCGCCGTCCTGTTGGTCGTTCCCCGCTGACACCCGTCGATGCTCCCTCGCGGCGCTCGTGATGATCCGCCGCGACAACCTATATCGATCGACCGCGCGACACTATGGCGGCGCGATCGCAAGCCGGGAGGATTTTTCAGGCTGTGCGCGGACGCTCGTCCATGTCGAAAGAGGGGCGCTATGCCCGTGTCAGCGCGGCGCCGTCGCAGCCGCGCGCTTCGCCAGCGCCGCCTTGGCCGCGGCTGCCTTGGCGATCGCCTGCGTGCCATCCCAGCCGCCGACGGGCGCCGGCACGTTCACGGCGTCGTCGGGCTGCGGTTCGACCGTGAAGGTCTGGATCGCGAGCTTGGCCGCGGCGAGCGACTGGACATCGAGCCGCTTGGCGACATCGTCGCGCTTGCGCCCCGCGTCGACGTCACCCTGCGCTGCGGCCAGGGTGAACCATTTGTAGGATTCGGCGAGGTTCTGTTCGACGCCGATGCCACGGGCATAGAGGATGCCGAGGTTGAACTGGCTATCGGCGACGCCGCGCTCGGCGGCCTTGCGGAACCATTGCGAGGCGCTCTTGTAGTTCGCGCCCTTGCCGCCGCCGTCGGCGTCCAGCACGGCGAGATTGTGCATCGCCTTGGCGTTGCCGCGCTCGGCGGCGACCACGTAGTAGCGGCGGGCGATGTCGGCGTCCTTCTTCACGCCGAGACCCTTCTCGTAGAAGGTGCCGAGACGGAAGACCGCCGGGATCAGCCCCGCCTGCGCGGCGCGGTCATACCACTTCGCGGCTTCCTCATAGTTCGCCGCGACGCCCTTGCCCTCGGCAAAGCGCACGCCGACTTCGTAGGCGGCGGTCGGATCACCCTTCAGGGCGGCATTGCGCAGCGCCAGTCCGCCGATGGCATCGGGCAGCTTCTCGGAGGCGGGCACTTGCACCAAGCCGAGCTTCTGGCCGTTGGCAGCGGTTGGGATCGTGCCGGTGATATCAGTGGGGACGGCAGCAGGTAATGTGGCTGGCTTTTCGACGTCCTGCGGGATCGCGAGCATTGCGATCGTCTCCGCTTCGCTCGGCATGGCCCGATTGTAGGACTGACGGTCGATCGGCGTCGGCGACGTCAACGACGGCACGCTCTGGTCGGGCGTCGTCGGCCGCGGCGACAGGCTCGGCGAGGCCGACGGCATCTGCGCGCGCGGCGCCTCGCCCTGGGTTTCCATCGGCGAGATCGGTGGCGGCGTGCTGCCGCTGTCGAGCAGCGACATCGCGAATTTGAAAGTGCCGAGCACGATCACGACGACGCTGGCCCCGACCAGGAGCGAGCGGATCTTCGACCCAATGGTCGAGACTTCCTCGTCACCCTCGGCGGTGAGAGCGAACGTCGGCTTGTCCTTGGGTTTGGCCTTGGGCTTGACAGCGTCGCTGGCGACGTCCTTGGGGAGGTCTTTCGGCGGTTCCTTGGCCTTCTCCTTCGGCTTGTCCTTCTTCGCCTTCTTGGCGTCCACGGGCTGTGCAGCCGCCGCGGCCTGCGCCGCGCGGCGCGCAGCCGCGATGAAGCTCGACGTCGACACCGGCTCCCGCTTGCCGGCGGGAAGCTCGCTCAGCGCATCCTCGGACGCGGCGATCCGCTCGGCGGGCGATGCGGTCCGGCCAGGCGGACGGGTGCCGGGTTCGAGCGGATGATCCGGCGGCAGCTCGGGGACGATGACGGTCGGGCGGGGCGCCTGTGCTGTGTGCGGCTCGAGGATGTCGGCGATCGCCTTCGGCGGAATCGGCGGCGGCATGGCGGCCGCCGGCGCCTGCGCGGCGTGGAAGTCGCGCGAGGCGGCCGCGAACGCCTGTTGACCCGCGGCCGGAGCGACAATCTGTCCCGCTGGCTGCTCGGCCGCCGGATTGGGCAGCTCAGGCCGGTAGGCGGGCTCTGGCCTGGCCGGCTCGGCAAAGGCCTGGGGCGCCGGCGCGCGTGCGGCCGGCATCGGCGACTCGATTGGCGGTGCCAGCGGCGGCAGCGCGGCCGGCGGGCTCGCGGTGGCGCGCACATTGCGCAGGTCGCCTTCGATCATGGCGAGGCGGTCGACGACGTGCCCCAGCGTGTTGTGGACGGCCTCGAGCGAGTCCTGGGTGTTGCGGTCGGTCTCGGTCTGGCTGAAGCGGATGTCGGACAGCTCGCGCTTGACCATGTCGATCAGGCCGCCGTCCTGCGACGTTTCGCGCTGCGACCGGCTCTCCGCCAGCGCTGCGAAGGTCGCCTGCTGCCGTTCGAGATAGCGCAGGATGTCCTGCAGGCCGTCCTCGACGCGGGTCATGTTGCCGCCGCGCGGGTCGTTGGCGGCCTCGAGCCGCTCCAGCAGATAGCTGATCCGCTGTTCGAGATGGGTGATCGCCGATGAGCCGTCGTTGCCGACCTGCAGGCGGTCGATGCGGTCGGACAGGCCGCGCAGCGCGTCCTCGATCTGGGCAGTGTGGTCGGGCGCGGCCGCCGGCGGCTCGCGGCTTTCCAGGGTCGAGGTCAGCGCGGCAATGCGCTGTTCGAGCGCCGCAAACGACTCGTGGAACGAGTCGTGATTGTCGCGCGCCTGTGTGACCTGGTCGACCTTCGACGACAGCTGGCGGAGATCGTCCGACAGTCGTTCCAGCGCGTCGTTTGAGGCGACATTGGCGACGATCGCACGCAGCGCCGCGATGGCGCTTTCGAGCTGCTGCACGGTGCCAGGGTCGTCATTGGCGCGTAGGATCAGGTCGAGCTTGGCGCCGAGATTGCGGATCGCCTCGTCATAGACGGCGAGCTGCTCGGCAGGCTTCAGCGAGCCGACGACCTCGCGGATGTCGGTCAGCGCGCGCTCGATCCCGGCCAGTGCGTGGCCGTCGACGCCGGTGTTGCGGTTCTCGTCGATACGGCGCGACAGCGAGCGAATCTCGTTCTCGATCGATTCGATCGCCCGGCGCGGCATCGCCTCGGTGATGGCGTGACGAATCTCGGAGAGCTCGTTGCGGAAGCCGGCGATCGACTGCTCGATGCCGTCGTCGGGGCGATGCAGCGCCTCGATCTGGCTCGTGATCTTCAGCAGATGGCGTTCGAGCAGCGAGAAATCGGGAGTGGGGGCTGCCGGTTGCGGCGGCGTCAGCGGCGCGCTGATCGGTGTCATCAGCGGCGCTGCTGCGGATGCCATGGCAGGCGCGGTCGGCGGTGCCTGGTGCGGCGGCAGCGGGCGCGCATTGTCGAGCTCGCTCTGGCGGGCGCTGATCTCGGCCACGGCCACGTCGAACGAACCCGCGCTGAGCGGCTGGGCGGGCCGGTAGAGCTGCGCAGCGGCGCGCTCGACGCCGTCAGGACCACGATAGCGGTCCTCGGTGTCCGGCTTGCGCAGCGGCGTCGAGATCTGTGACAGGCGGGCGTCGAGCCGCGAGATCGCGTCGTTCAGCTGACGCGCGACGCCCTGCTCGTCGCGTGGCCCATCCTTGCGCGCGACGGGGCGCGACATTTGCTCGATCTGCCGTGCGATGGAGTCGAGCCGCTGATGGATGTCGGTCACCTCGCGGGCATCGCGGCTGACGGTCGGCGTGCTGCGTGGCGCGGGGCTGCCGCGGAAATCGGGCGGGGTCGATGCGCCGAGCGTGGAGTTGATCCAGTCGTTCAGCGTCATTCCGGCGCGTTGCGCCGCGGCCTCGGCCCTCTCGCGGACGGACGGGTCGATGCCTTCATTACTCCACGGTACGCGCGAATTCATGTCTCGTCCGGTTCCGCTTCCAGCGCTCCACCAAGCGCCTCCAGCCTCCCCACGCGTCCCGGACATGAACATGAACGGGTCCGCGCAGATCGTCTGCTCCAGGTCCCGACTTTTGACTTTTACGGTAAATAACGCGTTAAGTTTACCGCCGGCGCGGCCAGAAGTTTTGCCCTATCAAACGGCGGGTATCAGCCGGCATTTTCACGCGATGATGGATCGAGCGGCCGCACGCTGCTCGCGCCGGATATCGTCGACAGCGCGGTGATCGCTTCCTCGCACCATTCCGCCACCATGCGTTCGTGGCGCAGGCCGAGACGCAGGTTGAGGAGCTTGCCCATATCGGCCGGGGCCACGTTGCCGTCCGCATAATGCTTCTTGAGGATGCGATCGTAGCGCTCGGCGCGGTCGCGATGATGCTCGAGCCGCGCCATCAGGTCGGCCCGGATCGGCCCGATGTCGGCGGCGCCCAGTGCATAGAGCCGGACGAGAAGATCGTCCTTCGTCGAGGCCGGCGTGCTCGGCCGCGCCGCCCAGCTGCGAAACGCCGCGCGGCCCTCCGCGGTCAATGTGTACACCAGCTTGTTGGGCTTGCCGGTCTGCACCACCTCGCGACCCTGGATGTAGCCGCGGTCGCGCAGCCGCGACAGCTCGCGGTAGATCTGCTGGTGGTCCGTCTTCCAGAAGAAGCCGATCGAGGAGTCGAACGTCTTGGCGAGCTCGTAGCCCGTCATCGGATGTTCGGTGAGGCAGGCGAGGATGGCGTCGCCGAGGGCCATGGCCGGAAACTGCTCCCGTTTTTCTGATCGTGTTCTGCCCCGCTCCACGCTTGACATTATGCACACTGGCGCATATGCGTCAATGTGCATATGGGGTGGTTGTGGTGCTGGCCTGTTCCGCCCCGAGGAGACGCCCAATGACAATGACCGGCCTCGATGGATGGTACGGCTACATGAGGTCTCACGATCTCGGCGCTTTGCGGGAGCTGCTGCATCCCGACGCCGTGTTCGAAAGTCCCGTCGTGCACACGCCGCAACGCGGCCGCGACATTACCTTCAAATATCTCGCGAGTGCTGAGAAAGTCTTAGGCGGTCCCGGATTCAAGTATGTCGGGGAGTGGCGTAACGCCACGGGCGCCGTGCTCGAATTCGAGAACGAGATCGAAGGGATCAAGCTCAACGGCGTCGATATCATCAGCTTCGACGACGCCGGTCTGATCACACATTTCAAGGTCATGGTGCGCCCGCTCAAGGCGATCAATTTGCTGCACCGCTTGATGGGCGAACAGCTCGCCGCCATGAGCAAGCCGTCGTGACGCGACCGACAGTCGCAAACTAACGGCTGCCGCAAGCCTTGAGAAATCGCTACAGTCCGCGGCCTGCATTGCCTGCCGCGTCCGTGGAATTCCCCGTCTGAAACTTCAGCCTTCCTGCCGGAGACGCCAATGCCGATCTACAAAGCCCCCGTGGAAGATGTCACCTTCCTGCTCAACGACGTGTTCCAGATCGACCGCTACGACAACCTGCCGGGATTCTCCGATGCCTCGGCGGATGTCCGCGAGGCGATCCTCGGCGAAGCCGCCAAGCTCGCCGAGGAGGTGCTGCATCCGCTGAATCGCGTGGGTGATCTCGAAGGCTGCAAGCGCCATGACGACGGCAGCGTGACCACGCCGAAAGGCTTCAAGGACGCCTACAAGCAGATCGTCGAGGGCGGCTGGCTCGGCCTGTCGGCGCCAACCGAATATGGCGGGCAGGGCCTGCCGGTGACGCTCAGCCAGACCGTCAACGAATTCCAGTGCTCCGCCAACATGGCGTTCTCGATGTATGGCGGCCTCACCATGGGCGCCACCGCGGCACTCATCGTGCATGGCAGCGAGGAGCAGAAGAAGACCTACGTGCCGAAGATGGTCGCCGGCGAGTGGACCGGCACCATGAACCTCACCGAGCCGCATTGCGGCACCGACCTCGGCCTGCTCCGCACCAAGGCGGTGCGCCAGGCCGACGGCAGCTTCAGGATTTCCGGCACCAAGATCTTCATCTCGGCCGGCGAGCATGACTTGGCTCCCAACATCATCCACCTCGTGCTCGCCCGCATCGAGGGCGCGCCGGCCGGCATCAAGGGCGTGTCGCTGTTCGTGGTGCCCAAGTTCATGGTCAATCCCGACGGCACGGTGGGTGCGCGCAACGGCGTCACCTGTGGCTCGATCGAGCACAAGATGGGCATCCACGGCAATTCGACCTGTGTGATGAACTACGACAACGCCACCGGCTGGCTGATCGGCGAAGAGAACAAGGGCATGCAGGGCATGTTCGTGATGATGAACGAGGCCCGGCTCGGCGTCGCCGTGCAGGGTCTCGCGCAGTCCGAGGTGGCCTATCAGAACGCGGTCGCCTATGCGCGCGAGCGCATCCAGGGCCGCTCGCTGACTGGGCCCAAGGCGCCCGACAAGGCCGCCGATCCGATCATCGTGCATCCCGACGTGCGCCGGACCCTGCTGTCGATCCGCGCCTTCAACGAGGCTGCGCGCGCCATGGTGGTGTGGACCTCGCTGAAGAGCGACGTCGCGCACCGCTCGCAGGACCCGAAGGACCGCCAGGCCGCCGACGACCACATGGGCCTGATGACCCCGGTCATGAAGGGCTACATGACCGACATGGGCTTCGCCAACGCGGTCCAGGCGCAGCAGATGTATGGCGGCCACGGCTATATCGCCGAGTGGGGCATGGAGCAGTTCGTGCGCGATGCGCGCATCGCCATGATCTACGAAGGCGCCAACGGCATCCAGGCGCTGGATCTCGTCGGCCGCAAGCTGCCGCGCGACGGCGGCCGCGCCGTGATGGCCTTCTTCAACGAGGTCGGCTCGTTCGCCAAGGAGCAGGGCGGCAACGATGCGATGAAGCCGTTCGTAGCCCCGTTGTCGACCGCGCTCGGCCATCTGCAGCAGGCCACCACGTGGCTGATGCAGAACGCGATGACCAAGCCGGACAATGCCGGCGCCGCCGCGACCGACTACATGCATCTCTTTGCGCTGGTCACCTTCGGCTACATGTGGGCGAAGATGGCGAAGGTGGCGCAGGACAAGATTGCGGCCGGCGACGGCTCGACCTATCTCACCACCAAGCTGGTGACGGGTCGCTTCTTCATGGAGCGCGTGCTGCCCGAAACGGCGGCGCATCTTGCCCGCCTCCAGGCCGGTTGTGCGACCGTGATGGAACTGCCGGCGGAAGCCTTCTGAGGATCAGACGAGAGCCGGTGCGCGCCGGCTCCGTCGTCAATGCGAACAACAAATCTGACCAGATGAGGAGGGCGTGATGCCTGAGGCCTTTATCTACGACCACGTACGGACTCCCCGCGGCCGCGGCAAGGCCGACGGCAGCCTGCATGAGGTGACCGCGCTCGCGCTCGCCACCGTGCCTTTGAAGGCGCTGAAGGACCGCAACAACATCCCCGAGGACGCGGTCGACGACGTCGTGCTCGGCGTGGTCGATCCGGTCGGCGAGGCCGGCTCCGACATCGCGCGCTTCGCCGCGCTGAATGCGGGTCTCGGCGATGCCGTTCCGGGCATTCAGATCAGCCGCTTCTGCGCCTCCGGCCTCGACGCCGTGAACTTCGCCGCGGCGCAGATCATGAGCGGCCAGCATGAGCTGGTCATCGGTGGTGGTGCGGAATCCATGAGCCGCGTCGGCATCGGTGCGTCCGGTGGCGCTTGGCCGATGGATCCGTCGATGGCGGTGCCGTCCTACTTCATGCCGCAGGGCGTCTCGGCGGACCTGATCGCGACCAAATACGGCTTCTCGCGCGACGACGTCGACGCCTATGCGGTGCAGAGCCAGCAGCGCGCGGCGAAGTCCTGGGAAGAAGGCCGCTTCGACAAGTCGGTCGTGCCGGTCAAGGACATCAACGGCCTGACCATCCTCGCCAAGGACGAGCACATGCGGCCCTCGACGACGATGCAGTCGCTGGCGCAGTTGCAGCCGTCGTTCGTGCAGATGGCGCAGATGGGCGGCTTCGACGCGGTGGCGATCCAGTCGCATCCGGAGATCGAGCGCGTCAACTACGTGCATCACGCCGGCAACTCCTCGGGCATCGTCGACGGCGCCGGTGCGGTGCTGCTCGGCAGCAAGGAGGCAGGCGCGAAGTACGGCATGAAGCCGCGCGCGAAAATCCGCGCCTTCGCCAATATCGGCTCGGAGCCCGCGATGATGCTGACGGGCCCGGTCGACGTTACCGAGAAGCTGTTCGAGCGCTCGGGCATGAAGAAATCCGACATCGATCTGTTCGAGCTCAACGAGGCGTTCGCCTCGGTCGTGCTGCGCTACATGCAGGCGTTCGAGATCGACAAGGACAAGATCAACGTCAATGGCGGCGCGATCGCGCTCGGCCATCCGCTCGGCGCCACCGGCGCGATGATCCTCGGCACCGTGCTCGACGAGCTCGAGCGCACCGGCAAGGCGACCGCGCTGGTGACGCTGTGCATCGGCGGCGGCATGGGCACCGCGACCATCATCGAGCGGGTGTGACGGTGCGCTCCCTCCCCCCTTGCGGGGGAGGGTCGGGGAGGGGGGTGCCACGCGCTCCACTGCCCGTGAGGACCCCCACCCCCGACCCCTCCCCGCAAGGGGGAGGGGAGACGAAACATCGGGGCTGACGCAGCACAGACGCGCCCCTGCCAAATCTGGGAGCACCACATGGCCTACAAGAACTTCAAGCTCGAAACCGATGCCGACGGCATTGCGCTGATCACCTGGGACATTCCGGGCCGTTCGATGAACGTGCTCGACGAGACCTCGACCAACGAGCTCGAGGCCCTCGTCAAGGAGACCACTGCGGACGCCGCCATCAAGGGCGTCGTCATCACCTCGGCAAAGGAGGCGTTCTGCGCCGGCGCCGATCTGTCGATGCTCGAGGGCATGAACCGCATCTATGCCGATGTGCTGAAGAGCAAGGGCGAGGAAGCCGCCAACCAGATGCTGTTCGACACCAGCCGGCGCTTCTCGCAGATCAATCGGTCGATGGAGACCTCGGGCAAGCCGTGGGTCGCCGCGATCAACGGTCTCGCGCTCGGCGGCGGCTTCGAGATCACCCTGTCGTGCCACCATCGTGTCGCGGCCGAGAATCCGAAGACCCGGCTCGGCCTGCCCGAGATCAAGGTCGGCCTGTTCCCGGGCGCCGGCGGCACCCAGCGCGTGCCGCGCATCGTGCAGCCGCAGGACGCGATGAACCTGCTCTTGAAGGGCGAGGCGCTTACGCTCGACAAGGCCAAGGCGCTGAAGCTGGTGGACGCGATCGTGCCGGCGGCGGATCTCATCAAGGCCGCCAAGGACTGGATCAAGGGCGGCGGCAAAGCGGTTCAGCCGTGGGATGAAAAGGGCTTCAAGCTGCCCGGCGGTCCGGTGTTCTCCAAGAACGGCATGATGATGTTCCCGGCCGGCAACGCCATCTATCGCCGCGAGACCTACGACAACTACCCGGCCGCGCGCGCCATCATGAGCTGCGTCTATGAAGGCCTGCAGCTGCCGATCGATGCCGCGCTGCGCGTCGAATCGCGCTACTTCACCAAGATCCTGCGCTCGAAGGAAGCGGCGGCGATGATCCGCAGCCTGTTCCTGTCGATGCAGGAGCTCAACAAGGGTGCGCGCCGCCCGGCGGACGTGCCGGCGACCAAGATCAAGAAGATCGCCGTGATCGGCGCCGGCTTCATGGGCGCCAGCGTCGGCTACGTCTCGGCCCGCGGCGGCCTCGAGGTCGTGCTGATCGACCGCGACCAGGAGAGCGCCGACAAGGGCAAGGCGCATGCGCAGAGCGTGATCGACGGCCTGGTCAAGAAGGGCCGCGCCAAGCCGGGCGAGGCCGAGGCGATCATGGGCCGCATCACTGCGACCGCGGACTACGCGGTGCTGAAGGAATGCGATCTCGTCATCGAGGCCGTGTTCGAGGACCGCAAGGTCAAGGCCGAGACCTACGCCAAGGCGCAGGCCTATCTGAAGGACGGCGCGATCTTCGCGTCGAACACCTCGACCCTGCCGATCACCTCGCTGGCCGAGGAGTTCAAGGACCAGGGCCGCTTCATCGGCATCCACTTCTTCTCGCCGGTCGAGAAGATGATGCTGGTCGAGATCATCATGGGCAAGAACACCGGCGACGTCGCGCTGGCGACCGCGCTCGACTACGTCCGCGCCATCGGCAAGACGCCGATCGTGGTCAACGACTCCCGCGGCTTCTTCGCCAATCGCTGCGTGATGCGCTACATCGCGGAAGGCAACGAGATGTTCCTCGAAGGCGTGCCGCCGGCGATGATCGAGAACGCCGCCAAGATGGCCGGCATGCCGGTCGGCCCGCTGTCGCTGTCGGACGAAGTCGCGCTCGATCTCGGCCTCAAGATCATGAAGGCGACCGAGCATGATCTCGGCCCCAACGCGATCAACCAGGACCACAAGAAGCTGATGGTCGAGCTGGTCGAGAAGCAGGGCCGCTTCGGCCGCAAGAACGCCAAGGGCTTCTACGACTATCCCGAGAAGGGCAAGGGCCAGAAGAGCCTGTGGCCGGAGCTGCCGTCGTTGCAGCCGAAGCATCTCGATCCCGACACGCTCGATGTCGAGGAGCTGAAGCAGCGCTTCCTGGTGGTGCAGGCGGTGGAAGCCGCGCGCACCGTCGAGGACCACGTCATCACCGACGTGCGCGAGGCCGATGTCGGCTCGATCTTAGGGTTCGGCTTCGCGCCGTTCACCGGCGGCACGCTGTCCTACATCGACTTCATGGGGACGAAGAAGTTCGTCGAGCTGTGCCACAAGTTCACGGCGAAGTACGGCTCGCGCTTCGCCCCGCCGAAGCTCCTGGAGGAGATGGCCGCCAAGGGCGAAACCTTCTACGGCCGCTTCCCGCCGAAGAAGGCGGCGGCTTGAGACCGGAATGCTAGGCGGAAGCGAGCCGCGCTTGCTGTCCATTCCCTCCCCCCTTGTGGGGGAGGGTTAGGGAGGGGGGTAGCCACAGGCACCAGCGCTTGTGGCTACCCCCCTCTCTATCTCTCCCCCACAAGGGGGGAGAGAACACACTGCCCGAGAAGCAACAGCGAGTTCTTTCAAGATCTCGCTCACCCCGCCTTCATCAGCCCTTCCTTGGTCAGCGCCTCCTGCACCTTCGGCCGTGCGGCGACGCGGTTCTTGTAGGCCACGAGATTCGGCATCGCCGACAGGTCGAACTTCATCCGGTCCGCCCAGGTCAGGATGGTGAACAAATAGCCGTCGGCCACCGTGAATTGCTGGCCCATCAGGTAGTCGCGGCCGGCGAGCTGGCTGTCGATGTATTTGAACTTGCCCATCACGCGGTCCTTGAAGAACGCCTTGGCGTCGTCGGCGAGCACCGGTGAGAACATCGGGCCGAAATTCTTGTGCAGCTCGGAGGTGATGAAGTTCAGCCACTCCAGCAGCTTGTAGCGCTCGCCGCTGTCGCGCGCCGGGGCGAGGTTCTTGGTCGCCGCCTGGTCGGCGATCATCTGGACGATCACGGGGCCTTCGGTCACGATCTCCCCGCTCGGCAACCCCAGCGCCGGCACCTGGCCCTTCGGATTGACCTTCAGGTAATCGTCACCATTTTCCAGGGTCTTGGCGCGCAGATCGACCTTGACCAGGTCGTAGGGCAGGCCGGCCTCGAGCAGGGCGATATGGGGCGAGAGCGAGCAGGCGCCGGGTGAATAATAAAGCTTCATCTTGTATTCCCTCCGTGAGACCGTTTTGTCCTTGGAACCTATCGAGCGGTCGCACCCGCCCTTACATGCAGATGCATGGAATAGTCAAGATTGATGCAGCTGCATCGAATGCGCTAGACTGTGCATCCGAGGATACGAGCCGGCCCATGAAACGCAAACCATCGACCGAGGCGACCGCCGCCTGGATCCGCCTGATGCGGGTCCAGAGCCGGGTGCTGGACTGCGTCGAGCAGGAGCTGAAGAAGGCCGGTTTTCCGCCGCTCGCCTGGTATGATGCGCTGTTGGAGCTGTCCCGGGCGCCCGCGGGCGAGCTGCGCCCGGTCGAGCTGGAGCGGCAGATGCTGATCCCGCAATATTCCACCTCGCGGCTGATCGACCGGCTGGTCGACGAAGGTCTGGTCGTCCGGCGCGAATGCAAGATGGACAAGCGCGGCCAGTTCGTCGAGATCACCGAGGCCGGACGCGAACTGCAGAAGCGGATGTGGTCGGCCTATTCCGCCGCGATCGAGAAGCATGTCGGCTCCAAGTTGTCGGATACCGACGCTGCCAAGCTTTGCATGCTGCTGGATCGCCTTGGCTGCTCCTGTGGTCAGGCCGCTCCGTTGGCGGCCGGAGAGGGCGCGGCGACCCGATGAAGCATCCGTTCCCATTCACATCCGCGGCCCCCTGGGGTCCGCGGCCCTTCCTGTCACCACGCGCGACCCTCGAAGCGCTTCTGAACCGAGACTCCCATGGCGCGTGACCAGATCGATATGACCCCGCTGCAGTCGCGCGACGAGCTGGTGGCGTGGCTCGCGGCCGGCGTGAAGCCGCCGTCCGCCTTCCGCATCGGGACCGAGCACGAGAAGACGCCGTTCACGCTCGACGGTCATCGCCCCGTGCCCTACGAGGGCGCGCGCGGCATCGGCGCGCTGCTCGAAGGCATGAAGCTCCTGCTCGGCTGGGAGCCGATCATGGAGCGCGGCAACATCATCGGGCTCTATGACGTGACCGGCGGCGGCGCCATCTCGCTGGAGCCGGGCGGCCAGTTCGAGCTGTCCGGCGCGCCGGTCGAGACCGTGCACCAGACGCATGCGGAACTGATGGCGCATCTGGCGCAGGTCCGCGAGATCGCGACTCCGCTCGGCATCGGCTTTCTCGGCCTGGGCATGACGCCGTCCTGGTCGCGCGCCGAAATTCCCCTGATGCCCAAGGGCCGCTACAAGATCATGACCAGCTACATGCCGAAGGTCGGCCGCTATGGCCTCGACATGATGTACCGGACCTGCACCGTGCAGACCAATCTCGACTTCTCTTCCGAAGCCGACATGGTCAAGAAGCTCAGGGTCTCGGTGGCGCTGCAGCCGATCGCGACCGCACTGTTCGCCAATTCGCCGTTCACCGAAGGCAAGCCGAACGGCTTCCTGTCGTTCCGCTCCGAGATCTGGCGCGACACGGACAATCAGCGCTCGGGCATGATCCCGTGGGCGTTCGAGGATGGCATGGGTTTCGAGCGCTGGGTGGACTACGCGCTCGATGTTCCCATGTATTTCGTGAAACGCGAGGAGACCTATATCGACGTCTCCGGCACCTCGTTCCGCGACTTCTTCGCAGGCAAGAACCCGGCGATGCCGGGCGAGCGTCCGACGCTGTCGGACTGGGCCAATCACCTCTCGACGATCTTCCCGGAGGTGCGCCTGAAGCGCTACCTGGAAATGCGCGGTGCCGACGGTGTGCCATGGGGCCGGCTGCCGGCGCTGCCGGCGTTCTGGGTCGGCCTGCTCTACGACGACGTCAGCCTCGACGCGGCCTGGGACCTGGTCAAGACCTGGTCCGCGTTCGAGCGCCAGAACCTGCGCGACGACGTGCCGCGCCTCGGCTTCAAGGCGCGTGTTCGCAATCGCTACGTGTTCGAGATCGCCAAGGAATGCCTGACCCTGGCGCATCTCGGCCTGCGCCGGCGCAGTCGCATCGACCATCTCGGCCGCGACGAGAGCCGCTTTCTCGAGCCGCTCGATCAGATCATCGATTGCGGCCGCTCGCCGGCCGAGGAGATGCTGGAGAAGTTCGATGGCCCGTGGGGCGGTTCGGTCGAGCCGGCCTACGACGAATATGCGTTCTGATCGGAACGGCCGAGCCTGCAGCCGTCGCAGGTTCGCTGCGTCGCCTGTTCCGCGTTGAGGCGGTTGGCGGCTCGGGTCCGCTGTTTTTTGTTGCGATTTGTGTCCCAGGTTCGATTCAGCGCCTGGGCGCCGCTGCTTTGCCTTCCGCAGCTCCCACCGGTCCGGGCCGTTCATCCGCCATACAGGTTCGTGGCGATCAAATGACTGCCTAAAAACTCGTAAGAAAACTCGAACATTAACAATGGGTCGGATGGTTCAGCGGCGGCGCGTGGGGCGCTTCATCGGGGCATGGCTGAGGGTACTGGCGTGCCTGTTCGCGGCCGCGTGCCCGACGCCGGCTTCAGCCCAGACCTATTCCGATCGTCCCGGCGGCGACTACATGAGCGCGCCGATCGCCTCCGGCGACCCGGCCGATTGCGCGCTGTTGTGCGAGCACGACCGGCGCTGCCGCGCCTGGAGCTTCAACTATCCGACCGTGATGGAAGCGGGCGCGGTGTGCTGGCTGAAGAACAGCGTGCCGGCGCGCGTGCCGGACAATTGCTGCGTTTCCGGCGTGCGCGGCGCGGGCGTCGTCGAGATCCGCAATGATGCGGTCGAGACGTCGATCGACCGTCCCGGCGGCGACTACCGCAGCTTCGACATCAAGACCACCGATCTGAAGGGCGGCGAGAAGGCCGAGAAGGCCGCTGACAAGGGCAGCGACAAGGCCGCGGACAAGAAGGAAGAGAAGGCCGCCGACGCCGAGGACATCTGCAAGGCCGCCTGCACCGGCGACAACAAATGCCGCGCCTGGACCTTTGCGCGGCCCGGCTATGCCGGCAAGGAAGCGCATTGCTTTCTGAAGAAGGAAATCAAGCCGCCGCGCCGGCGGGCGGGCTTTACGTCGGGCGTCGTGCGATAGTGCGCGACGATGAGTCTCGCTCCTTCTTGTCGATCGTCAGAGCCACCGTTATTGCGAGCTCTCGCAATGATGCCAACTGAAGATGCGATGTCGAAGAAGCATCGTGCACCGGTGGCGCGCCAAACTCAGTCGTCATTCCGGGACGTGACGCGCAGCGGCACGGGCCCGGAATCCATAATCACGATGGTGGTTATGGATTCCGGGCTCGCGCTGCGCGCGCCCCGGAATGACGTATGAGAGAGGGGGCTCCCGATCCTGTCTGGTCGCGCTCAATCCGCCGCGGCTATCACTGTGATCTCAGGCCACAGCGCCTGCCAGCGGTCCGCCTTGGCCGTGTAGTTCGTCGCCGAGAAGTTGGCCGTGTAGTTCGGCCGCACGATCATCTGCGCGATGTCAGCGAGGCCCCTGGGCGCATAGAGCTCATATCCATCGGTAACGGGGCGGAGCCCGACCTGCGTGCTGACGGTGAGAAACCGGTCGATTCCATCGGTTGATCGCGACACGGCAGGGTAGGGCCGGCCGTGCTTGGTCGGATACCAGAGATGGACGCGGGCCTGGTTGCGCACCTCCACCTTGGCTTCGATGTCATGGAGGTAGGATGCGATGCGCCGGATGACGGCGTCCTCAGCATCCCACGACGTATCCGGATCGAAATAGAAGATGTCGTAGTCGTTGATGCCGTGATCGATCGGACGGCCGGTCCGCACGTTCCAGACGCTCTGAGTCAGGCAGCCGGCGACGACCCAGGCATCGGGCACGGCCGTTTCACGCAGCACGTGCATGATCGCGGTGTTGACGGGGTTGCGCAGCGCGGCTGCGATGAAATCGTCCTTGGTCATGATGGTCGAAGGCATCAGAACATGGGTGCCGTCGACACGTTCAATACACGAGATGGAGGACGGCGTGCAGCCCGTTTCAGCTGCGATCGAACACGGCGAGCGCCTTCTTCGAGGCCAATGCCCGCCACTGCCGGCGCAACAGCGGCTCTGCGTCGGCGCGCCTCGCCTTCGACAGGCGCAGCAGCACGATCGGATAGTCGCGGTAGTGATCGGTGACGTAGAACAGCTTCGGCCGGCTTTCCACCAGCATCGCGCGTTCGTCCGGCGGCACGCCCGGAAGGACGAGACTGTCCCCGTCCTCCTTCAGGCGCGCCAGCATCTTCTTGCGCACCTTCAGCGCGGGTGTCCCATAGGACGTGCCGGCCTCGACTTCCGGCCATGCCAGCGCAAGCGCCCTGACATCGTCGAAGGTCATCGGCGTTCGCTCAGCGCACCGCGGTGAAGAAGCGATCGAGCCGGAAGCCCGACAGCCAGGCCCAAACCGGCTGGTTCTTGAAGCCGAGGTCCCAGGAGCCGACCACGGCATCGGCGCGGCCGACGAGGTTGTCGATCGGCAGCAGGCCGACGCCGCCGTCGCGCAAGGCCACGCGGCTGTCGGCGGAGTTGTCTCTGTTATCGCCGAGCACGAACAGCTTGCCGGGCGGCACCGTCACCTCCGGCGTGTTGTCGAGCCGGCCGTTGTCGCGCATCTTGAAGATCAGGTGCGTCACGCCATTCGGCAGCGTCTCGACGTAGCGATAGGCCGGCTCGTTGCGGCCAGTGTCGTCCTCGGCATCGCCGATGCCGTCGGGCTTGAGCGCCGCGGCCTGGCCGTTGATGTAGAGCTGGCCCTGGCGCATCTGGATGCGGTCGCCGGGCAGGCCGACGACGCGCTTGACCCAGGCCTGCGAGTTGTCGCCCGGCCAGCGGAACACGACGACGTCGCCGCGCTTCGGCGTCTCGCCGAACAGGCGTCCCGTCTCCGGCAGCGTAATCTGCATCGGCAGCGACGAGGTGCCGTAGCCGTAGGGGAATTTCGACGCCAGCAGGGCGTCACCGATCATCAGGGTCGGCTCCATCGAGCCCGACGGCACGTAGAACGGCTCGGCGATGGCGCCCTTGGCGACGAACACCACCATGACGACCGCGACGAGCTGCGCGAGCTGGCCGCCCCAGGTGCTTTCCTTGCGGACGCCGCCCGCGCGCGTCGCCTTGGTGGTCTTGTCCGTGGACATCTTCTCAAGGCTCATCGGCCCGTGCCTCCCACCGTAATGCGATCCATGCGAAGCGTCGGCTGACCGACGCCGACCGGCACGCCCTGGCCGTTCTTGCCGCAGGTGCCGATGCCGGTATCGAGCGACAGATCGTTGCCGATCATGCTGATGCGGTTCAAATCCGTCGGGCCGTTGCCGATCAGCATCGCGCCCTTCACCGGCGCACCGATCTTGCCGTTCTCGATCCTGTAGGCCTCGGTGCACTGGAAGACGTATTTGCCCGAGGTGATGTCGACCTGGCCGCCGCCGAAATTGACGGCATAGATGCCGTTCTTGACCGAGGCGATGATCTCGGCCGGATCGCGCTCGCCCGCCAGCATGTAGGTGTTGGTCATGCGCGGCATCGGCACGTGCGCGTAGCCCTGACGGCGGCCGTTGCCGGTCGGCGCCATGTTCATCAGCCGCGCGTTCTGGCGGTCCTGCATGTAGCCGACCAGGATGCCGTCCTCGATCAGCACGGTCCGGCTGGTCGGCGTGCCCTCGTCGTCGATCGACAGCGAGCCGCGGCGCGAGGCCATGGTGCCGTCATCGACCACGGTGACGCCTTTGGCGGCGACCGGCTTGCCCATCAGCCCGGCGAAGGCCGAGGTCTTCTTGCGGTTGAAGTCGCCCTCGAGGCCGTGACCGACGGCTTCATGCAGCATCACGCCGGGCCAGCCGGCGCCGAGCACGACGTCCATCTCGCCGGCGGGAGCGGGGACCGATTCCAGATTGACCAGGGCCTCGCGCAGCGCGCCGTCGGCGGCCTCGCGCCACGCCTTGGTCTCGATGAAGCGGGCATAGGCCTCGCGGCCGCCATAACCCTTGCTGCCGGTCTCCTGGCGATCACCCTGGCCGGCGACCACCGAGACGTTCACGCGCACCAGCGGGCGGATGTCGCGATAGCTCTCGCCGTCGGGCCGCAGGATCTCCACGACCTGCCAGGTTGCGCCGAGGCTCACGGTCACCTGGCGCACGCGCGGATCCTTGTCGCGCAAGTAAGCGTCGATCTCGCCGAGCAGCTTGACCTTGCTTTCGAATCCGGGAGCGTCCAGCGGATTATCGTCGCCATAGAGCCGGACGTTGGTGTGCGGCGGCGGGCTCGCGAACGTGCCGGAATAGCCGCCGCGCACGGCGCTGACGGCATCGGCGGCGCGCATCAGCGCCGGCAGCGAGACGTCGGAGGAATGGGCATAGCCGACTGCATCGTCCTTCACCGCGCGCAGGCCGAATCCCTGGCTGGTGTCATAGGTCGCCTGCTTCAGCCGGCCATTGTCGAAGGTCAGCGCTTCGGTCTGGCTGTATTCGAAGAACAATTCGCCGTCATCGGCGCCAGCCAGGCCACGCGCGACCTCGCTCCGGACCGCATCACGGTCCAGATTGGCGCGTTCGAGCAGGGAAGTGGTGGGAGCAGTCATGGGTCAATCCGTTGTCGGAGCGTTCATTCCAAGATAGTTGTTTTGACGCCGGGGCGCGAGGGGCTGGATGATTACCGAACTGACATGGTTGAGATCGTTCCCATCACGTCCGCTCACATCGAGAGCTTCCACCGCACGCTCGATTACGTCGCGCGCGAACGGCGCTATCTGTCGTTCGTGCAGGCGCCGCCGCTGGAGTCGACGCGCGCCTTCATTCTGAACAACATCCACGAGGGATATCCGCAATTCGTTGCTCTCTCGGCCGGGGAGGTGGTCGGCTGGTGCGATGTGACGCCCAAATCGGGGCCAATCGATGCCCGGATCGGGGTGCTCGGCATGGGCCTAATGCCGCAGTTCCGGCACCAGGGCCTGGGCAGACGACTGATGGCGGCGGCGCTCGAGGCGGCGCGGGTGGCCGGCTTCTCGCGTGTCGAGCTCACGGTTTACCGCAGCAACACCAACGCCATCAGGCTGTACCAGAAGGCCGGATTCCTGCTCAAGGCGGTGCAGCCGCGGGAGCCCGGCGATGACGGGTTCGACAAGACCCTGCTGGTGATGGCGCTGGCGCTCGACGGGCGGCGCTGAGGCCGCGGGCGCGCATTCAGACGCGCGAACTCACGGCTCGATCACGGCATCGTGCTGCGAAGGGTCTGTCAATCGCGGCCGACGTCAGGGCAGCTTGTCGAAGCCTTCGGCGAGGCCGTTGAGGCTCAGCGGGAAGCCGATGCCTTCCTCCGGCGTCTCGAAGATGATGAAGGTCGCCGTCTTCGCCGTCTTGAGCTGGCCGAGCAGCTTGTCCTCCAGCACCACCTCGGCGACGCAGCCATTGGGCAGGCAGCGCACGAAGCCGGCGCGGCCGACGTCCTGGTTGTCGAGCTTCAGGCCGAGGCCGGACGGCAGCAGCACGCCGAGCGGCGCCACCACGCGCATCAGCCGGCTCTTCTGGTCTGCGGTCTTCAGCATGATCACGGTGAGGCCGGCATTGGAACGGTCCTCGGCCACGACGCTCTGGATCAGCGCGCACTGCTCGCTCTGCGCGCCGGGCGGCGTGTCGCAGCGGATCTGCCAGTCGCCATGCACCGAGCGCACCGCGCCCTGCGCCAATGCGGCGTGCGGCAGGCCGATCACCGTCGCAGCGATCATCGCGACCGCGGTCGCCGCGGAGGTCATCGCGGCAACACGCGCGAGTCGCGCACGCACCGCGCTGAATCGGTACAAACGGCGCGAGTCATTCGCAGCTGGGGTCGACATGTCAGCTGTCCTGTCCGTTGAAACCCTGATCCGGGTCGGTGCCATGACAATTTCCTGTGGGTGATCTGCGCGTCCGACGCCATGATACGGCAATGATGGCGTCTTGAGGACAGCGTCACCGGCGTACGGCACGAAACGATACCAAATATGGCCGCACCCTGGTGGGCGCTGCCGCTGCGCCTCGCCGAATCAGCCTCGCAAACGGCCGTGTCCCGTTTGCCTACATCGCGCCGCACGCCTGTCAAGCGCCCGTTGCCCGCGAAATCGCGGCATGCGGCAATCTCCCGGAAAATACGCTTGTCGCGACGAACAGCGCCGCGCGCGATATCCGGCGCAAGACTGCATTGCGATAGATCAAGAATTATGGTTTGAGAAGAAAGATTTCGTCATTCCAGTGAACTGGCCCAGGTGCTTTTCTATGCATCCGCCCGAAGGCCATTTGTCAGGAGAGCGGATCGAACGGCGCGCCGCTGCGTGAAGCGGGCGGTGCGCTGAGGGGGAAAGTTCTGAAGGGAGCGCGACGGCATGAAGATGTCGAAAGGCCAATTGGGCGCCTTGCTGGGGTTGGCCGTAACGGGCATGACGCTCGTGTCGGGTGGAGCGGCGTTTGCTGAAACGGGCCAGCCGGCGCCATGGGAAGTCAAGCTGCAGGAGGCTGCGACGCCGGTGATGGAGAACATCACCTGGTTCCACGGCCTGCTGCTGACGATCATCACCATCATCACGCTGTTCGTGCTGGCGCTGCTGGTCGCCGTGGTGGTCAAGTTCAACGCGCGCGCCAACCCGGTGCCGTCGCGGACGACGCACAACACGCTGATCGAGGTGGCTTGGACGCTGATCCCGGTGCTGATCCTGGTCATGATCGCGGTGCCGTCGTTCCGGCTGCTGTTCCTCGAGCTCGATGTGCCGAAGGCTGATATGACCATCAAGGCCACCGGCAAGCAGTGGTACTGGAGCTACGCCTATCCCGACAACGGCAAGTTCGAGTTCGACTCGCTGCTGGCGCAGGACAAGCAGCCGCGCCTGCTCGCCGTCGACAACGAAATGGTCGTGCCGGTCAACAAGGTGATTCGCGTCCAGACCACCGGCGCCGACGTGATCCACTCCTGGGCGATCCCGTCGTTCGGCGTCAAGATCGACGCCATTCCCGGCCGCCTCAACGAGACCTGGTTCAAGGCGACCAAGGTCGGCATGTATTACGGCCAGTGCTCGGAGCTGTGCGGCAAGGACCACGCCTACATGCCGATCGCGGTGCGCGTCGTGAGCGACCAGGAATTCACCGCCTGGGTCGAGGACGCCAAGAAGAAGTACGCCAGCGCGCCCACGAGCACCTATGCGTCGGCTGCGGGCGTGTCGCAGTAGCCGAGCGGGATGAACGCTGAGATTGAGGGCCGCCTTGGCGGTCCACGGGGACACTGAGGATTGGACAATGGCGACGAACGCGACGACCCTGACCGGCCATGACGATCACGCGCACGACCATCCGACCGGATGGCGGCGCTGGATCTATTCGACCAACCACAAAGACATCGGCACGATGTATCTGATCTTCGCGGTGTGCGCCGGCATCATCGGCCTCGCCATGTCGGTCGCGATCCGCATCGAGCTGATGTATCCGGGTGTGCAGCTGTTCCACGAGAACCACACCTACAACGTGTTCGTGACCTCGCACGGCCTGATCATGATCTTCTTCATGGTCATGCCGGCGATGATCGGCGGCTTCGGCAACTGGATGGTGCCGCTGATGATCGGCGCGCCGGACATGGCGTTCCCGCGCATGAACAACATCTCGTTCTGGCTGCTGCCCGCCTCGTTCGCGCTGCTTTTGACCTCGACCTTCGTCGAGGGCGAGCCCGGCGCCAACGGCGTCGGCGCCGGCTGGACGATGTATGTGCCGCTGTCGACCTCGGGCCATCCCGGACCGGCGGTGGATTTCGCGATCCTGTCGCTGCACCTTGCCGGTGCGTCGTCGATCCTCGGGTCGATCAACTTCATCACCACCATCTTCAACATGCGCGCGCCGGGCATGACCCTGCACAAGATGCCGCTGTTCGTGTGGTCGATCCTGGTGACGGTGTTCCTGCTGCTGCTGTCGCTGCCGGTGCTCGCCGGCGCCATCACGATGATGCTGACCGACCGCAATTTCGGCACCACCTTCTTCGATCCGGCCGGCGGCGGTGACCCGGTGCTGTTCCAGCACCTGTTCTGGTTCTTCGGCCATCCGGAAGTGTATATCCTGATCCTGCCCGGCTTCGGCATGATCAGCCAGATCGTGTCGACCTTCTCGCGCAAGCCGGTGTTCGGCTATCTCGGCATGGCCTACGCCATGGTCGCGATCGGCGGCATCGGCTTCGTGGTGTGGGCGCACCACATGTACACCGTCGGCATGTCCTCGGCGACGCAGGCCTATTTCGTCGCCGCCACCATGGTGATCGCGGTGCCGACCGGCGTGAAGATCTTCTCCTGGATCGCCACGATGTGGGGCGGCTCGATCGAGTTCCGCGCGCCGATGCTGTGGGCCGTGGGCTTCATCTTCCTGTTCACGGTCGGCGGCGTCACCGGCGTCGTGCTGGCGAACGCCGGCGTCGACCGTGTGCTGCAGGACACCTACTACGTCGTCGCGCACTTCCACTACGTGCTGTCGCTCGGCGCCGTGTTCGCCATCTTCGCCGGCTGGTACTACTGGTTCCCGAAGATGTTCGGCTACATGTACAACGAGACGATCGCGAAGGCGCACTTCTGGGTCACCTTCGTCGGCGTCAACCTGGTGTTCTTCCCGCAGCACTTCCTCGGCCTGTCGGGTATGCCGCGCCGCTACATCGACTATCCCGATGCCTATGCCGGCTGGAACCTGGTCTCGTCGATCGGCTCCTACATCTCGGCCTTCGGCGTCCTGATCTTCATCTATGGGGTGGTCGACGCCTTCATGCGCAAGCAGCAGGCCGCGAACAATCCGTGGGGACCGGGTGCGACGACGCTGGAATGGACCCTGTCCTCACCGCCGCCGTTCCACCAGTTCGAGGTGCTGCCGAAGGTGCAGTGAACCTGATCTCTCCGACGCGGCGCCATCCGGCGCCGCGTCGATCTCTGCCGGTGGCGCGCCTGGTGCCGCGCCGGAAGCGCGGTTCTGGCACTCCCTGTCCCAGAACCTTTTGAATTGAAGTCTGTGAATTGAAGTCTGGATTCGCCGTGTCGGTCATCGATCAGAACGCCATTGCCGTCGGCCCGCGGATTTCCGAGGCCGATGTCGGCGATTATCTCGCGCTGCTGAAGCCGCGGGTGATGTCGCTCGTGATCTTCACGGCGCTGATCGGCCTGCTGATCGCTCCGGGCCATTTCCACCCGGTGCTCGCCATCACCTCACTGCTGTGCATCGCGGTCGGGGCCGGCGCCTCCGGCGCGCTCAACATGGCGCTGGAAGGCGACATCGACTCGCTGATGTCGCGCACCGCCAACCGCCCGATTCCGCGCGGCCGCGTCACCCGCCAGGAGGCGCTCGCCTTCGGCATCACGCTGTCGTTCTTCTCGGTGCTGACGCTCGGCATCCTCGTCAACTGGTTCGCCGGTGCGCTGCTCGCCTTCACCATCTTCTTCTACGTCGTCATCTACACGCTGTGGCTGAAGCGCTGGACTGCGCAGAACATCGTCATCGGCGGCGCCGCCGGCGCCTTGCCGCCGGTGGTCGCCTGGGTGTCCGCCACCGGCTCGATCGCGCCGGAGCCGCTCTGGCTGTTCCTGATCATCTTCTTCTGGACCCCGCCGCATTTCTGGGCGCTGGCGCTGTTCCGCAGCGATGATTACGCCCGCGCTGGCGTGCCGATGCTGCCGGTGGTCGCCGGCCCCGATGCGACCCGGCTGCAGATCCTGCTCTACACCATCGTCCTGGTGGCGATCGCCGCCGCGCCGTGGCCGCTCGGCTATTTCGATGCCGTCTACGGTGTCGTCTCGCTGGCGCTCGGCACGGGCATGCTGTGGCTCGCGGTCGAGGTGTTCCGCAAGCGCGAGCGCAGCGCCTCGCTACGCGCCAACCGCAAGCTGTTCGCCTTCTCGATCCTTTATCTGTTCGTGCTGTTCGCTACGCTCGGACTCGAAGCGGTCGCGCGCATGATCGCGCCGCTGATCTGGTAAGAGGCGCGAGACTGGAAAACATGGCGACCACGATGGCAGATCCGAACGAGCAAGAGGGCATCGTCCTCACCGAGGCGCAGCTGCGCAGCCGCCGTCGCCGCTCGATCGCGATTGCGCTCGCGCTCGGCGTCCTGGTGGTGCTGTTCTTCGCGGTGACCATGGTGAAGGGTCCCGCGGTGCTGAATCGGCCGATGTAGGGACGTGATGCAGGACGGGACGAAGCAGACCGCGATGGAGACAACCGACCAGATCGTTCCGGCGACCGCGCCGGCCGCGCCGCGCCGCGGCCTCAGCCGCGATGCGCTGGTCGGCGGCATCTGCGGCGCCGTCGTGGTGCTGATGGTCGGCGCGTCCTATGCTGCCGTGCCGTTCTACAACTGGTTCTGCCGCGCCACCGGCTTCAACGGCACCACGCAGGTGGCGACATCAGCGCCATCCTCGGCGCCGCTGGCGCGCCGGATCTCCGTGCGCTTCGACTCCAATGTCGCCGGCGGTTTGCCCTGGAAGTTCGAGCCGGAGAAGACCGAGATCGAGGTCGCGATCGGCGAGGTGGTCACGGTCTACTACACGGTCACCAACCAGTCGGCGCGCACCACCATGGCGCAGGCGGCCTACAATGTGTCGCCGCTGACATCGGGCGCCTACTTCCAGAAGATCAACTGCTTCTGCTTTACCGAGCAGACCATGGCGCCGGGCGAGACCCGCGAGATGCCGGTGGTGTTCTACGTCGACCCGGCGATAACAGCCGATCACGAGAACGACAGTTTGAAGACGATCACGCTGTCTTACACCTTCTATCCCGTCCGCGACGCACCGAAGCCGGTCGCTGCGGGCGAGCCGGACAAACCGCGGGGCAGCCTATGACCGCGCGGACGTCCGATATTCGGGGACCATCGCTGTTGAACGACACCGTGCCGGCGCGACCGGCATCGATCTGGGGAGAGACTTGCCATGGCTGAGGCGCACGCCAAGCATCACGACTACCATCTCGTCGATCCGAGCCCTTGGCCGTTCGTCGGCTCGGTTTCGGCCTTCATCATGGCGTTCGGTGCGATCGGCTGGATGCACAAGATGTTCGGCGCCGCGCCGATCGTGTTCGGCATCGGCACCATCGGCGTGCTCTACACCATGGCGAGCTGGTGGGGCGACGTCATCAAGGAAGCGCAATACAAGGGCGACCACACCCGCGTGGTGCAGCTCCATCACCGCTACGGCATGATCCTGTTCATCGCCTCCGAGGTGATGTTCTTCGTCGCCTGGTTCTGGGCCTATTTCAATGCCGCGCTGTATCCGAACTTCGAGGTGCAGGCCACCCGCGAGGCCCTGTTCGGCGGCGTCTGGCCGCCCAAGGGCATCGAGACCTTCGATCCCTGGCACCTGCCGCTGCTCAACACGCTGATCCTGCTGACCTCGGGCACCACGGTGACCTGGGCGCACCACGCGCTGCTCGAGGGCGACCGCAAGGGCCTGAAATATGGCCTGATCCTCACCATCCTCCTGGGTGCCACCTTCACCTGCGTGCAGGCCTATGAGTACAGCCACGCAACGTTCTCGTTCGCCGGCCACGTCTACGGCTCGACCTTCTTCATGGCGACCGGCTTCCACGGCTTCCACGTCCTGGTCGGCACGATCTTCCTGACCGTCTGCCTGGCGCGCGCCTATGCCGGCCACTTCACGCCCAAGCAGCATCTCGGCTTCGAGTTCGCCGCCTGGTACTGGCACTTCGTCGACGTGGTCTGGCTGTTCCTGTTCATCTGCATCTACGTCTGGGGCCACGGCGCCGAGACGATGGCCCACGGCGCGCACTGAAGCCGGCGCGCACCGGTTCCGTCGAACGTGCTAAGAAGGGGCGGCCGTCGGGCCGCCCTTTCTCGTTGCAGCGGCGCCCGGCGGTTGATCGAAATGTGATCCGCTCTCGTCGCCTCCGGTTGTATCACCATGAGGCGTCGCGCGGCCGCCCAGGGGGCAAGACACCATGACCACCCATCCGCCCGTCACTTTGGCCCAGACCGTCCTGCGCGGGCTCGCCTGCCGCTGCCCACGCTGTGGCCAGGGCAAGCTGTTCGACGGCTTCCTCAACCTGCGCAAGCGCTGCGAAGCCTGCGATCTCGACTACGCCTTCATCGACACCGGCGACGGTCCGGCGATCTTCATCATGATGCTCGCCGGCGCCATCGTGGTCGGCGCCGCGCTGATCGTCGAGGTGAAGTATCAGCCGCCGTTCTGGGTCCATGCCGCGCTCTGGGGACCGCTGATCCTGGTGACGACGCTGCTGCCGTTGCGCGCGATGAAGTCGCTGCTGATCGCCCTGCAATTCCACCACAAGGCCGCCCCCGGCCGCCTGGTGGACAAGACGCCGCGATGAGCTGGCGCCTGCGCGTGCGAGTCGCACATCTGAGCGGCGCCGAAGGTGTGCTCCCTCCCCCCTTGTGGGGGAGGGCCGGGGAGGGGGGTAGCCCCAGCGGCAGTCTTTGTTGGGCCACCCCCACCCCCAACCCCTCCCCGCAAGGGGGAGGGGAGCGCACCGTTCGCTCCGGCAAAGCGTTCACCTCGCCGCGGACATCTCCGCAATGACGAGTGCTTCCAGCCGCAAAACGTCCTCCCGCGCCTTCGCCGCCTTCACCGTCGTCATGGTCGCGCTGTTCGCAGGCCTCGGCATCTGGCAATTGCAGCGCCGTGCGGAAAAGCACGCGCTGATCGCAGCGCTCACCGATCGCGTTGCTGCTGCGCCCGCACCGCTGCCGCCACAAGACGAATGGCGTATGCTCACTCCGGAACGCGACGAATTCCGTCGCGTCAGCTTCACCGCGACCTACTCCGGACTGCCCGATGCGATGGTCTACAGCGCCGGCTCCGCCGTGCGCGAGGACGTCTCCGGGCCGGGCACCTGGGCGTTCCTCCCTGCGCGCTTGCCGTCCGGCGAGACCGTCGTGATCGACGCCGGCTTCGTCGCTAACACGATGCAGGAACGCGCGGTGCAGGACCGCGCCACCGCCAAGCTCGTCACCGGCGAGCCCGTGACCCTGACCGGCTATCTGCGCTTTCCCGAGGCTGCCGGTTTGCTCACCGCCGCCGAGAGCCGCGACAAGCGGCTGTGGTTCACGCGCGACCATCGCGCGATGGCCAAGACGCTCGGCTGGGGCGAGGTCGCGCCGTTCTACATCGATCTGGAATCGCCGGTGCCCGACAATGGCATTCCCAAGCCCGGCCCGCTGTCGCCGCATCTGCGCGACGAGCACATGCAATACGCGATCACGTGGTTCTCTCTGGCCGCCGCGTTGATCGTCGCGTTCGCGGTGTGGGCGCGGGGTCGGCGCGCAGCGAACCGATGAGCCCGTAGCCCGCGAAACGTCGCTTGACTTAGAGCGCACTCGAACCCGTAGCCTGCGTGGCGTCGTGAATGGAGATAGGGGCGCATGAAGATCGGCGAACTGGCCAGGCAGTCGGGGCTGACGCCCCATACGATCCGCTACTACGAGCGGATCGGGCTGCTGCCCAGGGCCGATCGCGATCATGCCCGCCAGCGGGACTACGACGCATCGATCCTGACCTGGATCGAATTCCTCGGCCGGATGAAGGCCACGGGAATGCCGATCCGGGACATGCTGCGCTACGCCGAGCTGCGTGCGGGCGGCGCTGCCACGGAGCCGGAACGACGCCGGCTCCTGGAGCGGCATCGCGACGCGGTTCGGACGCGCGTCGCCAGCCTGCAGGACTGCCTTCTCGTTCTCGACGGCAAGATCGCCGGCTATGCCGGCAGCAGCGAGAGGACGAACGATGATGACGCGATCCACGCCCAACCAGGCCACGACGACGAGCCCGATGCCGGGCGGCATGCCATCCGGCGCCAACAACGATCAGGATCGGCTGGCGCGCGGCCGGCGCGCGCTCGATAGCATCGACGGCGAGGCCGGCCGCAATGTGATCGCGGCGCTCGCCGACATCGCGCCGGATTTCGCGACCTACGTGATCGAGTTTCCGTTCGGCGACATCTATTCGCGCCCCGGCCTCGATCTGCGCAGCCGCGAGATCGCGACCATCGCGTCCCTGACCGCGCTCGGCAATGCCAGCCCGCAGCTCAAGGTGCACCTCCATGCGGGCCTCAATGTCGGCCTCAGCCGGGCGGAAATCACCGAGGTGATCATGCAGATGGCGGTCTATGCCGGCTTTCCCGCCGCGCTCAATGGATTGTTCGCGGCCAAGGCGGTGTTCGCGGAAGCGGACGCGAAGCCCGCATGAATTCGGGCGCCCGCGGTGAGCACAGTCATGACGATGGCTGTGTGTTCTCATCGCCTGCGGACGCGGCCAAGGCCAGTGCGGCGATCGCATCCGCGATGGCCGCACGCATGTCGGGGGCCGCGATGCGACCATCTGCGGTCATTGCCGTCGGCGGCACCGGTACGGCGACGCAAGCCTCATCGACGATCGTCGCGCCCGCGCGCTCCAGCACCCTGCGCAGGTCGGCATGGGCGTCGTGCGCGCCACCATGGGCCGAGCAGTTGATCCAGCCGATCGGCCGTCGATAGAGGCTGCCGGCACTGACGGTCCAATCGATCATGTTCTTGAAGCTGCCCGGCAGCGAGCCCGCATATTCCGGGGTCGACAGCATGACGGCGCGGGCGCCGCCGAGCAGCTTGCGCAAGCGAATGACCGGCTCGGGCAAGGGATCGCAATCGTGGTCGGGATTGAAGTGCGGCAGCTCGCTCAGCCCGACGTAGATCGCCGGCGTGACATCCGCTGGCGCCAGCTCGGCCGCGGCGACGATCGCTGCACGGCAGGCCGATCGGGCGCGCAGGCTGCCGCTGATCAGAACGATGAGCGATGTGTCCTGCTGCATCTCGGTCGACATCATCACGGCGTGCTCCGCTGGCGAACGAAGCGCTCGTTCTTGCAGCCCGCGCACTATGGCAGCCAAGCGCCCCGGGATTTCAAATCAAATCACGCGTGAATCAACCGGGCTCGCCCGGACACCCGGACCGGCGCGCCTGGAGGGCCGTCGAGATCGACCTGCAGGCAGCAGGGCACGCCCATGTCCTCGCCCTGGCGGATCACGATCGGCCGCTCGGTCGCCCAGGCGAGCTCGCGCAGATAGCCGGCCAGCGCCGCGGCCGCAGCGCCCGTCGCCGGATCCTCGTAGACCCCGCCGAACGGAAACGGGTTGCGGGCGTGAAACAGCTGCGGCGTCTCGGCGTGCACGAGGGCGAAGGTGCAGAAGCGCTCACGCTGTGCCAGCACCTGGCCTCGAGCGAAGTCGTAGCTGATGGCAGCCAGGCGGCTGCGGTCGCGCAGGGCAATCACTGGATGATCCATGCCGGCGTGAGCGATCACCGGCGGGATCCGCTCGTCGAGTTCGTCTTGCGACAGCCCGAACAGCGCCAGGATCTTGTCGAGCGCCGCAGATGGCAGGGCCCGGGTCAGCGTCGGCGGCGATCGAAACGCCGCGCTCCAGTCGGTCGCCGAATGATGCCCGTCGACAGTGATTTCGGCATGGTTGAGCGTCAGTGCGAACGTGCCGGAGCGCTCGTGCCTCGCCAGCGCCGCGCCGAGCGCAATCGTCGCGTGGCCGCAGAAATCCACCTCGGCCTGCGGCGCGAAATAGCGCACCCGCCATTTGTCGCCGATGGGCGCCGCGAACGCCGTCTCCGAATAGCCGATCTCCGCCGCCGTCGCCTGCATGGTGGCGGCCTCGGGCAGCGCCTCGCAGATGACGACCCCGGCCGGATTGCCGCCGCGTGGGCCGTCGGTGAAGGCTGCGATGTGCTGGATGATCATGGAGGTCTCGCGCTCGATCTCTGTGTTGACGATGCTAGGCTTTCAGCGCTCGCAAGTGAAGATGTGCAAGACGTGACTCCACGCACCGCTGTCGTCCCTGCGAACGCAGGGACCCATACCGCGGAATCTATCGGTGAAGCGCAACTGCCAGTCGTCGTCCCACCGAAGCCGGTGGTTATGGGTCCCTGCGTTCGCAGGGACGACGGCGGAATGTGACGCGGCTTCCCTGTGTCGTCGGTGCGATGGTCTCCCGCGTTCGACCGCGGTCTACACGGATCGGCCCGCCCTCACATACGCCCGCTCGCCGGTCCGCGGATGAAACCACACGTCCAGCGTCTCGCCGCTGGTGGGATCGACGAAACGCTCCTCGGTCTTGACCCAGTCCGGGCCTGGCGGCGCCGAGAGCGCGTCGCGCTTGTAGCCTCCCTGGCGGAAGACGAACCACACCAGGACGACCGCTGATATGACCGCGAGCCAGAGCACGAGATCGATTACGGCGCGGGTTCGATGACGGCGGCGGTGCCATAGGCGACGATCTCGCTCATGGTCTGGCCGATCTCGGCGCTATCGAAACGCATCATCAGAATGGCGTTGGCGCCCATCGAGGTGGCGTTGGACACGAGCCGGTCGAGCGCATGGCGCCGCGCCTCCTCCAGCATCTGCGTGTATTCGTGGATTTCGCCGCCGACGATCGAGCGCAGGCTGGCCACCAGATTGCCGCCGAGCCCGCGGCTGCGCACCACCACGCCAAAACACTGCCCCAGCATCCGCACCGTGCGGTGGCCGGTCACGTTTTCCGTCGTTACGACGATCATGGGGGGCTCCATCTGATACTGGCCCGCTCGGGCAGGGGCGCTTGGATTTGACAACCCAGCCACGGTTCCGGTTCAAGGGAGCCACAAGTCTTGCCAGGGCGCCACGGCCAGACGGTGTTACAGCCCATAAACTGTTGAGCTTTGTTAACACTGAGTTTGGGCGTATTCGTTCCGTCGAACGCAAGGCAGGCCGCTAGGCTCTCACTGCCTTATTGGAATCGATGACGGATCATAGCTCATGCCGATGAAGATGATCGCGCTCGCCGGAGCCCTGTGCCTCCTGCTCTCCAGTTCGATGGCATGCCGCGCGAACTCTGGTCCATGGTGCAGGCCTGACGCTGCAATCCTGAGCTTCAAGAACCAACAGGGGCACGATCTCGCAAGGATCGAGCTGCGCGCCCTCAAGCCCAACTGCAACCGAAATCCGGAGAAGCTTGGCGCAAGCGTGGAAAGATCGATGCGCATCGAGCATGGCGGAGGGTGGACAGATGTTCCGGCGGAGTGCGTAGCCGGTGTTTCCTTTGAAGCAGATGGGTTGGCGCTGTCGGGCGACGATTCGGGACTTGGCATAGCGCTCGCCGGGAAATCGACTGACACGGCCGAGCGCGTGAGGCTCGTCATTTATAAGTCGCGTGAAAGGATCGCCTGCTTTCGCATCGAGCCATGTCCGAGCGCCGAGGATCAGTCGGACGAAGTCCGCGAGTGCTACAGAGAGTTGACGCGCTAAGCCCGCTCGGCCTGCGGATGACTGCAGACCGAGAGCGTCAGGAGACCTCTATCCCCGCCATTGCGAGGCATCGTTGCGCCGACGCAATCTGTGGATGGAGCCGGGTTGTTTCGTTCATCCGGCCGCGCGATGCGCGACCGGATGGCTCGCAATGACGGCTGCCGACTGCGTCTTACTCACCTGGGCGCGTAACCCGGCATGTCGCTGCGCTCATGCGGGCTACTGACCAGCGCCCCCAAAACTCCGCTGTCGTCCCTGGTCGGCATCCGTCGATGCATGCGCGTCGTCGGGCTTCCACGGGACGACACCGGGAGTGAAGCTGCTCTGCGGTCTGCATTGCGGAGCAGCGCCTGCCGCACTCGTCTGAGTCGCCCGACGGGCTGCCAGGATCTAGGCCCGAGCGCACCGCGAACTAATACGCCTGGCTGCTCCGAAACTTTCTTTTGGCGAGCAGGTCCAACGCCATCAGCCAATCCAGTCTAGTCTGCGCGAAAATTCCTCTTTCATATTTTCCGAAATCGTGGTTGTCTTTGTCTATCCCGCCTCGTTGCGAGGGGCGTACGCGTCGTCACGGACGTGAGGTGGGGTGCGATGGACGGGTCGGCTGCAACTGACGAGTGCGGCCGGCACGGACGGTGAAGTCGCGTGGTCCTGATACCCCGACGCTGGTATCAAGTTGGCGCTGGTGCCCATGCATCGCGTCGATGACGGTGGCCAACAAGCCCGGTGCACCGAGGAGATCGCATATAAGTCGTAAGCCATCGCGCAGGGAAGGCCGGGTCGCTCTGGCTGAACCTGTGGTTCCTGCCCCGTGCATTCTTGTTCGCACGGGGGCCGCGGGTGCCAGCCGGCATCCGGTCTTCCCTGCGCCCTCTGCTTCATGGAGGGAGAATTTCTTGCAGAGCTCGGGCGCCGATCGCGCCGCGAGAAGGCAAAGCTGCGCGGACCGGGATCAGACGGTTCCGCGGGCGGGCGATCTGTGAAGCCGTCGGCTCTCTCCACGTCATTGCGAGGAGCACAGCGACGAAGCAATCCAGAGTTCCGCCCCCCACCCCTGGATTGCTTCGCTTCGCTCGCAATGACGGAGGAACGACCGATGTTTTCGTCGGGCAGTCGCGAATGCGGCCCGGTTGATCGCCACATCCACCGCCGTCATCCCCGCGCAGGCGGGGATCCGGGACGCCGCGGCGGTGCGGTCGACCGCGGCCGCCGCGGCGTACGGGATCGCCCGGTTGAACCGGGGATGAAAGCGGTGGGGCGGATGGTCCGCTGGACCGGCCCGGGTCAGCCGTTGCGACCCAAGTCTCGTAACCGATGCCCCGTGACCCACCGTAACGCCGCCGTAACCCGCAGCCGGGACCATCGCTGCGGCAACAACCGGTTTCGCAACAAGGTCAAAACCATTATGGTGCCGGACCATGTTGCCGCCGGGCGGTTCCGATTTCGAATTCAATCAACGGGTTATGGCCTGGTGACGCAGGTCAGGAGAGCGGTTTGACGCGCTATGTTTCGACCCGCGGGGAAGCCCCCGCGCTCACCTTCTGCGATGTGATGCTGACCGGGCTCGCCCGTGACGGCGGCCTCTACGTGCCCGAGACCTGGCCGCAGCTGACGCCCGCGACGATCGCGTCGTTTTTCGGCCGGCCCTATTGGGAGGTCGCCGTCGAGGTCATCAAGCCGTTCGTCGCCGGCGAGATTTCCGACGAAGAGCTCGGCCGCATGGCCAACGAGGCCTATGCGACGTTCCGTCACCCCGCCGTGGTGCCGCTCGACCAGATCGCGCCGCATCAGTTCGTGCTGGAGCTGTTCCACGGCCCGACCTTGGCGTTCAAGGACGTGGCGATGCAGCTGATCTCGCGGCTGATGGACCACGTGCTGGCCAAGCGCGGCGAGCGCACCACGATCGTCGTGGCGACATCAGGCGATACGGGTGGCGCGGCGGTCGAGGCCTTCGCCGGCCGCGACAATGCCGACCTCATCGTGCTGTTCCCGCATGGCCGCATCTCCGAGGTGCAGCGGCGGATGATGACGACGTCGGGCGCGGCCAACGTCCATGCGCTGGCGATCGAAGGTCATTTCGACGACTGCCAGGCGATCGTGAAGGGCCTGTTCAACCATCACGGCTTCCGCGATTCGGTCAGGCTGTCGGGCGTCAACTCGATCAACTGGGCGCGCGTCGTCGCCCAGGTGGTCTACTACTTCACCTCGGCGGTCGCGATCGGGGCACCCCACCGCGCCGTCGACTTCACCGTGCCCACCGGCAATTTCGGCGACGTCTTCGCCGGCTATGTCGCCAAGCGCATGGGCCTGCCGGTGCGCACGTTGCGCGTCGCGACCAACGTCAACGACATCCTCGCCCGGACGCTGACGACCGGCATCTACGAGGTGCGCGAAGTGCATGCGACGGCTTCGCCCTCGATGGACATCCAGGTGTCGTCGAATTTCGAGCGGTTGTTGTTCGAAGCCGGCGGCCGCGACGCCGGCACCGTGCGGCGGCTGATGGACGGCCTCAAGCAGTCCGGCCGCTTCGTGCTGCCGGATGCCATGCTGGCGGCGATCCGCGCCGATTTCGATGCCGGCCGCGCCGACGAGACCGAGACGGCGGCGGCGATCCGCGCCGCCTTCCGCGAGGCCGGCGATCTCGTCGATCCGCACACGGCGGTGGCGCTGGCGGTGGCCGATCGCGACGGCACCGATCTGTCGGTGCCGAACATCGTTCTGTCGACCGCGCATCCCGCCAAATTCCCCGATGCGGTCGAGGCCGCCTGCGGGATGCGGCCGCATTTGCCGGTGTGGCTCGAAGGGCTGATGAGCAGGCGCGAGGACATCAGGATCATGCGGAACGACCAGGCCGAGGTGGAGAAGTTCATCCGCTCGGTCAGCCGGGCCGCCAAGCAGGGAATTGCATGATGGGCGTGGAAGTCACCAAGCTGCCGACGGGGTTGACGGTCGTCACCGACACGATGCCGCATCTGGAGACGGCGGCGCTCGGGGTCTGGGCCGGCGTCGGCGGCCGCGACGAGAAGCCGGACGAGCACGGCATCTCGCATCTGCTCGAGCACATGGCGTTCAAGGGCACGACCACGCGCAGCGCCCGCGAGATCGTCGAGACCGTCGAGGCGGTCGGCGGCGATCTCAATGCCGGCACCTCGACCGAAACCACGGCCTATTACGCCCGCGTGCTGAAGGCCGACGTGCCGATGGCGCTCGACGTGCTCTCCGACATTCTCGCCAATCCGTCCTTCGTGCCGGAGGAGCTGGAGCGCGAGAAGAACGTGATCGTGCAGGAGATCGGCGCGGCACAGGATACGCCCGACGACGTCGTGTTCGAGCATCTCAACGAGCTCTGCTTCCCGGACCAGCCGATGGGCCGCTCGCTGCTCGGCACCGCCAAGACGCTCGAGGCGTTCGATCGCGACAAGCTGCACGGCTATCTGTCGACGCACTACCGCGGCCCCGACATGGTGGTCGCCGCGGCCGGCGCCGTCGATCATCAGCGCGTGGTCGAAGACGTGACGAAACGATTTGCCAGCTTCAATGGCGGCCCGGCGCCGAAGCCGCTGCCGGCGGCATTCGGCAAGGGCGGCTCGCGCGTCGTGCATCGCGATCTCGAGCAGGCGCATCTGACGCTGGCGCTCGAGGGCGTGCCGCAGGCCGACCCGTCGCTGTTCTCGCTGCAGGTGTTCACCAACATCCTCGGCGGCGGCATGTCGTCCCGGCTGTTTCAGGAGGTGCGCGAAAACCGGGGGCTCTGCTACTCCGTCTACACGTTCCACGCGCCCTATAGCGACACGGGATTCTTCGGCCTCTACACCGGAACCGATCCCGCCGACGCGCCCGAGATGATGGAGGTCGTGGTCGACATCATCGGCAACGCGGTGGAGACCTTGAGCGAGGCCGAGGTCGCCCGCGCCAAGGCGCAGATGAAGGCCGGGCTGTTGATGGCGCTCGAGAGCTGCAGTGCCCGTGCCGAGCAATTGGCGCGGCATATCCTGGCCTATGGCCGGCCGCAGACGTTGCAGGAGATGGTCGCCAAGATCGAGGCGGTCAGCGTCGAGAGCACGCGCGATGCGGCGCGGGCGCTGCTCGCACGCAGCAAGCCGGCGGTCGTCGCGCTCGGCACCGGCAGGGGTCTGGACACGGCGGTCACTTTCGCCGAAGGTCTGACCGGTTCGAGATCGAAAGCCCAACTGCACTGAACGTGGTGCGGCTCGGTGCGGTCCGCGCATTGCAATCCGCCAGCGCTCGGCATCGGAGATCTGGGGTGGGTCGGAGCAGGCTTCGACCCGGAAAGAGCAGGGGGAGCATCACAGATGGCCCTGTTTCGCTTGCCATCCAACGGACCGGCTGCGCTGGCTCCGCGCGGCCAGGGCCTGCTGTTGCGCGCGCCGCAGATGGCCGATTATGCGCAATGGGCGCGGCTGCGCGAGATCAGCCGCGACTATCTCACGCCCTGGGAGCCGATCTGGCCATCCGATGACCTGACGCGCTCCGGCTTCCGCCGCCGGCTGCGCCGCTATGCCGAGGACATCTCGGCCGACCGCTCCTATCCGTTCATCGTCTTCCGCGAGCAGGACGGCGCCATGCTCGGCGGCATCACGCTCGCCAATGTCCGCCGCGGCATCGTTCAGGCCGGCACCATCGGCTATTGGATGGGGCAGCCGTTCGCGCATCATGGCTACATGACGGCGGCGCTGCGGCTGCTGCTGCCGACCCTGTTCGGCGAGCTCAATCTGCACCGGGTCGAGGCGGCCTGCATCCCGACCAATACGCCGTCGATTCGCGTGCTGGAGAAATGCGGCTTCACCCGCGAGGGCCTGGCGCGTCGCTACCTCTGCATCAACGGGGTCTGGCAGGACCATTACCTCTACGGCCTGTTGCACGAGGATTTCCGGGGGTAGCAATCGTGATCGGGATCGCCGCGGGAGAGGCCGATCGGGGCTGGTTCCGGCCTCTGAAATGGGTATAGACGCCTGGGCTGGGCGACCGAGTTGCCGGGGATATCAGACGATGCGAGAGACGAGCGTGATCAGGGCTGGAACGTTGGCAGCCGTGCTGCTGGCCTTGGGAGCCGCCGGCGCGGCGCCGCCGGCAGCCGCCCAATCGCTGACCGACCGCTTCAAGAGCCTGTTCGGCGGCGGTTCCGACAACAAGGGGCAGGAGAACCTGCCCGCCAGCGGCGGACCGCCGGTCGATCCGACCGAGGGCCTGACCTGTCCGCCGGTCAACATTCGCGCCGGCGCCTCGACCTACGCCGTGGCCGCGCCCGGCAAGCAGGCCGTCGGCAACGACGTCCGGTTCCAGGCGTCGATCACCAAGACCGCGCGCGAATGCAGTCTCAACGGGGCCGAAATCACCGCCAAGATCGGCATCCAGGGCCGCATCGTTGCCGGCCCCGCGGGCGCGCCGGCGAGCGTCGACATTCCGATGCGCATCGCCGTGGTTCAAGGCGGCATCGGCGAGAAGGTGATCGCGACCAAGTCGTATCGCACCACGGTGCAGATGACCGAGGACGGCAGCGTGCCGTTCACGATCGTCGCCGAGGACATGGTCTATCCGGTGCCGCCGCCCGGCGCCAATGCCGACAATTACGTCTTCTACATCGGCTTCGACCCGCAGGCGCTGACCCCGGAGCGACCGCACGGCAAGAAGCGGCGGTGACGATTGCCGTGGCGCGAGGCGCTCGCCGGAGAGCGTGAATAGCAAAAGGCCGGTGCGATGGGATCGCCCCGGCCTTTTGAAGTTGATGAATGAGATGGACTGCCGCTCAGTTCAGCTTGCGGCCGACTTCCGCGATGCCTTTAGCGACGAGGTCTTCGCCAAGAGCGCCCTTGACCGACTGCGACAGCACGGTCGCGGCGGCCTGGACGGCTGCCTCCGCCGCAGCGGACCTGACGTCGGCGAGAGCCTGGGCCTCGGCGAGGGCGATCTTGCCCTCGGCGGCCTTGGTGCGACGGGCGACAAAGTCTTCCATCTTGGCCTTGGCCTCCGCCGCGATGCGCTCGGCTTCCGCCTTCGCGCTGGTGACGATCTCCTCGGCCTCACGTTCGGCGCTGGCGCGGCGGGACTTGTAATCGGCGAGCACTTTGGCCGCCTCTTCCTTGAGCCGCTTGGCCTCCGCCAGCTCGGATCTGATGCGCTCGGAGCGATTGTCGAGCGCCTTCAGGACCGTGCGATGGACACCGAGATAGGCGAACAGGCCCATCAGGATCACGAAGGCAATCGCAACCCAGGTTTCCGGATCAGCGAGCAAATGCATCAGGCTGTTCCCTTCAACGATGCATCGACCGCAGCCTCGACCGTCTTGGCCGCGGGGGCCTTGCCGGTGAGCTGCTTCACGATCGCGCTGGCTGCGTCTGCGGCGATGCCGCGGACATTGCTCATTGCGGTCGTGCGCGTGGTGGCGATGGACTTCTCAGCCGTCGCGAGCTTGGCCGCGAGGCTGTCTTCCAGCGCCTTGCGCTCGGCGTCCGAAGAAGCCGCGAGCTTCTCGCGGGTCTCCGCTCCGATCGCCTGGGCACGGGCACGAGCCGTCGCCAGCTCGCTCTCATACGCCTTCATCGCGGCTTCGGATTCATCCTTCAGCCGCTGCGCTTCAGCCAGATCGCCGTCGATCGACTTCTGGCGGGCGTCGATGACGGCCCCGACCTTCGGCAGCGCCACACGCGAAACGATCACGTACAGCGCCACGAAGGCGATCACCAGGGAGACGATCTGGGAGGGAAAGGTTTCCTTCTGGAAGGGAGGGAAACCATGCCCGCCATCGGCCTCAGTATGGGCGCTTGCGGTGCCCTTGGCCTCGCCGCCCTTGGCCTCGCCATGACTTTCAGCCACGGGCTTCTCCTGTCCGGCTCAGGCCGTCTTAGACGGCGTACAGCAGGAGCAGGGCGATCAGCAGCGAGAAGATGCCGAGCGCTTCGGTCACCGCGAAGCCGAAAATCAGGTTGCCGAACTGGCCCTGAGCGGCCGACGGATTGCGCAGAGCGGCCGACAGGTAGTTGCCGAAGATGATGCCGATGCCGGCACCCGCGCCACCCATGCCGATGCAGGCAATGCCCGCGCCAATGTACTTCGCTGCAACCGGATCCATGAAACGAACTCCTTTGAGGGGTTTGGTAGAGAGGGCCGGATCAGTGGCCCGGATGGATAGCATCGTTGAGATAGATGCAGGTGAGGATCGTGAAGACGTAGGCCTGGAGGAACGCGACCATCAGCTCGAGGCCGGTCAGCGCGACCGTGAGGCCGAGCGGCAGCAGCGCGCCGACCTTGCCGACGAAGCCGAGCGCGCCGAGCATGGTCACGAAGCTCGCGAACACCTTCAGCGTGACGTGGCCGGCCAGCATGTTGGCGAACAGACGGACGCTGTGCGAGATCGGGCGGGAGAAGAAAGAGATGATTTCGATCACGACCACCAGCGGCAGGATCACCGCGGGGATGCCGGACGGCACGAACAGCTTAAAGAACTTCAGGCCGTTCTTGTAGAAGCCGTAGATGATGACCGTCAGGAACACCAAGAGCGCCAGCGAGAAGGTGACGATGATGTGGCTGGAGACGGTGAAGGTGTAGGGGATGATGCCGACGATGTTCGAGACGAAGATGAACATGAACAGCGAGAACACCAGTGGGAAGAACGTCATGCCGTGCGAGCCGGCGCTGGTTCTGATGGTGTTGGCGACGAATTCGTAGGACAGCTCGACCACCGACTGGAACCGGCCCGGCACGAGCGCGCGCCCGGCGGCCATCATCATGACGGCGATCAGCACGACCGCGAGCAGCATGTACGCGGACGAGTTGGTGAAGGTGATCTCCTGATTGCCGATATGGCCGATCGTGAAGATCTTGTTGAGGTGGAATTGATGGATCGGATCGATCATCCGCGTGGCGTCTCATTGTTCACCGGCCACGCCGGCGCTTTGCAATTCACTCGTTGGTCTTCCGCGCCGAGGTCTTCCGCGCATGCCTCACTGGCGGGGCCTGTCGGGAGCTATGCCTGCGGATCTCACCACGTTCAACACGCCGGCGGCGAAGCCGAGCAGGAAAAACACGATGAATCCGAAGGGCGATGTCGACAGCAAGCGGTCGAAGCCCCATCCAAGCACCGCGCCGACGAGGACACCGGCAATCAACTCGGACGACAGTCGCAGGCCACGCGCCATGGCCGAAGCCCTGGCTGCAGTGTCACCGCTGCCGATTCCAGGTTGATCAGTCCCGATCGAGCGGCCGTCGCGAATTTCGGACAACCGTTGGTCGAGACTTCCGAGCCTTGCGGAAAGCGCAACCTCATCGGGCGACTTGTCGCGATCCTTGTGTCCGCTGCTCTCGTTCGTGTCATCCGCCATGTGCCATCCGCCACGTGTGGAGACCCGACCCGGCCGCGAGTTTCAGGAATTAGCGCCCCATCGCCCTTTAAAGCCGGGCGGACCATACTGACCGCATCCCCCCAAGTCAAGATTGCGTGTTGAACTGTTAGATACCTGAATTTACACGTTTTCTCGGCTTTTTCGTCAGATCGGTCGCGCGTGTCACCGCGCCGCATCAACAGTGTTGTGTGCGGCTGCGATCTTGCACCTGTCAGTGCCCTCTGATCCGATGTCGCTGACCTCCAACCGGCACGGGAACCCGCATGTCGCGCCAGATCGATTACTATTTCTCGCTGCAGTCGCCATGGGCCTATATCGGCCACCGGCTGTTCCGCGACATCGCCGCGAGCCACGGCGCGACCGTCAACCTCAAACCGGTCATGCTGGTGGATCTGTTCGCCGAGACCGGCGGGCTTCCGCTGGCCAAGCGCCATCCGGCGCGGCAGCGCTATCGCATCGTCGAGCTGAAGCGGTGGCGCGACAAGCGCGGTCTCGATTTCCACATCCAGCCGAGCAACTGGCCCTTCAACGCCCGGCTCGCCGACGGCGTCGTCATCGCGGCGCAGCAGGCCGGCCTCGATCCCGAGCCCTATCTGCAGCGCGCCTTCCCGGCCATCTGGGAGCAGCAGCTCAATCTTGCGGATGCCGAGGTGATCGCCGGCTTGGCCGATGCAGCCGGGCTGCCGGGCCGCGATCTCGTGGCGCAGGCGGCGACGGACGTGGTCGGGGCGGCCTACGAGCAGAACCGGCAGGACGCGATCGGGGCCGACGTGTTCGGCTCGCCGGCCTATGTGCTGGACGGCGAGATCTTCTGGGGGCAGGACCGCCTCGAGCTGCTGGCGGACGCGTTGAAATCCGGTCGCTCCGCCTATACGTCCGAAGCATAGGTGCGGCCTGTGGCAGGGGATCGCACCTGAGGCAACGTCATGGCCGCGACACAATGTCGGCGTGCATGGCGGCGGTTGCGAATGCGCCTTGGAGAGCCAGCCATGAGTCTCACGAAGCCGTACCGGCCGTCCCTCCTCGCGCTGCTGGCGTTGAGCTGCCTGGGCGGAGAGGCGTTTGCGGTCGAGGACACCGCGCCTGACGGCGACAAGGGACGCTATACGATGTCGACGACATCGGACGGCGTGATCCGGCTCGATACCAAGACCGGTGCGGTCTCGATGTGCAACAACAGCAGTGGATCGGGCTTTGCCTGTTACGCGGTGCCTGATGAGCGCGCCGCGCTGGACGCCGAGATCGGCCGTCTGCAGGCGGAGAATGAAAAGCTCAAGGGCCAGCTCGCGTCGCGCGATCAGAGCATCTCCGGCAAGATTGATGAGCCGCTGCCGAAAGATCAGGCGCTGCCCAAGTCCGATCAGTTGAGGAAAGCCGAACCCAGGACGGGGGACAAGCCGGGTGAATCGAAATCCTCCGATGGAACGCGCAAGCTCGAGATCCCGCTGCCCAGCGACCAGGACATGGACCGCATGATGGGGTTCCTCGAGCAGGCCTGGCGCCGGCTGCTCGACATGGCAACACGGGTGCAGAAGGACGTCTCGGGCAGGATCTGAGACCGCTTCGAGGAGGCTGTATCCATGTCGGCACGATCGGCCTCGCGCACGGCACTTTCGGTCGTCGCGATCGATACGGTGGCGACGTCGATCCTGACGGCGCAGACTTCGGGCCGCGGCTTCACCGATCTCACGCGCGAGGTCGAGGCGTTCCTGCGTGAAGTATCCGCCAGGGAAGGCGCGGTGACCCTGTTCGTTCGCCACACCTCGGCGTCGCTGACGATCCAGGAGAATGCCGATCCCACCGTGCTGCACGATCTCACCACGGCGCTGGCGCGGCTGGCGCCGGAGGATGCCGGCTGGATGCACGACACCGAGGGGCCGGACGACATGCCGGCACACGTCAAGACCATGCTGAGCGCGGTCTCGCTGCAGGTGCCGGTGCAGGACGGACGCATGATGCTCGGCACCTGGCAGGCGCTCTATCTGATCGAGCATCGTGCGCGTCCGCATCGGCGCGAGGTGGTATTGCAGTTCATCGGCGCGGCCTGAGGCCATAAAGAGAAAACCCGCGGGTCTGAAATGCGGAACGGCCGCGGAGTGATCCGCGGCCGCTCGTCGTTGGAGGCAGATGCGAGCGGGGTGCCGCTCGCCTCGTGATCAATTGGCCTGGATGTCGACGTCCTTGGTTTCCGGCAGGAACAGGAAGCCGACCACCGCAGTGATCACGGCGAAGAAGATCGGGTACCACAGGCCGGCATAGATATCGCCGGTCGAGGCCACGATCGCGAAGGCGGTTGCGGGCAGGAGGCCGCCGAACCAGCCGTTGCCGATGTGATACGGCAGCGACATCGAGGTGTAGCGGATCTTGGTCGGGAACAGCTCGACCAGCATCGCGGCGATCGGGCCGTACACCATGGTGACGAAGATCACCAGGATGAACAGCAGACCGATGATGGCGGCCACCTGCGGACGGAAGATGTCGAACGGATGCGCCATCTTGACGATCCCGGCGTCACCCGCCTTCGGATAGCCGGCCTCGCCGATCGCGGCCGTCAGCGCCGGGTTGCTGGTCTTCGCATCGGTGTAGGGCACTTCCTTGCCGTTGAAGGTGACCTTCACGCCGGAGCCGGCCGGGCCATAAACGGTCGAGTACCTGACCGAGGACTGGGCCAGGAAGGCGCGGGCGGTGTCGCAAGGCGCGGTGAAGACGCGGGTGCCGACCGGGTTGAACAGATCGCCGCAGCCGGCGGGATCAGCCACCACTTCCACCTTCGTCGCCTCGATCGCCTTCTCCAGCGCCGGATTGGCGTTGGTGGTGATCATCTTGAAGATCGGGAAGAAGGTCAGTGCCGCGATCAGGCAGCCGCCCATGATGATCGGCTTGCGGCCGATCTTGTCGGACAGCATGCCGAACACGATGAAGAAGCCGGTGCCGAGCAGCAGCGACCAGGCGATCAGCAGGTTGGCGGTGTAGCCATCGACCTTCAGGATCGATTGCAGGAAGAACAGCGCGTAGAACTGGCCGGTGTACCAGACCACGCCCTGGCCCATCGTGGCGCCGATCAGCGCCAGCAACACGATCTTGGCGTTGCCCCAGTTCGCGAACGCTTCCGTCAGCGGCGCCTTCGAGCTCTTGCCCTCGTCCTTCATCTTCTGGAACACGGGCGATTCGTTCAGGCGCAGACGGATCCAGACGGAGACGCCGAGCAACAGCACGGAGACCAGGAACGGAATGCGCCAGCCCCATTTGGCGAAGTCGGCCTCGCCGATGATGGTGCGGGTGAACAGGATGACCAGCAGCGACAGGAACAGGCCCATCGTCGCCGTCGTCTGGATGAAGGAGGTGTAGTAGCCGCGCTTGCCCATCGGGGCGTGCTCGGCGACATAGGTCGCGGCGCCGCCATACTCGCCGCCGAGCGCGAGGCCCTGCAGCAGGCGCAGGCCGATCAGGATCACCGGTGCCGCGAAGCCGATGGTCTCGGCGTTCGGCAGCAGGCCGACGATGAAGGTCGACAGGCCCATGATCAGGATCGTGACCAGGAAGGTGTATTTGCGGCCGACGATGTCGCCGATGCGGCCGAACACGATCGCGCCGAACGGGCGGACCAGGAAGCCGGCGGCGAACGCGAGCAGTGCGAAAATGTCGCGGGTGGCTGCCGGATAGCCGCTGAAGAACTGCGCGCCGATGATCGAGGCCAGCGACCCGTAAAGATAGAAGTCGTACCACTCGAAGACGGTGCCGAGAGAGGAGGCCAGAATGACGAAGCGTTCGTCCTTCGTCATGCCTCCCGATCTCGCTTGTGTGGCTACCATTGTTGACATCGGCATTCGCTCCCCATGATTGTTGTGATGATGGCTTTCGCCTCCGCATGCCGGACTTGGACGGCGCAGGTCGCGGAGACCTTGCTCTTCAGTAACATTGCAGTGAAACCCGCCCCAATACGACTTTCGGCTCTGCCCTCTGCGGCGCGCGGGAAAGATGGGGACATTGCGCCGGATCAAGTTCGGTGAGCGGCCGTCGCGCTACCGATGTTGCGTTGCACAAGGTTCGGATTAACCGCCTTCCCTGCAAGTGGAATTGGACGCTTGCATGCAACCGGTGGCCGGGCGAGTATTTCCGGAAAACCGGGCGCGTGCAGTTGCAGCACGTCGTCGGTCTCGCAAGGTCAAGTCTGGATTCATGGCGGCTGCCAGCACCCATCTCGTCATTGCCGATGATCACCCGCTGTTCCGCAACGCTTTGCGGCAGGCGGTCGCGAGCGTGCTCGCGGAGGCCGTGGTCGACGAGGCCGGTTCGTTCGAGGACCTCACCGCGCTGCTGGAAAAGGATTCCGAGGTCGATCTCGTACTTCTCGACCTCACCATGCCCGGCATCTCCGGCTTCTCGGGCCTGATCTATCTGCGCGCGCAATATCCGGCGATCCCGGTCGTCATCGTGTCGGCGAGCGACGATGGCGCGACGATCCGCCGCTCGCTCGATTTCGGCGCCTCCGGCTTCATCCCGAAGCGGTTCGGCGTCGACACGCTGCGCGATGCCATCAAGAAGGTGATGGACGGCGACGTCTGGGTGCCGCCCGACACGGACTTGGCGGCCGGCGCCGATCCGGAGATGACCAGGCTGCGCGACCGTCTGGTGACGCTGACCCCGCAGCAGGTGCGGGTGCTGATGATGCTGTCGCAGGGGCTGCTCAACAAGCAGATCGCCTACGAGCTCGGTGTCTCCGAGGCGACCATCAAGGCGCATGTGTCGGCCATCCTGCAGAAGCTCGGTGTCGAGAGCCGGACGCAGGCGGTGATTGCGGCGGCGAAGATCGCGGGCAGCGCCTGGCGGCAGGACGCGCCGACGGGGAAGTAAGCGACGGGAAAATCTGGATGAGTCGTCATTCCGGGTTCGGCTCTGCGAGCCGCCCCGGAATGACGACACCCCGCAGCTGTCTGCCGGAGGCGCCATTGGCCGGCGCTTGATGCCGTCTTGCAGTGTATGTGGACAGCGTCCATTCCGCACGCCTTCTGCTTCACTCGCGACACACCTTCACGGCCTCGCGGCGCATCGCGCGTCCGAGCTTTGCCGATCATCCACCCTCTTGAACAGAGGGCGCAGGGAAGGCCGGGCGCTGGCCGCGCCCGTGGCCCGCCTGCAGAAAAAAGCAGGCGGCAGTCACCACAGGTCTGGCCGAACACACCCGGCCCTCCCTGCGCGATGGTTTTGACGGCTGCTCCGAGCTCTCCCCGGGGACCGGCGTTCTTGCCCCCGTCGTCGGCAACATCGTCGTCACCGACTTGGCATCAGCACCGGGATGCCAGGACCACACGGCTTGACCGTGCGCGCCGGATCGTTCGTCGGCATGAATGATCACGCTGCGACCCGACGCGCCCACCGCGTCCCGCACCCCACGTTCGTGACGATCGCGAAGCGCCCCTCATGACGAGCACGGGACGACTCAAGGGGTAGCACGATTTCGGGGAAAAAGAAAGTCTGTATCTAGGGGGACGCAGAGCAAAGTGCGCAAGCTTCGCTTAGGCCCATCTCCGTGCAAGTCTCCCCAAAGCCACGGTAAGATTCCGCAGGTGTGCCGAGGCGCCCTGCCGCGAGGTTTGCGACGTTGAGTTTTGTTGGACTGTTACCGAGGCCTTCCAGTCTTGTGGAGCAAGTGACGCCTTGTTGGTCCGTACATCAATCCGGTCGGCTAGACCTGATCTTTGAGATCGAGTGTAGCAATCTCCTCCCTCACTTCGTCGCTAAGATAATTGGGATTGACCGTTCGCAGATATCGAAGTGCTTCTACGTCATTGGCCTTGTACTCCAGGCGTCGCTTGTAAAATGTTAGGCGACCTTCGGATTCCGAGATTATCTGACCCCAGGTCTTTACCCAAACTCGAACCTTCGGCTCGTCATACTCGGCCACTAAGCCGCGTGCTTTGCCAGTCTGGCGCGTCTCAATTTCGGTGTCGCGAGTCAAGCTATTCGATATTGCAACGAAGTCCCATTCCACATTGGGAGCCTTGAACCTGTCGTCCGAAGCAACTGCCTTTGCGTACGAGGATCTGCGCGATCAGGCCGCCGAAGGAATGGCCGATGAGGGCGGGGCGCCGGTCGAGTGCGCCCGCGATCGCGGCGAAGTGCGCCGCTACCTCGCCGATGGTTTCGGGCGCGGCGGCGCCACCCATCTCCGCCGGCCAGCCGGGCGCCAACCCGGCGTAGCCGGCGGCGTCGAACAGCTCGACCCACCGATCCCACGAGCCGGGCTTCAGCCACAGGCCGTGGATGAAGATGATCGCGCGCCTTTGCGAGGCGTTGGCCCCGCCGATCGCATCATCGCATGTGTGGGTCGACATGATCGGCGCCCTTCTGCTGCGTTGGATCAGTTGCGCGGCGGCGTGGCGGCGGACTGCCCGTTGAGGAAGGCGTCGATCGCAGCGACCGTCGCGGCCGGCTGCTCCTCCATCAGCCAATGGCCGGAGCCGGGGATGACCTGCTCCTGCACGTTGGACGCGCCGGCCCGTGCCACCACCGCCATGGTCGGGCCGAAGGACGCCGCGCCACCGATCGCCAGCACCGGCATCGTCAGCTTGCCATGCGCCGCGAGCCAGGCGCGGTTGTCGATCGCGTCCTGATCGAAGGCGGCGAACTGGCTGAAGCCCGCATGCATCCGCCCCGGGCCGGCATAGAGCTGCGCGTAATGGACGCGCGCGGCCTCCGGGAAGTGGGCAGGGTTAGCCGAGAACTCGTTCCAGAAGCGGTCGAGATAGATGCGCTCGCGCCCCTCCACCAGGCGCTCCATGTCGGGGCCGCCGAAGCGGAAGTGCCACAGCAGCGGGTTCTTCAGGATCTCCTCCCACGGGCCGATGCCCGGCACCGGCGCATCCATCAGCACCAGCTTGGTCACGCGGTCGGCGTGCCGCGCCGCCAGCGCATAGGCGACCATGTTGCCGATGTCGTGCGCCACGACCTCGGCGGTGCGCGCGCCCAGCGCGTCCATGACGCCGGTGATGTCCTCGGCCTGGTTGGCCTTCTCAAAGCCCCTGTCGGCGCGGGCGGACAGGCCGAGCCCGCGCAGGTCGGGCACGATCACGGTGTGGTTCTCGGCGAGCTTAGCGGCGAGCGGCACCCACATGTCGCCGGTGTCGCCATAGCCGTGCAGCAGGACGACCGCCGGTCCGCTGCCGCCGACGCGGACATGGATCGTGGTGCCGTTGGTCGGGATCTCCTGGGTGCGGAAGGTCTTCGGGAAATTGCCGGGCGCGTCGGTTGCGTCGGCGAGGGCGGCGCTGGTCAGCATCGTGAGCGCGCTGGCGGCGAGGGCGGTTCGTTGCAGCAGGCGGGGAAGGGTCATGGCGATCTCCTCAGTGGCCGTGTTGATGCACGCAAAGCTAGACGAGGGAGGTGCGCGGTATTAGAGGGTAGCCGCGCCAAGGATTTTTGATCGGGACGCAAAGATGGTACTGGCCAGCGCGGATCGTGCCAGGGATCTCGAAGTGTTCTGCGCCGTCGCCGGCAGCGGCAGCTTCTCGGCCGCTGGTCGCAGTCTCGGGCTGACGCCATCGGCTGTGAGCCGGACGCTCGACCGCATCGAGGCGCGGCTTGGCGCGCGGCTGCTGTTGCGAAGCACGCGGGCGCTGACGCTGACCGCCGAGGGGCAGTCCTATCTCGCGGCCGCCCGTCGCATTCTCGCCGACCTCGACGAGGCCGAGCAGGCGATCGCAGACCAGGGCGCGCCGCGCGGGCGCATCCGGGTCAGCGCCGCCCTCTCGCACGGCCGCGTCTGCATCGTCCCTCTGCTCGGCGAGTTCGTGCGGCGCTATCCGAACATCCTGGTCGACATCAATCTGAGCGACGGGCTCGTCGACGTGGCGGCGGGGCAGGCGGACGTCGCGATTCGCGGCGGTCCGCTGCCCGACAGCGCGCTCACCGCGCGCCGCCTCGGCGACAACGGCCGCACCATCGTCGCCTCGCCCGACTACCTGGCGCGCTGGGGCGTGCCGGAGGCGCCGGAAGACCTCTACAACCACAATTGCCTGAACTTCAGCTTTCGCCGCGCCGAGCCGGTGTGGCCGTTCCGCCGCGATGGCGTCGACTATGCGCTGAAGGTGCGCGGCGCCGTCGAAGCCAACAGCGGCGACACGCTCAGCCAGCTCGCGCTCGATGGCGTCGGCATCGCCCGCGTCGGCGATTTCAGCCTCGGCAACGCGATCGCAGAGGGGCGGCTGGTGCCGCTGCTCGAAGCGTTCAATCCCGGCGACAGGGAGGTCTTTCACGCCGTCTTCGTCGGCGGCGCCAACACGCCCGCGCGTGTTCGGGTGTTCGTGGACTATCTGGTCGAGCGGATGGGGGACAGTCCCGGCAAGGCAGCAACGCGGCGAGGGTCGTGACTTGGCAGCCGCCCTTACTCCGCCGCCACCATCTGCTGAATCCGCCACTGTCCCAACAACGCCCGCAGCGACGCCGGCTTCAGCGGCTTGTTGAGCACGGCGATGTTGTCGTCGCGGGCGGCAGCGCGGACGTGGGGGCTGCGGTCGGCGGTGATCAGGATCGCGGGCAGCGCCTCGTTGAAGCGGCGGCGGATGTCGCGGATGGCGGCGATGCCGTTGCCGCGGTCGAGATGGTAGTCGACGAGCAGGCCGGTGACGGCGCCGTCGCGCGCCGCGATCGCCTCCATCGCGGACTCCGGATCAGGGACGGCGATCACCTCGGCGTCCCACGCCGTCAGCAGGGTCTTCATGCCGTCGAGGATCGCCGGATCGTTCTCGATGCAGACGATCAGGGCGCCCGCAATCGGCGTCGTCGCCAGCGGGGTCGCGGTGGTGACGGCGGCGGTGTGGTTGATCGCCTTGGCGATCGGCACCGTCACTGAGAACACCGAGCCGCGGCCGGGCCGCGAGTCCAGCGCAATGCCGTGGTTCAGCACGCGCGCGATGCGCTCGACGATCGACAGCCCCAGGCCGAGGCCGCGCGCGATCCGCGCGCCCTGCTCGAGGCGGTGGAATTCCTTGAAGATCTCGCCGCGCTTGACCGGGGGGATGCCGACGCCGGTGTCGTAGACGCCGATCTGCAGCGACTGGCCGTGGCGGCGGCAGCCGACCAGCACGCGGCCCTTGGGGGTGTACTTGATGGCGTTGGAGATGAAGTTCTGCAGCAGCCGGCGCAACAGCAGACGGTCGGACTCGACCGGCAGCGACGACGGCACGAACACCAGCTCCAGACCCTTGGCGCGCGCGGCGGGCGCGAACTCGATCTCCAGCGAGCGCATCAGGTCGGCCATCTTGAAGCTCGAGACCTGCGGCGTCATCGCGCCGGCATCGAGCCGGGAGATGTCGAGCAGCGCGCCGAGAATCTCCTCGATCGCCTCGAGCGAGTCGTCGATGTTCTCGACCAGGCGCGAATCCTCGCCGGCCGTCTGCCGCTCGACGAGGCTCGTCACGTAGAGCCGCGCCGCGTTCAGCGGCTGCAGGATGTCGTGGCTGGCCGCCGCAAGGAAGCGCGTCTTGGAGATGTTGGCGTCCTCGGCGGCGCTCTTCGCCAGCGCCAGCTCCGAGTTCAGCCGCGTCAGCTCCTCGGTGCGGTCGCGGACGCGCTTCTCCAGCGTCGCATTGGCGCGCTCCAGTGCCTCGGCGGCTTCGAACGAGGGCGTGACGTCGGTGAAGGTGATGACGAGGCCGCCATCCGGCATGCGGTTGGTGCGGACCTCGATCACCATGTGTCGGTCGGCGAGGCGTTCCAGATAGGGCTCGCCTTCGGTGGTGTAGGCGGCGAGCCGCCGCGCCAGCAGCGCCTCGCCGTCCTCATAGGTGGGCGCGCCGATCGTGCCCATGAATTCGAGGATTTCCTTCAACGGACTGCCGATCTGCACCAGATCCGGCGGCAGCCCGAGCAGGTCGACGAACTGGCCGTTGGAGCAGATCAGTTGCAGGTCGGCGTCGAACACCGCGATGCCCTGGCGCACATGGTTCAGCGCGGTCTGCAGGATCTCGCGGTTGAAATGCAGCGCGGCATGGGAATCGTCGAGCAGCTTGAGCGCGGCCTTGGCCGACACCGTGCGCTTGCGCAGGAGCAGCGACATCACAAGGCGCGACGACGCCGCGCCGATCGAGGAGGCGATCAGGTGCTCGGCATGGCGCAGCAGCTCGAAATCGGCCGGCGCGGCCGGATCGAGCGGGAGGTTGCGCTGGGCGGCGAACGCCTCGAACGAGGCGCGGGCACGGTCGGGACCGAGATATTGGCCGACCGTGCTCTGGATGTCCTGCACCGTCACGGTCGAGCGCCAGCGCCGGAAGCTCGGCGCACTCGGCGTCAGCTCGGCCGGCACGAAGATGTCGGCCTGCAACAGCTCGATCGACGACGGCTGCCGCGCCAGCGACAGCACGACGTAGGTCAAGAGATTGAGCGACAGGCTCCACAGCACGCCGTGCAGCAGCGGCGGCAAATCGGTGCCGAGCAGCGCCTGCGGCCGCAGCGGCTCGAAGCCGAACGGACCGTGCTGCAGGAACAGGATGCCGGCGGTGGAGGTGTCGAGGAAGCTCGGGATGAACAGCGTGTAGAGCCAGACGGCGAAGCCGACCAGCATGCCGCCCATTGCGCCGCGCGCGGTCGCGCGCCGCCAGAACAGACCGCCGAAGAAGCTCGGTGCGAGCTGCGCGATGGCGGCGAACGACAGCAGGCCGATCGCGGCGAGCTGGGTGTTGCCAAGCGCGCGGTAGTAGAAATAGGCCATCACCATGATGGCGAAGATCGCGATGCGGCGGGTGCCGAGCAGGAAGCCGGCGAAGTCGCGGCCGATCTCGCGCTGCTCCTGGCGCTGCAGCACCAGGGGCACGACGATGTCGTTGCACACCATGATCGACAGCGCCACGCATTCGACGATCACCATCGCGGTCGCCGCCGACAGGCCGCCGACGAAGACCAGGATCGACAGCCATTGCGAATTGGCTTCGATCGGCAGCGCCAGCACGTACATGTCGCTGTCGACGGCGCCGAACGGGAAGGTGATGAGGCCGGCGAGAGCGATCGGGATCACGAACAGATTGATCGCGATCAGATAGAGCGGAAACAGCCAGCGCGCACGCGACACCTCGGCATCGTCGGCGTTCTCGACCACGCTGACATGGAACTGGCGCGGCAGCAGCATCGCGGCGCAGAACGATAGCAGGGTCATGGTGAGGAAATTGCCGATGCCCGGCACATATTCCAGCGCGCGCTCGGCCTCCGGCGATTTCATGGCCCGCTCGATCAGCTCGACCGGCGAGAACATCCAGAAGGTGACGAAGGCGCCGGCGGCGATGAAGGCGACCAGCTTGATGATCGACTCGGTCGCGACCGCCAGCATCAGGCCGTGCTGATGCTCGGTGGCGTCGGTCTGCCGCGTTCCGAACAGCACCGCGAAGACAGCCATCGCCAAGGTGACCATCAGCGCCATGTCGCCGACGAAGGGGATGTGGGCGAAGGCGCGGTCGTCGATCAGGATGGTCTGCAGCGACGAGGCGACGGCCTTGAGCTGCAGCGCGATGTAGGGCACCGAGCCGATGATCGCGATCAGCGCCACGGTGGCCGCCACCGCCTGGCTCTTGCCGTAGCGGGCGCCGATCAGGTCGGCGACGGAGGTGATGTTCTGCGACTTGGCGAGCCGGATCACCCGGCGCAGCAGCGGCGTGCAGGCGCCGACCATCAGGATCGGCCCGAGATAGATCGCGAGGAAGTCGACGCTGGTGCGGGAGGCAAAGCCGACCGAGCCGAAGAAGGTCCAGGACGTGCAGTAGATCGCCAGCGACAGCGGGTAGATCAGCCCGGCCAGCCGACCGCGGCTCTCTGCCGGCCGCCGTTCGCCGGCCCGGTTGCCGCGGCTGGCGACCAGGAACAGGAACCCGATATAGCCGAACGCGGCCAGGATCACGCCCCAGTCGTGCAGCATGCCTTGACGCCAACTCCTCGATCGATCCCTCTGGACGGGCAGCAAACCTAGCGCTTTGCGGGAGGCGGAGCGATAGGGATGTGGCGGCGGAAGCGGGAATCAGGCGGCGTCGTTAAGGGGCGGGCGCGCCTCAGATGCAAGGATGTGGTTAGGCGAATACAGCCTGTGGGAGTCGATCTCTCACGGCGAGGTCAGTCGGCTCCCCTCCCCCTTGCGGGGAGGGGGTGGGGGTGGGGGTCTCCGGGCGATGAAGGAAGTTGGCGTGCGCTGTCCAAATCTCAAACAGCCGGATTTGTCGCGCTGAAGGGCCTCGGCTCTCACTGAAAGTCGGATTCGTGGACCCCCACCCCCAACCCCTCCCCGCAAGGGGGAGGGGAGCGCACCGCGTGTGTGGCGGCGGCTCGCGTTGCACGGTCGGGAGCTACTCCGCCGCCAGCGGCTTCTTGTGGAGCGCGAGTCCCAGGCGTTCCCAGACCTGCAGCAGGGCCTCGGCCAGGCGGTCGATCAGGCCGTCGTCGTGGTAGGGCGAGGGCGTGATGCGCAGGCGCTCGGTGCCCTTGGCGACCGTCGGGTAGTTGATCGGCTGGATGTAGATGCCGTGCTCTTCCAGCAGGAGATCGGAGGCCTGCTTGCACTTCTCGGGATCGCCGACGAACAGCGGCACGATGTGGGTGTCGTTGGTCATCACCGGCAGGCCGGCGGCATTGAGGACCGCCTTCACCCGTGCGGCGCGGTCCTGGTGGCGCTCGCGCTCCCAGCTCGACGATTTCAGGTGCTTGATCGCAGCCGTGGCGGCCGAGCAGATCGGCGGCGGCAGCGCGGTCGTGAAGATGAAGCCCGGCGCGTACGAGCGAACCGCATCGATGATCTCGCCCTTCGCGGCGATGTAGCCGCCGAGGCAGCCGAACGCCTTCGCCAGCGTGCCTTCGAGGATGTCGATGCGGTGCATGACGCCATCGCGCTCGGCGATGCCGCCGCCGCGCGGGCCGTACATGCCGACCGCGTGCACCTCGTCGACATAGGTCATCGCATTGTAGCGCTCGGCGAGATCGCAGATCGCAGCCAGCGGCGCCACGTCGCCGTCCATCGAATACAGGCTCTCGCAGGCGATCAGCTTCGGCCTGTTAGGACCGGCGGCGATCAGGAGCTGTTCGAGATGGGCGAGATCGTTGTGGCGCCAGATCTGGCGCTCGCAGCCGGACTGGCGCACGCCCTCGATCATCGAATTGTGGTTCAGCGCGTCCGACAGGATCAGGCAGTCGGGAATCAGCTTGGCGAGCGTGGCGATGCCGGTCTGGTTCGACACGTAGCCGGAGGTGAACAGCAGCGCCGCTTCCTTGCCGTGGAGGTCGGCGAGCTCGGCCTCGAGCTGCACCAGGGGATGATGGGTTCCGGCGATGTTGCGGGTGCCGCCGGCGCCGGTGCCGACGCGGGTTGCGGTCTCGACCATCGCGCCGACCACCTTCGGGTGCTGGCCCATGCCGAGATAGTCGTTGGAGCACCAGATCACGACATTGCGCGGTCCGCTCGGCGAGTGCCAGGTCGCGTGCGGGAACCGGCCGGCGATGCGTTCGAGATCGGCGAAGACTCGGTAGCGACGCTCATCATGCAGGCGACCGAGGGCGGCACTGAAGTACTGGCTGTAGTCCATCACGAAACCCGAACTGGCGCGCTGCAGTGCAGCACCTGAAGCGAAAACCTCGCGGCATGCGTGGCGTAAGGTCTTCTTAGAGCGTTTCCAGAGCGGCTGTCGAGCCGGAATCCCAAGGCGGGAATTGGGCGATTTGTCCAAGGGGGGAGTGATCTCGGCCGAACGGCGCCGGGATTGCGGCGACGCGGCGGCGTCGCGGCCCCGCAGCCTCAGGTGGTGCGATAATGCAGCACGCCGTCGATGGTCTGGCTGGTCAGGCGGCCCTCGACCAGCATGTAGTTGACATGGGCGATCAGCTCGCCGGCGGCGAAGCCCATCTGGTGCGGGTCGAGCACGTGCTTGTGGAACACGACCGGCACGAGCTGCGCCGAGGTCTTCGGCTCGTCGCGGCAGGCGTCGGCGATCATCCGGCAGCGCTCCTCGTGGTGGTCGGCGAGCTGCTTGATGCGCGTCTTCAGCCCGTAGAACGGCACGCCATGGCCTGGCAGCACCAGCACGTCATAAGGCAGGGTGGTGGTGAGGCTCGCCAGCGACGCCAGATATTCGCCGAGCGAGTTCTGGTCGGGCTCGACCGCCCAGACGCTGACATTGGGCGAGATCTTGCTCAGCACCTGGTCGGCGGACAGGAACAGCTTGTCGGCGGCGCAGTACAGCATGACCTGGTCGAGCGCGTGCCCGCCGCCGGTGATGACCTTGAAACGTCGGCTGCCAATCTGGATTTCGTCGCCATGGGAGATGCGGCGGTAGGAGGCCGGCAACACCGAGACGCGCTGCAGATATTCCTGGCCGCGGCCGAGCAGCTTGTCGGTCAGGGTCTCGTCCATGCCGTGGCGGCGGAAGAACAGCCGCTGGGCATTGCGGCGCTCCTCGGTGCCGCGGTTCTGGTGATAGACCGACTGCAGGTACTCGACCTGCGACATCACCAGCGGGCAGTCGAAGCGCTCGACGATCCAGCCGGCGAGCCCGACATGGTCGGGATGCGAATGCGTCACGATCAGCCGGCTGATCTTGACGTGCTTGAGCGGGCCATCGAGCAGCCGCGTCCAGGCGGCGATCGACTCCTCGTTGCCGAAGCCGGAGTCCACCGCGACCCAGCCATCGCCATCGGCGAGCAGATAGATGTTCACATGGTTGAGGCGGAACGGCAGCTTCAGGCGCAGCCACAGCACGCCGGGCGCGACCTCGACGACCTGATCCTCACCGGGATGCTGCTCCCAGGGATAGCGCAGGGCTTCGGCGGAGGAGTGAACGGTGTCTGTCTTCGTCATGCCTCATCGATTAACGGCCGCCGCGCGCGAGCGCCAGCCGAAAAACACATGGCTGGACGGCATTCCGGGGTACGGAAGCTGCGTCGGGTCGCGCCAGCATGACCTGCCTCGACGCCTTCTGCTTCGCCACGCCCCCGTCATTCCGGGGCGAGGCCGCAGGCCTCGAACCCGGAATGACCGGCGAGTAGCAACTACGCCGCCCTGATGTTGGTCAGGAACGCATCGACCTCGGCGCGCAGGGTGTCGGCCTCGCGCCGCAGCGCTTCGGAGGCACTGAGCACCTCGTTGGCGGAGGTGCCGGCCTGGGCCGAGGCGCTGGAGACGCCTGTGATGTTGTTGGAGACCTCGGTGGTGCCGGAGGCCGCCTGCTGGATGTTGCGGGCGATCTCGTGCGTCGCGGTGCCCTGCTGCTCCACGGCGGCGGCGATCGCGGTGGTGACGTTGTCGATCTCGGAGATGGTCTCGCCGATGTTGCGGATCGCCGACACCGCCGACGAGGCGACCTGCTGCATGCCTGCGATCTGGGTGCGGATCTCGTCGGTGGCCTTGGCGGTCTGGCTCGCCAGGCTCTTCACCTCCTGCGCGACCACCGCGAAGCCGCGCCCGGCCTCGCCCGCGCGCGCCGCCTCGATGGTGGCGTTGAGCGCGAGCAGGTTGGTCTGCGAGGCGATCGCCTGGATCAGGTCGACGACGACGCTGACGCGGCTCGCGTTGTCGGCGAGCCCCTGCATCGTCGAATCGGTGGCGCCGGCTTCCTCGACCGCCTTCTTGGCGATCTGGGCCGAGGTCACGACCTGGCGGCTGATCTCCGCGATCGACGACGACAATTGCTCGGTGCCGGCCGACACGGTCTGGACGTTGACCGAGGTCTCCTCGGCAGCCGCCGCGACCGCATTGACCAGCGAGTTGGACTGGTCGGCGGTCTGTGACATGCTCTGCGCGGTCGCCTGCATGGCCGTGGCGGAGTTCTGCAGCGTGCCGAGGGCGCTGCGCACCGTCGCCTCGAACGTGGCGATCTGGGCCTCCATGCGCGCGGCGCGCTCGGCCTTGGCGGCATTCTCGCGGTCCTGCTCGGCGGCCAGGGTGCGGGCACGGACCATGTTCTCGCGGAACACCTGCAGGGTGTCGACCATCGCGCCGATCTCGTCGCGCTGCTTCGAGGCCGCAATCTCGGTGTCGAGATCGCCGCTCGACAGCGTCTGCATCGCCTGCTGCAGCCGCTTGATCCGGCGCAGGATGTTGCCGCCGACATAGAGCCAGACGAACAGCACCGAGCCGAGCAGCGTGGCTGCGCCGGCACCGGCCATGCCGAGCGTTGCCAGCTCGATGTCACGGCCCGCCGTGCCGGTGGTGCTTTCGGTCGACTTGCGCACGCCTTCGACGAGCTGCTGCACGCTGATGTCGAGACCGACATTGAGCTTGCGCGTCTCCTCCAGCACGGTCTGCCCGTAATCGTTGGCGTCGAGCTCCTTCTCGCGCGTCTTGAACACGCGGGCCTTGCCCTCGCCGAGTGCGGCGAGCTTCAGCGCGGCATCGTGGATTGCCTTGGTGCTGCGGCCGGTCGGCAGCAATTCGAGATTGGATTTGAGCTGCGCCAGCGCCTCCTTGAACTGCCGCTCGATCGTCTCCAGCGTGTCGCTGTCGTTGGCCGATAGCGCGGCGGCCATCTGCGCCACCAGCAGGTTGCCGGACGCGATCACGTTGCCGAGCTGCTCGACGAACCGTGCGGCCGCCGTCGCGTCGTCCGCCGACACCTCGGCCGCGCCGAGCACGGCGTTGAGCTGCGTCTGGGCATCCAGCATCGGCTCGTTGGCGGCGGCAGTGAAGTCCGCCTGCGCCTTGCGCAACGCGTCGTACTGCTTGTTGTGCAGGGCCGCGACTTCGAGACGCTCGCGTGCGGCGGACACCAGGCTCTGATTGGCCTCGTTGATGTTCTTGATGGTCTCGGCGAGCGGCGCCACCACGCTCTTCGCGGCGCCGAGCGCGCTGATCTCGCTCAGGCGCTCCTGCGTGGTCTTCTGGATCTCCTGCATCTTCTTCAGGCGCTCGTTGAGCGCGTCCTCGCTCTGGGACTGCAGCAGCGCCGGGCCGAGGCTGGCCAGGCCGGAGCTCTGCGCCAGCAATTGCAGGCTCGCGGTCAGGCGCGGAATCTCGCGGCCCGAGAGTTCGACCATGGTGCCGCCGACGTGTCGCAGCATCAGTCCCGCAGCGACGCTGATCGCGATCGCCATGCCGGCGATCACTGCGAAGGCTGCGAACAGGCTGCCGCGGACGCCCCATCTGGGTCGCAGGACTCCGAGCACCCTGCTGAAGCTGAACCGAATCGCCATCTCTGGTGTCCCCCGATATGCACTACTTGGAGCTGTTGCTTGCAGGCAGTATCGCGGCGGGCGGTTAACAAATCCGGGAAACTACTCGGGCAGTGCTGAGTTTTCTCGCATTTTCGCATTTCACCGTGCGGCATTTAACGGGACGGAAGGGATTGTTGGGCCGCGCTTTCGATAACCTATGACAGAAAAGGCCGGCATCGCTGCCGGCCTTCCCGTCGTTTGTTGTTATTTGACGCCTGCGGATCAGTAGCGGGCCGCGAGCGGAGCGCCCCAGTTGAAGCGGTAGTTCACGCCAGCCTTGAAGGTGTGGTCGTCGGTGGTGAAGCTGCCGGTCGGCACCAGCGCGGCGGGCGCCGTGAAGGTGGCGCTGCCGAAATTGTAGTACTGATACTCGGCCTTGGCCGACCAGTTCGGCGCGAACATGTATTCGAGTCCGCCGCCGACGGTCCAGCCGTTGCGATGGTCGCCATTGGTCGCGAAGCCGACCGGCGTGCCGGCGAACGTCACCTTCTCGTTGTTGTCGGAATAGGCGTAGCCGCCCTTCACGTAGAGCAGGCCCGGACCCCAGGTGTAGCCGAAGCGGCCGGTGATCGAGCCGAGGCCGCGCTGGCTGTTGGTGTAGACGAGGCCGCCGGGGAAGGCGGCGCCGACGCTGCCGCTCAGCCAGCTGTACTGGCCCTCGGCGCCGATCACCCAGGTCGGTGCGAACTGCCAGTCGGCGCCGACCTGCAAGCCGCCCAGGAAGCGGCCGTTGGAGTTGTTGCCGGTGGCGAGGCCGGAGAAGTTGTTGTCGCTCGAGAACGCGCCGCCGAGATGGGCGCCGAGATAGAAGCCGGTCCAGTTGTAGATCGGGGCGGCGTAAGCCGGCGGCGCCTTGGTGGCGTAGGGATAGGTCCGGGCGCCGAGATCGGCGGCGACAGCGGACTGGGCCGAAGCCAGCGCGGCGACGGCAACGGTTGCGAACAGGATCTTCTTCATGGCGGGTCTCCGATACTCAACTAACAAGGCTCGCGCATCGCGCGCCGTCGATGCATCGGAGATAGATCGCTTTTGAATAAAATGCTGTCACTCCCGCAGCACACCGGCCTCCAACCCGACCTTCTCCGGGCAAAGGTTCTGGCGTAGTTAGTAATGCACTAACGAAGGCTGAACCGGGAGTTAACGCCGGGCCCCTTTGTGCCGCCGCGGCACAACCGGTTAAGGCGCGTTAAGAGCTCGATGCAGAGCCGCGACTGCGTCGCGCAGCTGCTCGCGATGAACGATGTCGTCCTTGGGCATCGAAGCGATGCCGGCGGCGAGCTCGTGCAGAATCGCGGCGAGCAGTCCGAAGTTCAGGTGCATATGGATCGACTTGCGGACGTCCTCTGGGCCGGGCCGCTCCAGGGTCAATGCCAGGCCGGATGATTCGAGATGGGCTTCGAACCGCGAGGAATGCTCGAACGTGCCGGCATAGAACTTGTCGGGATATTCGAGCGCGATCTCGGCCTTGTCCGGGATGGGTTTCGACATGGTGGCTCCTGAAGCGACGATGCATGAATGTTCGCAGATCCGCCTCCCGCCGCCTTGCGCCAGGTCATAGTGGGAGGAGCGCCTGCATCCTCGGCCGAAACGGGCTGGACCGCATTTCTACGGAGGCGGAAATTTACCTTCCCTGAGAAAAGGTTGTGCACGCTGGATCAAATTAACGACTCGATGCCGGTCGTTCCGGACGGACCAGCTCCATGCAAGCGAGCGGAGAGGGCTCCGGCGGGGCGACGGCGGGTGCAGTCCACCCTCCAGCGAATGTGCCGCCGACATGAAGATGCGTCTCTCCATTTCCACGTTCATTGCGGCTTTTGGCCTTGTGCTCGCACTCGGCTTCGGTGCGGTCGTGCTGACCAGCGCCTATGCGCTTCGCGAGCTCAAGGTCGGCGGGCCCCTCTACGACAAGATCAAGCTCGGCAATGATCTGGTGGCCGACATCCTGCCGCCACCTGAATATGTGCTCGAGGCCTATCTCGAGGCGACCCTCGCACTCCGGACGCCGAACGATCTCGACACGCACGTCACGAAGCTGGCGCAACTGAAGAAGGACTATGAGGATCGCAAGACGTTCTGGACCGGCTCGGCGCTGCAGTCCGATCTGAAATCGCTGCTGGTCGAACGATCGGACGGCGAGGTCCGGAAATTCTGGCAGGCCCTGGAGGCCGAGTTGATCCCGGCGCTGCGCTCCGGCGACATGGCGAAGGCCGATGCCGCCTATGCCCGGCTGGCCGAAGCCTACGCCGCCCACCGCGCGGTGATCGATACGCTGGTCGACAAGGCGAACAAGCTGAATTCGGACATGGAGGCGACGGCGGCGACCCAGGATCGCAGCATCTCCATCATTGTGTGGACCGTGTCCGGCATCGTTCTGGCTCTGGTCGTCGCCGGCATGTCGGGGCTGGTGATCGGCGTCGTCCGTCCGCTGTCGCGCATGACCGGGCTGATGCGGCGGATCGCCGAGGGCGATCTGTCGGCCGACATTTCCTATTCGGAACGCGGCGATGAGATCGGCGCGATGGCGGGCGCGCTGAGCATCTTCAAGACCAACGCGCTCGAGAACGCGAGCCTCCGCGACAGGCAGGAGCGCGATCGTGCGGCCGCCGAGGAGCATAAGAAGCGCGCCATGCTCGACATGGCCGACGTGATCGAGCGCGAGACCGAGACGTCCGTCGAAGCTGCGGCCGGCGCATCGCGCCAGGTCGAGGCCGTCGCCGCAGGCCTCTCGAAACTGGCCGAGGAACTGTCGACCGATGCGCAATCGGTGGCCGCAGCCTCGGAGAAGTCGCTCTCCAATGCCCAGACGGTCTCGTCGGCAGCCGAGCAACTGAGCTCGGCGATCCGCGAGATCTCGAGCCAGGTGGCGCGCGCCAGCACGATCACCAAATCGGCGGTGACCGAGCGCGAGAAGGCGAAGAACACGATGCTCTCCTTGTCCACGGCCGTGGACAAGATCGCCGAGGTCTCCAACCTGATCGGCGGCATTGCCGAGCAGACCAACCTTTTGGCGCTCAATGCCACCATCGAGGCCGCGCGCGCCGGCGATGCCGGTCGCGGCTTTGCCGTGGTTGCGGCCGAGGTCAAGTCGCTGTCGGATCAGACCGCCAAATCGACCGAGGAGATCTCGCGCCTGATCGGCGAGGTGCAGACCACCACGCAGGCGACCGTCGACGTCGTCGAAGGCATCGGCAGCCAGATTTCCGAGATCGACGAGGTCGCAGCCTCGATCGCCGCGGCGATGGAGGAGCAGCACGCGGCGACCCAGGAGATCAGCCGCTCGGTCCAGTCATCGGCCAGCGCGGCGCGCGACGTGTCGTCCAAGATCGGCAATGTCGGCAGGGACGCCGGCATGGTCAATGATCGGGCCGCCGAGGTGCGCAACGCCATCGGCTCCGTGGCAACGGGCCTGACCTCGCTCCGTGCCACGCTGGTGAAGGCCGTCAGGACGGCGACCGCCGAAGCCGATCGCCGTCAGTCGCCGCGGTTGAAGTCGAGCCTGTCGATCAAGGTCGTCGACGATCGCAGGGGCGCGGTGAAGGCCGATCTGGTGGACATTTCCGAAGGCGGCGCCTGGTTCCGGTTCGACCCCGAGCCGGGCATCGGCGATCGCGGCGTCATGGAATTCAGCGGCTTCGACGGAAGCGTGCCGTATCGGGTTCGCGCCCGTGAAAAGGACGCGCTGCATGTCGAGTTCGACCCCGGCCAAAATCGCGAGGCGTTCCTGGCATGGTTCAGGCGGACCTTCGCACGGCAGGCGGCCTAGACGGAGCGAGGTCGCCTGCCTCCGCTCTCGGTCAGGAGAACGGAGGCATTGCTTCGAACGGGCTTCGTCAACGCGCCAATGTCATTGGCGCGAGACCAGATCGCTGATCCGCACCGGAAAGCGCCTGATCCGAATGCCGGTCGCGTGCGCCACCGCGTTGGCGACCGCCCCGGCAGAGCCGGTGATGCCGATCTCGCCGACGCCCTTGACCCCGAGCGGGTTGACGAACGGATCGTGCTCCTCGACCGTGAAGGCCTCGATCGCCGGAACGTCGGCATTCACCGGCACATGATACTCGCCGAGATTGGCATTCATGATCCGCCCGGTGCGGCGATCGGTGACCGCCTCCTCGTGCAGCGCCAGCGAGATGCCCCAGATCATGCCGCCGACGAGCTGGCTCTTCACCAGCTTCGGATTGATGATCCGCCCCGCCGCGAATGCGCCGACCATGCGGGTCACCCTGACCTGGCCGAGATCGGGATCGACCTTCACCTCCGCAAAGACAGCGCCATGTGAATGCATCGCATATTGCTCGTTGGCCGCAGGGTCCGGCATGCCGCTGCCGGAGCCCTCGACCTGGTCGAGGCCGGCGCGGGCGAGGATGTCGGCGTAGCTCTCGCCGCGGCCCTCGTCGTCGCGCCGAAGCAGCCGACCGTTGCGCGCGATCACGCCGGCGTTGCCGGCGCCGAACAGCGGCGAGCGCTGGTCTGATGTCGCAAGCTCGGCGAGCCTGGCGATGACGGCGGCGCCCGCATTGTGGATCGCAGTACCGACCGTCGCCGTATGTGCCGAGCCGCCGGCGATGCCGGCATCCGGCAGGTCGGAGGTGCCGGCCTTGAACGTCACCCGGTCCAGTTCGAGCGCGAGCGAATCTGCCGCGATCTGTGCGAAGGCGGTCCAGGCGCCCTGACCCATGTCGTGCGCGCCGCTCTCGACGACGCCGGTGCCGTCGCGCCGGATCACCGCGCGGGCCTGGCCCGCGAACATCAGCGCATGGAACGTCGCCGTGCCCATGCCCCAGCCGACCAGGAAGCCGTCCTTGTCGCGCATCATCCGCGGCTTCAGCGGCCGCTCCCACCAGCCGAACCGCTCGGCGCCTTGCGTGTAGCACTCGCGCAGCGCCTTGGATGAGAACGGTTTGCCCGTGGCCGGCTCGACCTCGGCGTAGTTCTTGACCCGGAAGGCGAGCGGATCGAGGCCGCAGGCTTCCGCCATTTCGTCGACGGCGCTCTCCAGCGCGATCGATCCCGGCGCGATTCCGGGGGCGCGCACGAACAGCGGCGTGCCCGTGTCCATGCGTACCGCGTCATAGGTCGTCGCGATCGCCGGTGCGGCATAGAGCGTGTGCGTCACATGCGCCGCCGCTTCGTAGAAGTCCTCGAAGCTGGAGGTTGCGATCCTCGCGTGGTGACGGATCGCCGACAATTGTCCGGTGCTGCTGGCGCCGAGCTGCAGCGTCTGCCGGGTCGGCGAGCGATGGCCGAACGGGCCGTAGAGCTGCTCGCGCCGCGCCACCAGCTTCACCGGGCGGCCGACCATCCTGGCGGCGAGAATGCCGAGGACCTGCGGCCCGGCCATCAGGCCCTTGCCGCCGAAGCCGCCACCGAGATAGGGGCTGCGGATCAGGATGTTCTCAGGCGCGATGCCGAACAGCTCGGCAAGGCGGCCGCGCATCATCACCAGGCCCTGGGTCGGCGTGTCGATGATGAGCCTGTCGCCCTGCCACTCGGCGACGATCGCGTGCGGCTCCATTGCGTTGTGATAATGCGGCGGGGTCTCGTAGATCGCGGTGATCTGCTTGTCGCTGCCCGCCAGCGCGGCCTCGACATCGCCGTGATGGCTCTCGGCGGGAAAACCCATGCCGACGACAGGCGGCACATAGGCGTCGGCGGCATCGAGACCGATGCGGGCCGGCTCGGCCTCGTAGCGCGGCGACAGCAGCGCGGCGCCCTCGGTCGCGGCTTCCAGGCTTTCGGCAATGACCAGCGCGATCGGCTGGTTGGCGTAGCGCACAAGGTCGTTCTGCAGCGCCTCGAAGCGGAATGCGAACGGGTTCGGCTTGCCGTCGGGATCGGCGTGCAGCGGCGGCCGGTTGGCGGAGGTCATCACCTCGACCACGCCGGGATGCGCCTTGGCGGCGTCGACGTCGAGCGCGATGACGCGGCCGCGCGCGATGCTGGAGACGGCGAGCACGGCATAGAGCAGGCCGGGCGGATTGTTGTCGGCGGCATAGCGCGCCGTGCCGGTGACCTTGGCACGGCCATCGACGCGCGACAGCGGCTGGCCGACGTTGGAGCCGTGTCTGACATGGGCGGGATCGCGGGAGAGATTGAGCTCAGGCGTCATGAAGTGCTCCTGGAACGGCGGAGAAGGGAGAGGCCGGCAGCGCCGGCACGCGCGACGGCGTGCCTTGGCTCGCGGCTTGCAGCGCGCGCACGATCAGGCTGCGCGCGAGAGTGATCTTGTGGGCGTTGTCGCCGGATGGCTTTGCATCGCGCAGCGCGATGTCGGCAGCCTGCTGGAATGTATGAGGCGTAGCCGGCTGGCCTGCGAGCAGCGCTTCGGCCTGGTGGGCGCGCCACGGCCTGGCAGCGACGCCGCCGAGCGCCAGACGTGCGTGCTTGATCGCGCCGTTCTCGATCACGAGACCGGCCGCGGCGGAGACGACGGCGAACGCATAGGAATTGCGCTCGCGCACCTTCAGATAGCGTGCGTGCCTTGCGAACGCCCGCGCCGCCGCGGGCAGCCGGACCGCGACGATCATCTCGCCCGGCGCGAGCACGGTCTCGCGCTCCGGCGTGGTGCCGGGCAGGAGATGCAGCGCCTCCGGCGCGACCTCGCGCCGGCCGGAGCCGCCTTCGATCTCGACGATCGCATCGAGCGCAGCGAGCGGCACGCAGAAGTCCGAGGGGTTGGTGGCGATGCAGGCCTCGCTCCAGCCGAGCACGGCGTGCTGATGAGTGTCGCCGCCCCGCGCGTCGCAGCCTGCGCCGGGCGTGCGTTTGTTGCAGGCCGAGGCGGGATCATAGAAATACGCGCAGCGTGTCCGCTGCAGCAGATTGCCGCCGACGGTGGCCGCATTCCGCAACTGCGCCGAGGCGCCCGACAGCAGCGCTTCGGCGACCGCCGGGAAGTCGCGCGCGAAGGCCGCGTCATGCGCGAGGTCCGCATTGCGCACCAGCGCGCCGATCCGGACGTCGCCATTGCCTGAAGTCTCGATCCGCGTCAGCTCCTTGATCTGCGAGATGTCGACCAACCGCGCCGGCCTGATGACATTGCCCTTCATCAGATCGAGCAGATTGGTGCCCGAAGCGAGATAGGCCGCGCCGGGCGCACTGGCCGCGGCGACCGCCTCCGCGACCGTCGACGGCTTCACATAGTCGAACCGGTTCATGCCGCGCGCTCCTTGTCCTCGGCGAGCGTTGCCTGGGCGTCGAGCACCGCCTCGACGATGCCGACATAGGCGCTGCAGCGGCACAGATTGCCGCTCATGCCCTCGCGCACGCGCTCCGGATCGCTGCCGGCGTGACCTTCGTTGATGAGCCCGACCGCGCTCATGATCTGGCCGGGCGTGCAGAAGCCGCATTGCAGGGCATCGTGGGCGATGAAGGCTTCCTGCACCGGGTGCAGCCGGTCGCCTTGCGCGAGTCCTTCGATGGTGGTGATCGCGGCTCCGTCGAGGCTGACGGCCAGCGTCAGGCAGGAATTGATGCGGCGGCCGTCGACCAGGACGGTGCAGGCGCCGCACTGGCCGCGGTCGCAGCCCTTCTTGGCGCCGGTGAGGTGGAGGCGCTCGCGCAGCAGGTCGAGCAGGGTGACCCTGGGGTCGTCGAGCGCAAGCGTTCGCGGCTCACCGTTGACGGTGAGTCTGACAGTCCAATTCATGCGTTGTTCCGATCGAAGCGATGGCCTAATCGGATCGCAGCGGGCACCGCCTTACGGGCGAATGTCCGTCCAGATCCAGCGACCGCGGGACGACAGCTGAGGAAGGTTGGCTGTCCCGGGTGGCAGGTCTATTTATACGGAGGGTTCCTCCGTTTAGCAAGGGGACATGAACGGTCCGTCATCAAGAGCTGGTGAGATGGAGACGAAACCACAAGACCGCCATCGCAAGCCGCGCGCCGATGCGCAGCGCAATCGCGAGCGCGTGCTCGAGGCGGCCAAGGCGGTGTTCAGCGTCGGCGGCGCCGAGGCCAGCCTGGAGGCGGTGGCGCGCCAGGCCGGCGTCGGCATCGGCACGCTGTATCGCCATTTCCCCACCCGCGAGGATCTGTTCGAAGCGGTGTACCGGCGCGAGGTCGAGCAACTCGCCGAGCTTGCGGAAGAGCTGAAGAGCGAGCCGTCGGCGGTCGAGGCGCTCCGCCGCTGGCTGCGCTCGACGGTGCAGTTCGTCGCCACCAAGAAGGGCATGATGGCCGCGCTCGCGATCGTCATGAACGCGAACTCCGAGCTCGCGGCCTATTCGCACGGCCACCTCACCCGCTCGATCGGCGCGCTGCTGGCGCGTGCCGTCGCGGCCGGCGAGATCCGCAGCGACATCAGCGCCGACGACGTCCTGCGCGCGCTGATCGGCATGTGCTACATGCACGACCAGACCGGCTGGCAGCAGAGCGTGCTGCGGCTGTTGGATGTGTTCGTGGATGGGCTGCGGGTGGGGAAGGGGCGGGCGTGAGATTGCCTCACGCTGCGTATTAGCCGCTCATTGACTTGCCCGGGCCGACACGTCCGACGGCACTCTAGTCCGGGCGATACTCCGTAGATCCGGATGCTCCCTCCATCGTCATTCCGGGGCGCGCGAAGCGCGAGCCCGGAATCCATAACCACGTTCTGTTGCTGAAATTCGCAGTGCCTCTGTACACGGCCCTCTCGCTCCACCACCAAGACCTGTGAGTATGGATTCCGGGCTCATTCGCTGCGCGAATGCCCCGGAATGACGAAGTTGGCGTGGGGTGATGCTATGAAACCGGCGTCCCGCAGGCGGCGCAGAATTTCGCGCGGGGTGTTCTCAACGGCTTTCCACACGACGTGCACGCCGGACCGAAATCACTTCGTCGATGGTGCCAGATCGCAAGGGCATTCGTCTCGTCAAAGCCGGTCAGTTCACGGTAGCGCTGCAGCACGCCCGCTTTGCTATCGACCGCAGCGGCGGCTTGCCCGAGAGTACATTCATTCAACCGCCGGTAGTCTTTGATGTCGTCGATCCGTTTCCTCAGGAGAGGCTCGATCTCCACCCACTCCTTCTCATCGAGCATGGGCACCTCGATGCCACAACGCCAGCAATGTACTGTGATGGCCATCTCACCCCCTCAACCACTCCATCAGCGCCTGCGCCGTTTCCTCCGGCTGCTCGGGCTGCGGCAGGTGGCCGCAATTCTCCAGCACGACAAGCCAGCTGCCGTCGATGCCGTCGGCCATCTCCTTCGACAGGCTGTTCGGGATGGTGTTGTCGGTGTCGCCGGTGAGCACCAGGGTCGGGCAGCGGATCGCGGTCAAGGTCGGCCGCGAGTCCGGACGCGACATGATGGCCGTCAGCTGCCGGATGAAGCCGATGACGCCGACCTCCTCGGCCATGTCGTGCACGAGCTGGCGCAGCCGCGGATCATCCTGGCGCGACGGATGCACGAAGCCCGAGAACAGCTCGTCGACCACGCCGTGATAGTCGCCCTCCTTGGCGCGGGTGATCATGGTGCGGCGGCGGGCGCTCGCCTCCGGCGTGTCGGGCCGCGCCTGGGTGTTGATCAGCGCCAGCCGACCCACGCGTTCCGGCGCCTGGCGCATGATCTCGAGCGCGATGTAGCCGCCCATCGAATGTCCCGCGAGCGCGAAGCGCGGCGGCGCCTCGGCCAGGATGCGGCGCGCGATCGCGGCCATGCTGTCATCGCGGATGTGGTTGGCCACCATCACCGGCCCGAGCCGCCACAGCGCCGGGATGACAGGCGCATAGATGCGGGGCGACGAGATCAGGCCAGGCACCAGCACGAGCGGCAGCGCATCAGTCATGGGTCTTCCCCCCGGAAACGGCATTCACCTGCAGGTCCGGGTGTTGTCCGCCCGGCATGCCATTTACGCGCGAGGGGCGGCCGATGTCCAACGATGTGCTGCGGCTCGCGCCCGCCGCCCCAGGCCGACAACCTCGTCCCCAGCCGTGTCCTGGCTCCTCCTGCGCCTCTTCGCGGCAGCGGGGGGGGCCGGTCGGATGATCGCGGTGATCGGGTCGCCCGCGATGCTGCTTGGGCCGCGGCGCCTTCGGCTTTCGTGATTGCGGCGCCATTCGCGGCAATCTGGTGGCGTCGTCCGCAATTCGCGCGTGAGATCGGAGATCGAACTACTTCCGCTCCGGATCATGCCACCATCGCATGCAGCGCGATGATACCTGGACGGACCATCAATCGTGGCAAACAGGGTCGGGCGTCACGATAATATCACGTAATGGGCGTGGGCCGCGGCGTCGCAAGGCCTGCGACCACAACGATTAGTTCGCGCGGCCGGTAACTTCACGTGGCCGGCGATGGCCGGCTCTCTCGTGCTGCTGCGGAGATGAGTTGGTAGCACCGCGCTGTCGGTGATGACATCGGAACGAGTGTCGCGCGAAGTCCGGCTCTCACGAGAACGGCGAGTGCGCCGATCCGCGATGCAGCGAGGGGCGGGACGACGTGCTCGATCAGCGGCGCGACGATGCCTCCCGGCGATGTCGCTGCCGGATGGAGCAGCGGCGCTCGTGGCCGCGAGTTCGATGCGACGCGAGTTCGATGCGAAGGTTGCGGTGGCGTGACCTGATGCGCGAGCGAGAGCCAGCGCGCCGGCGGCCGAGGCCTCTCCCCGACGATCAGACGAGCAGAGGCTGCGCCGTCGCCGCGAGCTTCTTCAGCAGTGGCAGGAAGCGCTCCTTCATCTCGTCGACGCCGATGCGATCGACGTGGCCGCCGATGTTGGCGGCGGCGATGATGCCGCCGTCATAGCGGCGAATCGGCACTGAAATCGAGCGGAAACCCTGCTCCGCCTCACCGTCGACGAGCGAGTAACCGTCGTCGCGGACGGCGATGATCGACGCGAGCAATGCTTCCTTGTCGGTGATCGTCTGCGGCGTCATCTCGGTCAGCGTCATGCGCTCGACGGCCTGGCGCAACTGATCGTCCGGCATCCGGCTCAGCAACACGCGGCCGACCGACGTGCAGAACGCCGGCAGCCGATAGCCGATTTCGAGCCCCGTCGAGAACATCCGCGTCGAGGTCGCGCGCGCGATGAAGACGACCGACTCGCCGTCGAGGACGGCGAGCGAGCAGACCTCGCGCGCCTCGCCGGCCGTGTTGTCCATCAACGGCTGCATCACGCTGTTGATCTGGTTGGAGGCGAGATAGCTGGAGGCCAGCAGCAGCACGCGCGGGGTCAGCGAGAACAGCCGGTCGTCGCCATGGACGAAGCCGGAGGCCTTCAGGGTCAGCAGAATCCGTCGCACCGTGGCGCGGGCGAGGCCGGTGAGTTCCGCGGCCTTGCTCAGCGTCATCGGCCGGCCCTCGCGGCTGAAGGCTTGTATCACCCGCAGGCCGCGATCGAGCGCTTCCACGAACTCGGGGCCGTCGCCCCGAGCCTGCTTCTTCTCCTCATCAGTGCGCTTCAGTTTCGGCATCGGCCTGACATGATCCGCTGTTGTTGTTTTCGGCCGCAGTGAAGCTGCAGTCCGTTGGCCCCTCGGCTTCGGTTGTAGCTTTTTCACTTGCGCTTCTCCCCACTTAAAGCGAATCTAATCTGGGCGAACATGTGTTCGTCTAGCGAACATTATTAGATGATCGCGTGACGCTCAACGCCCGACTTGCGACGGAACAGGAGAGACGGCCATCATGATGAGCCAGGAGCAGAACGACCTGATCACGCGCGTCGGTCCCGGCGCGCCCGCCGGTAAACTAATGAGGATGTACTGGCAGCCGGCCGCGCTGGTCGATGAGCTCGCGGGCGAGCGGCCGGTGCGCGCGGTGAAGCTGCTCGGCCAGGACTTCGTGCTCTTCAAGGATGCGCAGGGCCGCTACGGACTACTTGATCGCGATTGTCCGCATCGCGGCGCAGATCTCGCCTTCGGACGGCTGGAGAACGGCGGGTTGCGTTGCGCCTTCCATGGCTGGCTGTTCGACGCCGACGGCAATTGTCTGGAGACGCCGGCCGAACCGGCCGGCTCGCCGCTGTGCAAGAACGTCAAGCAACGCGCCTATCCCGTGGTCGAGAAGGGCGGCATCCTCTGGGCCTGGCTCGGCGACGGTGCAGCCCCGGCGTTCCCGGATCTCGACTGCTTCACCGCGCCAGACGCCTACACCTTCGCCTTCAAGGGCCTGATCGAGTGCAACTGGCTGCAGGCGCTGGAGGTCGGCATCGACCCCGCGCACGCCTCGTTCCTGCACCGCTTCTTCGAGGACGAGGATACGTCGACCGCCTATGGCAAGCAGTTCCGCGGCGCCTCCGCCGACAGCGAGCTGCCGATGACCAAGGTGCTGCGCGAATACGATCGTCCGATCATCAATGTCGAGGGGACCGAATACGGCCTGCGCATCATCGCGCTGCGTGAGATCGATGCCGAACGCACCCACGTGCGCGTCACCAATCAGCTGTTCCCGCATGCCTTCGTGATTCCGATGAGCACGGAGATGACGATCACGCAGTGGCACGTGCCGGTCGATGACGAGAGCTGCTATTGGTACGCGATCTTCACCAGCTATGGCGCGCCGGTCGACCGGGCGAAGATGCGGGCGCAGCGGCTCGAGCTCTATGAGCTGCCCGACTATCGCTCGCGCAAGAACAAGAGCAACGACTACGGCTTCGATCCACGGGAGCAGGCGACCGCGACCTACACCGGCATGGGCAACGACATCAACGTGCACGACCAGTGGGCGGTGGAGTCGATGGGCCGGATCCAGGACCGCACCCGCGAGCATCTGGGCCAATCCGACAAGGCGATCATCCAATATCGCCGGCTGCTGCGCGAGCAGATCGAGAAGGTCGCGAGCGGCGAGCCGCCGATGCTGTTCCTCGATGCCGCCGAGGCCCGCAGCGTGCAGGGCCCGGCGACGATGGACGGCATCGGTCCGACGCGCGGCTGGGAGACCTATTGGATGGAAGTCGACGTCCGCCGCCGCCGCAACGCCCCCTGGGCCCCGCCGGTGCCCGCGGATATCGTGCGGCGGGCCCCGCATCTGAGCGCGGCGGAGTAGCTCCTTTGCTCCGAGCTGCCGTAGGGTGGGCAAGGCCGGCGGAACGGCGCAGCGTGCCGTCCGACGGCGCGCCCACCATTCATGCGCACCGTCGCGGCGGTGGACGCGTCGCGTTCGCAGTGTCCACTGGCGCAACAGCGGAGGCAGCGCCGCGAGCGCGCCTTTGCCCGTCCTACGATTTGAGGAGCCATCGTTGAGTTTCGTCGACAAGCATCAGTTGTGGACCGTCGAGCAGGCCGAGGCCGCAATGCGCATGCGCCGCCTCGCCGAGGAGCACGGCCTCACCACCATCCGCTTCTCGTTCCCGGACCAGCATGGCATTCTGCGCGGCAAGACACTCGCTGTCGATGCTGCTTTGTCCTCGCTCGAGGACGGCTGCTCGATCACGACGACCCTGCTCGCCAAGGACACCTCGCATCGCACCGTGTTTCCGGTGTTCACCGCCGGCGGCGGCTTCGGCATGGCCGAGATGCAGGGCGGCAGCGACGCGCTGATGGTCGCCGATCCGACCACGTTCCGGGTGCTGCCCTGGGCGTCCGGCACCGGCTGGGTGCTGTGTGATCTGTACTTCGCCAACGGTGCGCCGGTCCCGTTCGCCACGCGCAATCTCTATCGGTCGGCATTGGCGACTCTCGAACAGCGTGGCTATCAGTTCATGGCCGGCCTCGAGGTCGAGTGCCACATCTTCAAGGTCGAGGATCCCAGGCTCGCGCCCGGTGATGCCGGCTCGCCCGGCCAGCCCGGCGTGCCGCCGACGGTCAGCCTGCTGACCCAGGGCTATCAATACCTCACCGAGCAGCGCTTCGATCAGATGGAGCCGGCGCTCGAGATCATCCGGGCGAACCTCGTCGCGCTGGGCCTGCCGTTGCGCTCGATCGAGCTCGAATACGGGCCGAGCCAGTGCGAATTCGTGCTGCAGCCGGGCATCGGGCTGGCGCCTGCGGATACGATGGTGCTGTTCCGCAGCGCCGTGAAGCAGATCTGCCAGCGCCACGGCTATCACGCCACCTTCATGTGCCGGCCGCGCATTCCCAACGTGATGTCGTCGGGGTGGCATCTGCACCAGTCGCTGGTGGCGCGCGACGGCAGCAACGCCTTCATGACGGAGGATGCCGAAGGTCTGTCCGCGCTCGGCCGCCACTACATGGCGGGTCTGCTCGCGCATGCGCGTGCCTCCGCGCTGTTTTCGACGCCGACGATCAACGGCTACCGGCGCTACCGCGCCTATTCGCTGGCGCCGGACCGCGCGATCTGGGGCCGCGACAACAGAGGCGTCATGATCCGCGTGCTCGGCGGCCCCGGCGATCGCGCCACCCGGCTGGAGAACCGCATCGGCGAGCCCGCCGCCAACCCCTATCTCTACATGGCCTCGCAGATATCAGCCGGCCTCGACGGCATCGACCGCGAGCTCGATCCGGGACCGTCGGCGGATGTGCCCTATGAGACCAAGGCGAGCCTGCTGCCGAAATCGTTGCGCGAGGCGGTGGATGCGCTGAAGGACGACGCGTTCTTCCGCGAGGCGTTCGGTTCGACCTTCATCGACTACTACACCTTCATCAAGAACGCCGAGCTCGAGCGCTTCCAGCAGGAGGTCTCCGACTGGGAGCAGCGCGAATATTTCGAGATGTTCTGACGGCGGATGCTGGCGCAGTGATCTATCGATAGCGCCACGTGCGGATTCTGAATCATGATCAAGATATTCACCGATTTCGACGCCCGTACGGATGACGGTCTCTGCTGGCTTCTCAAATACCGCCAGAGCGATCTCGCGCAGCAGATCGATGAGCTCAAACTGGGAAGGGGAGACCGGATCATCCTGTTTCAGGATGACGATGATCTCGAAGTCGCTGCAACGCTCGATGTTCGCTATGGCGAAGTTCTCGGGCGTGATGCATGGGTTGCGATTCCTGACTGGGAAACGCTGGTGAGAAAATAGCGCAGCCCCTCACACGCTGCGCGTCAGCCCGCCGTCGACGCGGATGTTCTGGCCGGTGATGTAGGCGGCACCCTCGGAGGCCAGGAAGGCGATGGTCGCGGCGATCTCCTCGGACTTGCCGTAGCGGCCCATCGGCACCGTCTTGTGGCGCTCCTCCGTCGCCGGCAGGCTGTCGATCCAGCCCGGCAGCACGTTGTTCATGCGGATGTTGTCGGCCGCGTAGGTGTCGGTGAAGATCTTGGTGAAGGATGCGAGCCCGGCGCGGAACACCGCCGAGGTCGGGAACATCGAAGACGGTTCGAAGGTCCAGGCGGTCGAGATGTTGATGATCGCGCCGCCCTTATGCGCCTGCATGATCGGCGTCACCAGGCGTGTCGGGCGGATGACGTTCAGCAGATAGGTATCGAGGCCCGTGTGCCACTGCTCGTCGGTCAGCTCCAGGATCGGCGCGCGCGGGCCGTGGCCGGCGCTGTTGACGAGCACATCGATGCGGCCCCAGCGGTCCATCGCGCCGTCGACGAGGCGTTTCAGATCGTCGCTGGACGTGTTGGAGCCGGTGATGCCGAGGCCGCCGAGCTCGGCCGCCAGCGCCTCGCCCTTGCCCGACGACGACAGGATCGCGACGTGGAATCCATCAGCGGCAAGCCGGCGCGCGGCCGCTGCGCCCATGCCGCTGCCGCCCGCGGTGACCAGTGCGACACGTTGTGTGGCCATGACGATGACTCCTGCCTTTCACGGATGACGACGGCGATCATGTAGCGCTGTTCTCCCGGTGGCGTCGAGCAAAACACAGGAACGCGCCGGTCGCCATGACGGCGAGCGACAGATCATCAACAAGCCGTATCGGCACCGATCTGATCCGGCGCGTTGCTTGACCGGCGGCTGCAACGCGCCGAAAATCGGAAACAGGCCGGTGCAACGGGAACGCGCCACCGCGTGGATCCGTTGAGACCGGACAGCAGGGAGGCACGATGCGCCACGTGACGACGCAGACACCGGCCGATACGCCGGCCGTTCAGGTTCGCGGCGCGTCGCGCGAGCCCGGCGTGGTCGCGGCGAGCGTCTATGCCGATGGCCGCCGCGTCGCAGACATCGCCATCGAAGAGGCCGGCGCCTGGAGCAGGCGGCCGGGCCATGTGGTGTGGATCGGGCTGCATGAGCCTGATGCTGCGCTGCTGCAGCGCGTCGCGGATCAGTTCGGGCTGCACGAGCTCGCGATCGAGGATGCGTCGAAGGCGCATCAGCAGCCCAAGGTCGAGCGCTATGGCGATGCGCTGTTCGTCGTCGCCCGCACCGCGCAGCTCGTCAAGGAGCACATCGTGTTCGGCGAGACCCACATCTTTGTCGGCCCCGGCTTCGTGGTCTCGGTGCGCCACGGCGCCTCGACCTCCTATGGCGCGGTGCGCGAGCGCTGCGAGAGCTGTCCGGGCTCGCTCGCAAAGGGCGAGGACTACATCCTCTATGCGATCCTCGATTTCATCGTCGACAATTATCGTCCCGTCACCGAGAGCATCATGGCCGAGGTCGAGACCCTGGAGGAGGTCGTGCTGCAGCGGCCGCTCGCGCGCCACGAGGTCGACCTTCTGTATCGCCTGCGGCGCGACCTGCTGCGGCTGCGCCGCGCCGTCGGCCCCGTGGTCGACGTCTGCAAGCGGCTCGAGCATGTCGACAACGTCGCGATCGACGCCGAGATGGCGCCGCTGTTTCGCGACGTCCTCGACCACGCCAAGCGCGCCGAGGAGGATGCGGATTCCCTGCGCGAGATCCTCGCCTCCGTGTTCGAGGCCAGCATGATGGCCGGCCAGGCGCAGCAGACCGACATCGCCCGTCGGCTCACGGCCTGGGCCGCGATCCTCGCGGTGCCGACCGCCGTCGCCGGCATCTACGGCATGAACTTCGAGCACATGCCGGAGCTGAAATGGCAATACGGCTACTACGCCGTGCTGGGCTTCATCGCCACCGTGTGCAGCGTGCTGTACTGGCAGTTCCACCGGCGCGGATGGCTGTGAGGGGAGGGGCCGTCGGTCCCTCCTCGCGAAGCGGGTTCAGCCACTTGCGAGCGGCGCGAAGGCGTTGCTCCAAATCCCCTGCGCCCAAGCGAGGCGCGGTGCCAGGGCGCTAAGTGCCGTGGCGCCGAGACCGCCGGGCACGACGTGGCGCGTGTGGCATCGAGATCGTTTGCCGTTGAGGAGGCAAGGCGTGCCATGGCGCAGCGGTCACGCCGCGGCGGATCGCCCCTGGTGCGCGGACCACCACGCGGCGATCGCGTCCGTCAGTTCGTCCCAGATCGCGGTCGGCAGGTCGGGCACGGCGACGCGCACGCTGTAGCGATCCGTGGTGGCGTCGTGAAACCATTCCGTCGCAGCGAAATCGAAGCCGAAGCTGCCGGCGTGGCGGATCGGCAGCCCGGCGCGCCGGAGATCGTCGCTCATGGCGGTTGCGGCTTGCCGCGCGGTGGCCTCGTCGAGCGGCCCGCGACCGGCGAGCGTGACGTAGAGGCCGTGCGCGAAGTCGAGCTCCGCGGTCAGGCCGTGCAGCGCGGTCGCGAATTGACGCCGCGCGCGCCGGCTGTTGCGCAGGATGGCGGCGACGCGCCGCGCGGTCAGTTCGCGATAGGCGGGCAGGCCGACATAAGGCGGGAAATGCGCCGGCAGCGCCGCGCCGCCGAGCAGCCTGACGGCGTTGCGCGTCTCGTCCGGCAGCGTCTGAAGCACAACGCGGCCCGCGGCGCCGGCCTTGCTCCAATCGATGAAGGCGACCGAGCCGAGCCGGCCATATTCAGCGCCGAGCGAGTCGAGCTTGGTGTGGCTGCGCACCATCACGACCGGCACGTCCCAGCGTCGCGCCCAGGCCAGCACGCGGCGAACGCGGCCGGAGCCGTTGGCAAAGCAGGTGGTGTCGAAGATCAGGAGATCGATCGCCGGGCGGTCGCAATTCAGCACGGCCTCGAAGCGCGGCGCGGTCGCGCTGGAATCGATCAGCAGCAGCCGCGGCGCCGGCGCGGGCTGCGCCAGCGCGGCGGCAAGGTCACGGGTCAGCGTCACCGGGCGCAGGTGCCGCGCATGCGCCGCGACCAGCTCCTGCGTCTCGCCATAGGAACCCGGCAGCATCAGCAGGTTCGCCGTACCGAGAACGGGGCGGGTCGCCAGCAGCAGTGCCGCGATCGCCGCCATGCCGGAGATGGTGTAGATGGTGTCATGACGGCTCTCGCCCGCCGCATAGAACGACGGCCCGCGCACGTCGAGATCGGCGCGCTGATAGTCGTAGCTGAAGGCGAACGGTCCGGCGCGATGATCGTCCGCATCCGCCCAGGCCGTCTCTGTCGCGGTCCAGTCGCTGAGCGCGTGCTCGGCCTTCAGCGCGGCCGTGAGCTGAAACTTGCGCCGGACGACCTCCATCACGGAGCGTGGCGCCGGCAGCGCATGCGGTCTCCGCAGGCAGCAATTCAGGAGCTGCAGCTCCTGATGCTTGCGGGCGAGATAGGCTTCGATCGTCTCCATCGGGCTCTTCACGGGTGATGCTGGCGGCCGGGATGCAACGCGCAGGGATTGCGATGGGTCCAACGGAGTGCGGCAATGCCGCGCGGTTTGCTGTAGTCTGGCCGGACAAGGAGGAGATGAATGGGCAGGGAACTCGAAGGCAAGGTGGCGGCGGTCACCGGCGCGGCGTCGGGCATCGGCCTCGCCAGCAGCGCGGCGATGCTGGCCGCCGGCGCGCGCGTCGTCATGATCGATCGCGACGCCGCGGCGCTGGCGAGCCTGCGCGAGCGGCACGGCGAGGCCGTGATCCCCGTGGTGATCGACCTGCTCGATCCCACGGATTGCGCCACCCTGCTGCCGCGCGTCCTCGATGCGGCCGGCCGGCTCGACATCCTTCACGCCAATGCCGGCAGCTATCTCGGCGGCGATCTCGTCGACGCCAGGACGGACGCGATCGACCGCATGCTGAACCTCAACGTCAACGTCGTGATGAAGAACGTACGCGACGTGCTCCCGCACATGATCGCGCGCGGCTCGGGCGACATCATCGTCACCAGCTCGCTCGCCGCCCATTACCCGACGCCGTGGGAGCCGGTCTATGCGTCGTCGAAATGGGCGATCGACTGCTTCGTGCAGACGGTGCGCCGCCAGGTGTTCAAGCACGGCATCCGCGTCGGCGCGATCTCGCCAGGCCCGGTGATCACCGCGCTGATCGCCGACTGGCCGGCCGAGAAGCTGAAGGAGGCACGCGAGTCCGGCAGCCTGCTGGAGCCCTCAGAGGTCGCCGAGGTGATCATGTTCATGCTGACCCGTCCGCGCGGCATGACCATCCGCGACGTCGTGATGCTGCCGACGAATTTTGATTTGTAGGGCAGCCGGGTTTTCCTGAGCTGGAATCGGCCCTAAGTCGTCGCCGCGCGTCAGGACATTCTTCAAGCGGCACGGGATGTCCTGTCCGGGTGCCATGTCTCCGATCCAGGGCGCGCGACGACCCCGTGGAACTACGGGGATCGAATTAAGCGCAACCTTAATCATAAGGAACCTAGCGTGAGCCCGCGCAATCCGGGGGCAATAATGAAGATCGGCCGACTTTTCGCAATTTCCATGCTGTCGGTGACGGCTTTGGCCGTCCTCCCTGCTGCTCAAGTCGTGATCGAGCAGGTCAGGGCTGTCAGCGACAAGGCCGAGGCGATCAAGACGGTCGAGGCGTTCGGCGCCGTGCTGCTCTACGCGCAGGACGTGGTCGGCCATCGCGCTCCCTACATCACGCCGATCTTCCAGGATACTCCCGCCACGCCCGCGCAGCTCGAAGGCGTGCGCAAGATCAGGCAGTCCGCCGACGCATCCTTCGCCAGGGCGCGCGCGCAGCTGGCGAACGTCTCCAACGGCGAGGCGATCACGCGCAGCCTGGACCAGGCCTCGTCCAAGCTGAACGAGATCCTCGCCAAGGTGGACCCCGCGCTGACCGCGCCGCTGAACGCGCGCGATCCGGCCGTCATCAAGAGCTTTCTCCCCGGGGTCACCCAGGTCGCCCTGGCAATCGAGCCGATCCTGAACCAGCTGCAGAACCGCATCGCCAATGCCGACGCGTCGCTGACGACGCTGCTCGACGTCGCCCGCACCGCGCAGGACCTGCGCGTGACCGCCGGTGGTCGTGCCGCCGCGCTGTCGCCGGCGCTCAGCGCCCGCCGCGCCGTGGCACCGGCCGAGAAGGCGGCGATGGACCGCGCCCAGGGCCGCACCGAAGCCGACCGCGAGCGCCTGGACGCCGGCATCGACCAGCTCGGCAATCCGGAGCGGCTGCTCACGGCGTTCAAGGAGGCCCGTGACGCCTATTTCGGGCGCGCCGTTCCGATCGTCGACAAGGACATCGCAGCCGGGCTCGGCGATCTCAACTACGCACTCACCGCCGACAGCCTGGCCGAGGCGGTCGTCCCGGCCGTGCAGAAGTTCTTCGTCGTGCGCGACGCCGCGATCGCCGAGGCCCGCGAACGCGCCGTCGCGGCGCGCGATGCAGCCTATCTGATGCTCGCGCTGGCGACGGCGGTGGTCGCGGCCCTCGCCGGCATTCTCGTGTTCGTCACCATGCTGCTGCGCCGCCGCGTGATCAACCCGATCGTGAACCTGACCGGCCTGATCGGCGAGATGGCGGCCGGCCATGACGACGTGGCGATCCCGACGATCAATCGCGACGACGAGATCGCCGCGATGACCGGCTCGCTGCAGACCTTCAAGGAGGCGCTGCTGGAGAAGAAGCGCGCCGAGCAGGCGGCCGCGGCCGACGCGCAGGCCAAGATCGAGCGCGGCCAGCGTGTCGAGCGCTTCACGCGCGAGTTCGAGATGGCGATCGGCGAGGTCGTCGGCATCGTGTCATCGGCGTCGGCCGATCTGGAGCGCTCCGCCGCCACGCTGACGACGACCGCCGGCCGCTCGCTGGAGCTCGCCACCGTGGTGACCTCGGCCTCCGAGGAGGCCTCGACCAACGTGCATTCGGTCGCCGCGGCCGCCGAGGAGATGAGCTCGTCGGTCAACGAGATCAGCCGCCAGGTGCAGGATTCCGCGCGCATCGCCAACGAGGCGCTGGCGCAGGCGCGCAAGACCAACGACAACGTCGCGGAGCTCGCAAAGGCCGCGGCGCGGATCGGCGACGTCGTCGAGCTGATCAACGCGATCGCCGGGCAGACCAACCTGCTCGCGCTCAACGCCACCATCGAGGCCGCCCGCGCCGGTGAGGCCGGCCGCGGCTTCGCGGTGGTCGCCTCCGAGGTCAAGGCGCTCGCCGAACAGACCGCCAAGGCCACCGGCGAGATCGGCCAGCAGATCGGCGGCATTCAGGCCGCGACCCAGGAGTCGGTCGGCTCGATCAAGGAGATCGGCGAGACCATCGCCCGGATGTCGGAGATCGCGTCCGCCATCGCTTCCGCCGTCGAGGAGCAGAGCTCGGCGACGCGCGAGATCTCGCGCAACGTCCAGCAGGCGGCGCACGGCACCCAGCAGGTGTCGGCGAACATCGCCAGCGTCCGGCATGGCGCCGACGAGACCGGCTCGGCCTCCTCGCAGGTGCTGTCCGCCGCGAAGTCGCTGTCCGGCCAGAGCAGCCGCCTCCGCGACGAGGTCAGCCGCTTCCTCGACTCGGTGCGCGCGGCGTGAGGGTGCATTATGCGTGGCCTCGACGAGGGCCGCGCATCGCCACCCGATCGCAGCAGCTATAGCCCGCATGAGCGCAAGCGACATGCGGGGCCAGCCCCCTCAGATATCGGTGCCGCTCATCCGGGCTACAGCTACTCAGATCTGCGCTGCTGCCGATGCTCCGCGATCGGACCGATCGCGCCCTTTGTTCTTCTCGGCTGCCCCGTTCTCCCGCGAACGCGGGAATCCATAACCCCAGGCGGATGTTAGCTTGCGAGACACGTTCAACTGAAGTGGACCCCACGCACGGGACCATGGATCGCCGAAAATTAAGGTGTGATCGCGCCTGCCCTGTCGTTCAAATCAAGCAGCTTCCTGCTGCTGCGTCTGGGCCTGCTGTGGGTATGTGGGCAACGCGTTTGCGTTGTCCAAGCGAAGCGGCATATCCACAGCCTGGGCCGCCTCGATCACATCCATGCCGGCGCGCCATGCCGCCATGGGAAACTGATTGTTCATCGCCTGGTGCGGGCGGCGATGATTATAAAAGGTCATCCATGAGCCGATGCCGTCTCGCGCTTCGCGCCCGTCAGCATAGGCTTTCAGATGCACTTCCTCATACTTGATCGAGCGCCACAATCGTTCGATGAAGATGTTGTCCATGAAACGGCCGCGTCCGTCCATCGAAATCGCAATGCCTGCAGCCTCCAGCCTGCCGGTGAAGGCTGAGCTGGTGAACTGCGCGCCCTGATCGGTGTTGAAGATCTTAGGCCGGCCGTGACGCGCCATCGCCTCGTCGAGCGCAGCGATGCAAAAGCCCGTATTCATCGTGTTCGACAAGCGCCACGCCAGCACCGCCCGGGTGGCCCAGTCGATGATCGCCACCAGATACAGGAACCCCTGCGCCATCGGAATGTAGGTGATGTCGGCCGCCCAGACGTGATTGGGCATCGGTGATGCTGACGCCGCGCAGCAGATAGGGATGGATCTTGTGGCCGGAGGCGGCCTTGCTGGTGCCGGGGCGCGGGACCAGCGCCAGTACCGTTAACGGACCGCCGGACAATGGTTGAAGTTTCCGATACAGGTGCTCTTTGAGTTTTGCTTCCAACCCTCTCCCTTTGAGGGGTTTCCAAGACATGTCTTGCAAGAAGTGGTCGACGTAGCGCCCTTGCAACCTAAGTTTTTGTAGCAGGTGCCCGCATGGACGGTCCAAGGAATGAAAACAATCGCGACTATTGCGGCGGCGGTGCAGATATTTCTCATCGTTTTTTCCCATTTGAAGCGGTGATGGTCTCGATCGAGCCGATAAGCGAAGGGCTCGACCAGCATTTCAGTCGTCAAAGCGGGCACGGCATTGGTAGCTACCAATGCTAACGCTGGAGACTTAAACTGACATCGGGGTCGCACCCCGTTTTCGCATTGGGAGAATCCCCCATGGGCCGCCCAGCTTCGCACGCGTCAACTTGCCGGACGCAGACGGGCATGGATCAAGGCGCCGGTGCGCCGTAAGGGTCGCCGAGCAGCACGCTGCGGATCGCCACCAGAAGGTCTTCTGTCATCTCCTGCTTGGCGACGTAGTCGTCGGTGCCGGATTCGAAAGCGCGGCGGACGTATTGCGGCGAATCATGCCTGCTCAATCCAGGTAGCGGCAGACGAACAAAGCGCGCGCGAACGTCTCTCACCAGATCCAAACCATTGCTATCGCCAAGGAACAGATCGACGATCCCTAGATCGGGTTTCGTGGCCGCGATGGCCACGAGCGCATCCCGTTGGGTGGCCGCCAAGGCACATACGACAAGACCGGGCTCAGCATTGATCAGCGCGGTCAGCCTGCGCCGCATCAGGGGTGACTGTCCACAATGAGCAGACGCCGCGTGCGCCGTGCTGATTGCGCAGTCCGCTTTAGCACCATGGCCCAGACCGCGTGTTCGGCCGTCGCGCTTGCCGGAGAGGGGCTGTGCCTGCTTGGTCGAGAAGTCATCGGCGGCATGGCAGACGTGTATGACACTAGCCGCGCACTTGGGCGAACTTTATGACTCAACCCAATCGGCCGATTGTAACCCATTGAGCCGCGCGTTGGGCGAGTTCAGCAGCCGATTCGATCGCCAGCTTATTCTTGATGTGCTCAAGATGGGATTCTACCGTTTTGACGCTGCGGTTCAGTAGACCAGCGATCTGCCGCGTGGTTCGGCCCTGACCAACGAGCCGAAATACCTGCAATTCCCGATCGCTCAGCGTGCGCACCGGCGAGGCGGTCTCGAGCGGTCGCGCGCCGACGCATCGTTCAGCCAGCCGCCGCTGCAGAGCCTCGCTCATGTAGGTCTCGCCTGCAAGCACCCGACGAATGGCAGCGATCACGGTCGATTCGAGCTGTTGTTTGGTGACATAGCCGAGGGCGCCGGCGCAAAGCGCGCGCTCGGCGAACACCTCTTCGTCGTACATCGAAAGCACCAGCGAGCGAACGCCGGGATGACGCGCTTTGATTTCCTTGACGAGATCTAGGCCGTCCTCGTCGCCGAGAGCAAGGTCTACGATCACCAGATCAGGGCGACTGATCGCGATGGTCTTGAGCGCGGCCACGCGCGTACCGACCGCGCCGTGAACGGCGAGGCCGTTTTCCGCCTCGATGAGGGCGATCAACCCGCGGCACAGCACGGGATGATCGTCGACGACAAGCAGCCTCTTCCGCACCGCGTCCGCGGCTTCAGCCAGGCAAGTGGGCATCGCCGATACTTTCCTGCCGTTCGTAATTCGATAACAGCGGAAACGCGCACGCAACCATGACGCCGCGACGGGCCTGCGGCTCCACAGTAAGAGAACCGCCGATCGCCCGCGCGCGGTAGTCCATGGTATAAAGCCCGATGCCGTCATGATCGCGCCATTTTTCGGGAAGCCCGACACCGTTGTCCCGGATGCTCAATAGTCCCGAGCCTGCAGTGCACGCCAGACGGATCTCGATTTCGTCGGCTCGGCCGTGGCTGACCGCATTGCGGACGGCTTCTTGGGCGATACGCACGAGGTGGCTCGTGGTTTCGCGGCCAAGATCGGGACAAGGGTTATCTTCCACAAACGCACAAAAGGCGCCATGAGCGGCGCTGACGTTGCGGGCGAGGCTCTCAAGGGAGCCGACAAGATCCGCGCTATTCAGACCGATCGAGCTGAGCCCACGAGCGAGGTCACGCGCCTCGCCGATGGTCTCGTTCAGCAATCGTACGAGTTCGGCCGCGGCCGCGGCGGGACCCGGTTGGCCGCTCGCCGCCAAACTTCGCCACAGCGCCGCAGCTAGCGCCGCTAAGCCGGCGAGCGATTGGCAGAGCCCGTCGTGGAGTTCACGCCCAATGCGCTGTCTCTCGCGAGAGGCAATCGCAAGAATTTCACGTTCAAGAATTTCTTGTTGCCCAATATCGCGAGTTATGGCTTCGATCTGCTCCCGTTGCATCGAAGACCAGCCAGGTTTTCTCGTGACTAAGATACACCCTTAGGATGTATCAGCAGTATGATCGAGTCAACTTCAAAGATCGATTTAAACCGCATAACTTTATGTACATTAAAGCTACGCGCCGCACCGTTGTAATTGTCGATCGGCAGGGCGTCGATGAAGCTCATCGCGTCGACGGAGAACACCGCGCCGCCATTCGCCGTCTTTCCCAACGCTAGCATGAGTCAGTGGACGCTGAGCCTTGCAGCTTCCATACGCATGAAATGTGGACGTGAGGTGAAGGTCTCACAGGCGTTGAATAGCGGGCAGCGGGTTTATCCTCATTCATGATTGATCGCCTCGGCAACTCTGTTGAGGCAATCTCATGACAGGCAAGATCAAACCAATCTCGATCTGTCTCGCGGGCGCCCGACCGCAAGGTACGACCGCCGTGCTTCCACGTCAGTTGCGCGAAACGGAAATGCAACGCCAGCGGTCGCCACGCTTCCATTAGACGTCCGTGTAGCAGCCAGTCCCCCGGCTTCCGTCGGGTTTGGTGAAGTGCGTGCGTGCATTCACGACACCGATGTCTCCAAGGACCCTGATCTGGATGTCGCTGCCGGAAATCTCGGTGACCGGCGACTTCCGGGCGACTTGCCGCAGGAAGCCGGCGCGGTCGAGGACGGTCCCGTCCGGGGATTACGGTGACGCTGGGATTACGGTGACGCTGCACCAAACAAAGCCCCCTCCGCCGCCCGTATCCCAGCTCTGCTGAAACTGCCCGTCGTGCCACTCTGCCGCACCCATTCCCCTTGTGCCGTCGGGCAAATCACCTGCACATTTCCGGCCGTCCCGTGCTCATCGAAGAGGGGCGTTCGCGAGTCGTCACGAGCGTTGGGTGTGGGATGCGATGGCCGGATCGAGTTGCAGCGCGCATTCGCGAGCGGACGAACAATCTCGATGCGGACGGTGAAGTCGCGTGGTCCCGACCTCCCGATGCTGAGGTCAAGCTCGCTGATGTGCGTCAGTGCATCGCGGGTGATGGGGCAAACAAGCCCGGTCCCCAGGGAGAGCGCGTATAAATCGTAAGTCCATTGCGCAGGGAGGGCCGGGTGTGTTCGGCCAGACCTGTGGTACCTGCCGCCTGCATTTTTTTTCGCAGGCGGGCCACGGGCGCGGCCAGCGCCCGGCCTTCCCTGCGCCCTCGATTTCCGGAGAGGGCGGTGCTGCAGCAGAGCTCGGACGCAAATTGCGCCGCGAGGCCGATGACGCGCATCTGCGCGTGGCAAGTGGTCCCGAGGCGTCGCCGAAGATCATGTAGGGGGAAGAATGCCCTGGTGCTGCCGGACAGGATTGAACTGTCGACCTCTCCCTTACCAAGGGAGTGCTCTACCACTGAGCTACGGCAGCAAAGGGACTGGCGGGGACCGGCCCGAAAGCCGCGACCGAACGCGGGCGGTTCTTGCCACAAGGTCCCCGCCTGCGCAAGCGCGGCTCGCCTGGTTTTCCGGGAAAGACGTCCGCGTGATGCATCGAAAGGGAGCGAAAGACCTTCGAATCGGAGTGAAATCGCCCGTTCGCGGCGGATTCTCGCGGTTTGCCGCTCGAGGTGCCCAACTGGCCGCAGCCGCGGCGGCAACTCCCCATCCGGGCAGGCGACGGCCGGCCGGGCGGAACCTAGCGTCTGCGTCGCCAACGCCTCTTGGCTTTCGCACCTGCGGCCCCAATTGTGCCTCTGGTATGGGGTGACCGGGGGAAGGGATGACGGATAAGACCGGGAAGGCGGCGCCGAAGGGTGCGCGCGAGGAGCGGCTGAAGCAGGCGCTGCGCGAGAACCTGAAGCGGCGCAAGGCGCAGAGCCGCGAGCGCAGCCAGGCGGTGACGGTCGAGAAGGACGGCTTGGACGAGGCCGCTGCCGACGGCCGGGACGATTCGAAGCATTGAGCAGATGGCAGGCGGGGTGGGCGTGATGGCAGCGGATGAAGGGATGACGGCGGATGCGGCGGCACAACGGGCGGAGCTCGCGAAGACGCTGCCGCGCTTCGACCAGACTTTTCCGGAGCTGACGCCCCAGGAGATCGCGCGCCTGCGCGGCTTCGGCGAGATCCAGACCTATCGTGACGGCGAGCTGCTGTTCGAGACCGGCAAGCCCGGCCCCGGCATGTTCGTCATCCTCAAAGGCCATGTCGCGATCACCCAGCGTGACGGCCTCGGTCACGTCACCCCGGTGATCGACCAGGGGCCAGGGCAGTTTCTGGCCGAGATCGCCCAGCTCTCCGGCCGCGTCGCGCTGGTCGATGGCCATGCCGAGGGCGACGTCGAGGTCATCCTGATTCGCCCCGAACGGTTGCGCGCGCTGTTGATCGCCGAGGCCGAGCTCGGTGAGCGCATCATGCGGGCGCTGATCCTGCGCCGTGTGAATCTCATTCAGGGCGGCGCCGGCGGCCCGGTCATGATCGGGCCGCCGCAATCGGCGGCGATCGCGCGGCTGCAGAGCTTCCTCACCCGCAACGGCTTTCCGCACCATCTGCTCGATCCCGCCGTCGATCACGACGCCGCCGACCTGATCGCGCGCTATTCGCCGACCCCGGCCGAGCTGCCGCTGGTGGTGGTGTCCGACGGCAGCGTGCTGCGCAATCCCAGCGAGACCGAGCTGGCGCGTGCCGTCGGGATGATCGGCGGGCCGCGCGGCGAGAAGATCTACGATGTCGCGGTCGTCGGCTGCGGGCCGGCGGGCCTTGCCACGGCGGTGTATGGCGCCTCCGAAGGTCTTTCCGTCGCGGTGCTGGACTCGCGTGCGTTCGGCGGCCAGGCCGGCGCCAGCGCGCGCATCGAGAACTATTTCGGCTTCCCGACCGGCATCACCGGCCTCGCGCTGACCGCGCGCGCCTTCAACCAGGCGCAGAAGTTCGGCGCCGAGATCATGATCCCGGTGTCGGTCAATGCGCTCGACTGCGAGCGCAAGGCCGGCGCCTTCGTGCTGGCGCTCGAGGGCGGCGACGAGGTGCGGGCGCGCTCGGTGGTGGTCGCCAGCGGCGCGCGCTATCGCCGGCCTGATCTTGCCCGGCTCAAGGAGTTCGAGGGGCGCGGCGTGTGGTACTGGGCCTCGCCGATCGAGGCGCGGCTGTGCGCGGGGCAGGAGGTTGCGCTGGTCGGCGGCGGCAATTCCGCGGGGCAGGCCGCGGTGTTTCTGTCGGGGCACGTCAAGAAGGTGCGGATGATCATCCGTGGCGGCGGGCTTGCCGCGTCGATGTCGCGCTATCTCATCGAGCGCATCGAGGCGACGCCGAACATCGAGCTGTTGTTCAACACCGAGGTCGTCGCGCTCGATGGCGGGGCCGACACCGGCCTCGAACGCATCACCCTGAAGAGCCGGCTGTCCGGCGAGGAGACGCCGGCCGACATCAGCAATCTGTTTCTGTTCGTCGGCGCCGATCCCGCCACCGGCTGGCTCGACGGCTGCGGCATCACGCTCGACCGTGCCGGCTTCGTCGTCACCGGCGCGCAGTCGGAGCAGAATGCCGGGCGGATGGTGTCGCCGCTCGAGACCTCGGTGCCCGGCGTCTATGCGGTCGGCGACGTCCGCTCCGGCTCGGTCAAGCGCGTCGGCGGCGCCATCGGCGAGGGGGCCCAGGTCGTCGCCGCGCTGCACGGGTTTCTGGCCGATGCGCTGGTGCCGCCGGTCTGATTCGCGCCTTTCCGCCGCGGGGGCCGTACCGTCAGGGGATGAATTCCCGGCGGCTGCGACCTGCCGTTGCGAACTCATCAAATCGCCGTAATGTCGGTCCTGTTGCGCCGACCTTAGCCCAATTTCCCGGCCAGCCCCACAGGACCAGCATGGATCGCATTCGCATCGTCGGCGGCAACCCGCTTCGCGGCACCATCCCGATTTCGGGCGCGAAGAACGCCGCCCTGCCGCTGATGATCGCGGGTCTTTTGACACCGGAGACGCTGATCCTGGACAACGTCCCCCGGCTGGCCGACGTCGCGCAGCTGCAGCGCATTCTCGGCAATCACGGCGTGGACATCATGGCCGTCGGCAAGCGTCCCGGTGACGGCCAGTATCAGGGCCAGACGCTGCAGATCTCGGCGGCCAACATCATCGACACCACGGCGCCGTATGAGCTGGTGTCGCGGATGCGCGCCAGCTTCTGGGTGATCGCGCCGCTGCTCGCGCGCATGCACGAGGCGCGGGTGTCGTTGCCGGGCGGCTGCGCCATCGGCACGCGGCCGGTCGACCTCCTGATCATGGCGCTGGAAAAGCTCGGCGCCAGCATCGAGATCGATGCCGGCTATGTCGTCGCCAAGGCGCCGGGCGGCCTGCGCGGCGGCACGATCAATTTCCCCAAGGTCACGGTCGGCGGCACCCATGTCGCGGTCATGGCCGCGAGCCTCGCCAAGGGCACGACCGTCATCACCAACGCCGCCTGCGAGCCGGAGATCACCGATCTCGCCGAATGTCTCAACAAGATGGGCGCGCGCATCACCGGCGCCGGCACGCCGCGCATCGAGATCGAGGGCGTGGCGTCGCTGCACGGCGCGCGTCACACCGTGCTGCCCGACCGCATCGAGGCCGGCACCTATGCGATCGCCGCGGCGATGACCGGCGGCGATGTCCGGCTCGCCGGCGCGCGGCCGGAGCTGTTGCAGTCCGCGCTCGACGTGCTGACCGAGGCCGGCGCCGAGATCACGAGCGACGCCGAGGGCATCCGTGTCGTCAGAAACGGCCACGGCATCCGCCCGGTGCAGGTGACGACCGCGCCGTTCCCCGGTTTTCCGACCGATCTGCAGGCCCAGCTGATGGCGCTGATGGTCTGCGCGCAGGGCGCCTCGGCGATCACCGAGACCATCTTCGAGAACCGATTCATGCATGTGCAGGAACTCGCACGGTTCGGCGCGCGTATCAGTCTCGACGGCGAGACCGCGCGGATCGAGGGCACCTCTCATTTGCGCGGCGCGCCCGTGATGGCGACCGATCTGCGCGCCTCGGTGTCGCTGGTCATTGCCGGGCTTGCTGCGGAAGGCGAAACCATGATCAATCGCGTCTACCATCTCGATCGCGGCTTCGAGCGGCTGGAGGACAAGCTGAAGGCCTGCGGCGCCACGATCGAGCGCATCCGCGAGTGAAGGCGCTGCCAAGAGGATGAGACCGTGACCGACCGGCTCAAACTGATCGCGCTCGATGCCGACGATCTCGCCGTCATCTCGGCCCATGTACAGGACGCGCGGGTGCAGGCGGCCGACATCATCTGGCGCCAGGCCGAGAAGCGGCTGGTGATCGGCATGAACCGGCTCGACTGGGATCAGGCGCTGCATGGTGAGAGCGAGCCGCGCCGGCTGCTCGCGGCGTTGCGGTTCGACCGGGTGCTGGCCTGCAAGTCGCGCCGCATCGACCTCGCCGCGCCTGACGCCGTGCTGGAGCTGATCGGCATCGAATTCCATGCCGGCGCCGAGCCGCCCGCCGGCAGCGCGCTGCTGCTGTTCTCCCACGGCGGCGCATTGCGGCTCGACGTCGAATGTCTGGAATGCGAGCTGACCGATCTTGGCGAGGACGATCTCGGCACCAGCGATATCGAAGGCGTCCCGCCGCTGACCGGGTAGGCGCCGGTTCAAAGGGTTGACGGCCCCGCGCTGCCGCGCCATTGAGCAGGAGGTCGGGGGCAGCCACCCCTTCGGAAAGTGCCAGAGATGCCCATTCGCCTGTCCCGCGCCAGCACCGATTTCGACACTCAGTTTCGGCAGTTTCTCGCCGCCAAGCGCGAGACCTCCGCCGACGTCGAAGCCGCCGCCCGCGCCATCGTCGACGACGTCGCCCGGCGCGGCGATGCGGCGCTGCTCGAGGCAACGCGCAAGTTCGACCGGCTGGAGCTCGATGCCTCCTCGCTGCGCGTGACGGCCGCCGAGATCGAGGCCGCCTTCAAGGCCTGTGACGCCGCGACCTTGGATGCGCTGAAATTCGCCCGCGACCGCATCGAGGCGTTTCATCTCAAGCAGCTGCCGGCCGACCAGCGTTTCACCGACGAAGCCGGCGTCGAGCTCGGCTGGCGCTGGAGCGCGATCGAATCCGCCGGGCTCTATGTCCCCGGCGGCACCGCGGCCTATCCGTCCTCGGTGCTGATGAATGCCATTCCCGCCAAGGTCGCCGGCGTCGGCCGGCTCGTGATGGTGGTGCCGGCGCCGGACGGCAAGCTCAATCCGCTGGTGCTGGCGGCCGCCCATCTCGGCGGCGTGTCCGAGATCTACCGCGTCGGCGGCGCCCAGGCGGTGGCCGCGCTGGCGCATGGCACCGCGACGATCGCTCCGGTCGCCAAGATCGTCGGCCCGGGCAACGCCTATGTCGCCGCCGCCAAGCGGCTGGTGTTCGGCAAGGTCGGCATCGACATGATCGCCGGCCCCTCCGAGGTGCTTGTCATCGCCGACGACAGCGGCAATGCCGACTGGATCGCCGCCGATCTGCTCGCCCAGGCCGAGCATGACGCCAGCGCGCAATCGATCCTGATCACCGACAGCCGCCGCCTGGCCGATGATGTCGCCCGCGCCGTCGAGGGCCAGCTCAGGACCCTGCCGCGTGCCGCGATCGCCGGCGCGTCCTGGGCCGATTTCGGCGCCATCATCGAGGTCGAGCATCTCGACCAGGCCGTGCCGCTGGCGGACGCCATCGCCGCCGAGCATCTGGAGATCATGACGGCCGATCCCGACGCGTTCGCGGCCCGTGTCCGCAATGCCGGCGCCATCTTCCTTGGTGCGCACACGCCCGAGGCGATCGGCGACTATGTCGGCGGCTCCAATCACGTGCTGCCGACCGCGCGCTCGGCGCGGTTCTCCTCCGGTCTCGGTGTGCTCGACTTCATGAAGCGCACGTCGCTGTTGAAATGCGGCCCCGAGCAGTTGCGCGCGCTGGGGCCAGCGGCGATGACTCTGGGCAAGGCCGAGGGTCTCGACGCCCATTCACGCTCCGTGGGAATACGCCTCAATCTGCCATGACCCAGCACCCGCCAGGCGACGACCGGACCAATCGCATCGTGGCGGTGACGCTCGACGAGGAGTCGATCGGCCGCTCCGGTCCGGACATCGAGCATGAGCGGGCGATCGCGATCTACGACCTCGTCGAGGAGAACCTGTTCGCGCCCGAGGGCGCCGACGGCGCCGGTCCCTTCACCCTGCATCTCGGCATCACCGCCAACCGCCTGATGTTCGACATCCGCAAGGAGGACGGCACGCCTGTCGTAACGCACCTGTTGTCGCTGTCTCCGTTCCGGCGAATCGTGAAGGACTACTTCATGATCTGCGACAGCTACTACCAGGCGATCCGCACCGCGACCCCCGACAAGATCGAGGCCATCGACATGGGCCGGCGCGGCATCCACGACGAGGGCTCGCGCACCTTGCAGGAGCGGCTGAAGGGCAAGGTGCGGGTCGATTTCGAGACCTCGCGCCGGCTGTTCACTTTGATCACGGTGCTGCACTGGAAGGGCGAGGGCCAGTGATGCCGCGGGCCGCCACGCGCGCGTCCCAGCTTTCGGCCAAGGGCGCCTAGGCGCATGGCCGAGGGGCCGCCGCGCGCGCGCCAGCCGCAGGCGGTGCTGTTCGCCTGCGGCCAGAACAGCGTGCGCTCGCCGATGGCCGAGAGCCTGCTGCGCCAGATGTATCCGCAGGCGCTCTATGTCCGCTCCGCCGGCGTCAAGAAGGGTGAGCTCGATCCGTTCGCGGTGTCTGTCATGGCCGAGCTCGGCCAGGACATCTCGCAGCACAAGCCGACCACCTTCGAGGAGCTCGAGGACTGGGAGGGGCTGAATTTCGACCTCATCATCACCCTCTCGCCCGAGGCCCATCACAAGGCCCTGGAGCTGACCCGCACCATCGCCGCCGACGTCGAATACTGGCCGACGCCCGACCCGACCGGCACCGACGGCAATCGCGAGCAGAAGCTCGCGGCCTATCGCGAGGTCTGCGACGGGCTGTTCACGCGGATCCGCAAGCGTTTCGGCAAGCCCGGTCCGGCGGGCTTGTAGGTTCCCGGTTCCACCGCAGGTGTCATCGAACCGAAATACCAACGTCGTCCCCCGCTCAAATTCGCGCCGTAGAGCAGGCTCGTCGCAGCCTTGTCGCAGCCTTCGGGTTGTGGAATGGCAGCCCTTCCGATAGGTTCCGCGCGCACGCCCCGCCGCTTCCGAATCCCCCAGCGAAATCAGCATGCTCGGCCGTCCCAAAATCGTTCTTGCATCCGGCTCGCCGCGGCGTCTGGCGCTGCTCAACCAGGCCGGCATCGAGCCCGACGCGCTGCGCCCGGCCGACGTCGACGAGACGCCGAAGCGTGGCGAGCTGCCGCGCGCCTGCGCCAATCGGCTGGCCCGCGCCAAGGCCGATGCCGCGCTCAAATCCGTCCAGCTCGACGACGAGCTGCGCGGCGCCTTCATCATCTCCGCCGACACCGTGGTCGCGGTCGGCCGCCGCATCCTGCCGAAGGCCAATCTGGTCGACGAGGCCTCGCAGTGCCTGCGCCTCCTGTCCGGCCGCAACCACCGCGTCTACACCGCGATCACGCTGGTGACGCCGAAGGAGGCGTTCCGCCAGCGCCTGGTCGAGACCCGCGTCCGCTTCAAGCGGCTCAGCGAGGACGACATCCAGGCCTATATCGGCTCCGGCGAATGGCGGGGGAAGGCCGGCGGCTACGCCGTGCAGGGCATCGCCGGCTCGTTCGTGGTGAAGATGGTCGGCTCCTACACCAACGTCGTTGGCCTGCCGCTGTACGAGACCACGACGCTGCTCGCCGGCGAGGGGTTTCCGATCCGCTTCGGCTGGCTCAACACCGTCGGAGTCTGACGCCATCCTTGAGGAGGTGCATCGCGCGTCGCGGGCGCCTAGATAGCGGCCATGTCCCAAGAATCGACCCGTTCGACCAGTTCCCCATCCGCCGCCTCCGCCAAGCCCACCGGCCGCTGTCCGATCTGCCGCCGGCCCGCAGCCGAGGCCGTCCGCCCATTCTGCTCGCCGCGCTGCCGCGACGTCGACCTGCATCGCTGGCTCAGCGGCTCCTATGTCATCCCGGCCACCGAGGGCGACGAGGACGACGTCGAATAGGGCCGTGTTTTCATGGCTTTGCCCCAGCGGAGCCGGCCGTCCGGCGGCGGCCCCGGGGCCTTCCGCGCAACTGCGAAAGGAATGTGAAAACTTCGCCTCAGGGCGGTAGACAGCGCCGCCCGCTCTGACTATAACCCGCCGGCTCGCCGGGCTTTTTTGCCCTTCACGAGACCTGCCCAGGTAGCTCAGTTGGTAGAGCATGCGACTGAAAATCGCAGTGTCGGTGGTTCGATTCCGCCCCTGGGCACCACGCTTCGCCCGTTGGGCTACGCGTGGCGCAGCCGCGCTGTAGTCCAACGGGCGAAGCGTGCCCGGCGAAGCCTCTTGGCGAAGCCGGGCGTTTGAGCCCCCCAAGTCTCGCTTGAGACCCGCTCTCTGATCTCCGATCAACCTTGTCAAACAGCCTGCCGCTCGTCGCCGTAGCTCGCGGCCATGCGCTCGCAACCTCGCGGCTGGATTGGCCCGAGCTCTGCTGCATGTGAGCGTCCTCATCAATTGAGAGGGCGCAGGGAAGGCCGAGTGCCGACTGGCACCCATGGCCCCCGTGCGAAAGAAGTGCACGGGGCAGGAACCACAGGCTCAGCCGGAAACAACCCGGCCTTCCCTGCGCGATGGTTTGAACGGCTGCTCCGCGCTCTCCCAGGGGACCGGGCTTGCTTGCCCCCGTCATCGGGATGTCGCCGACCAAGACACCAGCATCGGGGTGTCGGGACCACACGGCTTGACCGTCCACGGAACGACGTTCGTCCGCACCCCAAAGGAGATGCTGCGTCGCCCCGCGGCCACCGCTCCCCGCCGCAACGTCTCGTGACGATCGCGATGCGCCCCTCTCAGTGCGGGCGGGATGGCGGGAAATGTGCAGGTGATTTGCCCGACGACCCAAGGGGAATCAGCACGACGGGCAGTTTGTACAGGGCTGGGATACGCTGGCCGACATACGAGTTGGCAGAAACAGCGCGAGCAGCTCAGAGACATCGCCATTGCTTGACGTATGTATCATTAAATGATACATACGTTGGCACATGATCAGAAGCTTCCGCGACAAGATCACCGAGGCTGTCTTCGACGGCGAGAACCCGAAGGGCTTTCCGTCGGATCTGTCAAAAGTGGCCCGCCGGAAGCTGCGTTACCTCAACGCTGCAGCCGATCTCCGCGACTTGCGATCGCCTCCGGGCAATCGGCTGGAGGCGCTGACGGGGGATCGTCAGGGGCAGCATTCGATTCGCATCAATGATCAATTTCGGGTGTGCTTCGTTTGGACGGCGGAAGGTCCGGCGGACGTCGAGGTCGTGGACTATCACTAAGAGGCACTGCAATGACCAAGAAGCTGAAACCCATGCATCCCGGTGAGGTTCTGCGGGAGGAGTTCCTCGATCCTCTCGGGATCTCCGCGGGCGCTCTCGCCAAGGTGTGTGGCCTGCCGCGGACACGAATCGAGCGGATCGCGAGCGAGCAGAACGGCATCACCGCCGACACCGCGCTTCGGCTCGCCAAGGCGCTCGACACGACGCCCGAGCTTTGGCTCAACCTGCAGACGGACTATGACGTCCAGATCGCGAAGCGCGACCTCGGCAAGACTCTCGACCGGATCGAGACGGTGAACAAGCCGCGAGCGGCGTGACCGGGCCACGGCCGCCGAGCGGTCGCGCACTGCGGCCCGGAGTTTCATGCAGCGTCACCGTAATGCGCAGCTTGAAACTCGCGAGAGCGCGGGTGCTATCAAAACGAAAATCAAAGACGCAATCTCACCCGAGCATCACGACACGCGAACTGACGAAGATGATTGAGGGAGTTTCGACCGTCACGATGTCAGCAATCAGGTCCAAGTTCAGGGCGGACCTCAAACGACCAAGAGAACGAGGCGTGCCGGTGTGCATGTAACGTCGAATTCGTTACCAAGTGTGCACTCCGGAATCACGGTGATTTCCTGAATGCCCTTCTTTTTTGTTGCATGCACGGCCACACTTTGGACACGGCTCTCCGCACCTTATCTCAGGAAACTCCTTCTTGGTTTGTTTCTTTGCAGTGGAGGCCTTCTTGGTAGCGGAGGTCTTCTTTGTAGCGAGGCCGCGTTTGACGTTCCTTTTGGTTGAATCCTTCATTTCAAATACTCTTCATTATTATCGTTGCAACTTTAAGTTCAATTTTGCATTCGCGTATTGATGTAGGTCAATATTTGTCGGGGCAGGGCTAGACGTCGATGTGATCTTTCTCACAGCCCGCCACGCGATGGCGCGTCAATGTCGTCCCATGTGGTCCTGGCACGCCGAACACGCGAGGTGATGACATGCGCTGGAGTGACTCAGCCAAGGGATTTGCGGTCGTTCTGGTGGTGACCGTCGCGGGGTACGTGTCCACGACCTATGTCGACCACCGGTTTGCCGCGCTTGACGCATCCGCGGATGCGACAACGAACCCGCCTCCGACATCCTCCGCTTGCGTCGGCGAAGATGGGCGCTGGCACAATTGGCCGTGGGCGAACGTGCCGATGCTCTCGCCGGCGTGTCGGCAGAATCGATAGCACGTGGCGGATGAGCGGAGCGTCATCCGCTATGCGGGATCATCGATGTCGGCCTGGACCGTCGGCCGCAAGCTCGATGAGCAACCCCTCGCCGATCAAGCTGGTTCACGGCAGGAACGAGCTTCCGCCAGGAATGAGCGCCGACGACTGTTGGCAAGCAGCGTAAGCTGGCGGATGACGCTTCGCTCATCCGCCCTACGAACTACGAACGGTCGGACTCTTTCTGACTCAAAGTCTCAGGCATCCCACGGCCGACCGCGAATCCGCCTTTGACTCCAGGTTGTCGAAGTGATCATCTTCTCCATTGACGGGAGAGGCAGGCTCCAGCCAATCACACGCACCCAGGGAGGCGATGATGAACGGCAACAACAACAAGCTCGTGGCGGAGGCGATCGGGACGTTCTGGCTGACGTTCGGCGGTTGCGGCAGTGCGGTGATCGCGGCCGGCGTGCCGGATGTCGGGATCGGCATGCTCGGCGTGGCGCTGGCGTTCGGGCTCACCGTGGTGACCATGGCCTATGCGATCGGGCACATCTCGGGCTGCCATCTCAACCCGGCCGTGACGGTGGGGCTGGCGTGCGGCGGGCGGTTCCCGACCAGCTTGATCGTGCCCTACATCATCGCGCAGGTGGTCGGCGCCATCGTTGGCGCGGCCGTGCTGTATGCGATCGCCAGCGGGGCGCCGGACTTCAGCACGGCGAGCGGCTTTGCCGCCAATGGCTATGCGGAGCATTCGCCCGGCAAATATGGGCTCGGGGCCTGCCTGCTCAGCGAGTTCGTGCTGACGATGATGTTCCTGTTCGTGATCATGGGCGCGACCCATGGCAAGGCGCCGGTGGGATTTGCGCCGCTGGCGATCGGGCTGGCGCTGACGCTCATTCACCTCATCAGCATCCACGTCACGAACACCTCGGTGAACCCGGCGCGCAGCACCGGGCCGGCGCTGTTCGTCGGCGGCTGGGCGCTGGCGCAGCTCTGGCTGTTCTGGGTGGCGCCGCTGCTCGGCGGCGCGGCCGGCGGCTTCATCTATCGCTGGCTGAGCCCGGAGCCGGCCGGCGAGGTGACCGGCGAGCGGACGGGGCAGGGCGCGGTCGCGAAAAGCGCCTAGGAAGATCTCCTCACGCGGTTGGATCGGGCCGCGTCACGGCGTGGCCGATGCCGCGATCGGGCCGCTCTTGATCGCGGTCGGCTCTGCTGGATAATGCGCGCCTTGTCAGCGTGCACGATTTTGCAGGTGTCGTGATGAGCCGGAGGAACAACGAGCCGCTGTCCGATCGGGTCGCCAGGGCGGCCGAGGCGCTGCTGGCCGACCAGCATTACGTCAGCGTCGCCGACCTGTTCTGTGGCCTCGGCTGGCTCGATGCGTCGCTGCTGGAGCAGTGGCGGCGTGGGCAGGTTGGGTCGCTGGAGGAGGTCACACGCTCCGGACTCCCGCGCATCAGGGAGGCGATGACGCATGTTCGTGCCTGGGCGCTCGCCAAGGGGCTGAGCCCGAGCGAGACCGCCTATGTCGCACAGACGCCACGCCGGCAGCCGCTGCGGTTCAGCCGCAGCAATGATCCGCAACTTGAAGAGCTGTTCCGGACGCATTGGGTCTCGCCGGCGCTCTCCGAGAAGAAGCGCGCGCGTGTGGCAGCGAAGGCGAGCCGGGCGCCGGAGCTGGTGGCGATCGTGCCGACGCGGGACGGCTGGAGCTGTCATCGCTGCGGCGGGACCGGCGATGTCCTCATGATGGAGGATGGCGGTCCGGCGTGTCTCTCATGCGTCGGCCTCGGCGATCTCGTGTTTCTGCCCGCGGGCAACGCGCTGCTGTCGCGGCGGGCCAAGGCGAAGAGCAAACGCCATGCGGTGGTGATGCGCTTCAGCCGGACGCGCGGGCACTATGAGCGGCAGGGGCTGCTGGTGGAGCCGCAGGTGCTGGCCGAACCCGGTGAAGCCATCACCTGAGCGATCCTGTCCGGAGACGGGTCGCGCTCACACCTTCATGTCGATCACGGTGCGGCTCATCTCGTCGCTCGCCTTCAGCACTTTCGCGTTCGCGGCGAAGCTGTATTTGGCGACGAGCTGGCTGATCATCTCCTGCGCGAGATCGACATTGGGCGCGGCGACGAGGCCATCCTTGTTGGCGAACGGCGCGGTGGGATCGTAGCTCGCGGACGTACCCGAGCTCGAACGCGTGATGGTCGTCTGCGTGCCGCCGCCGGCGACGTCGCTCTGCACCAGCTCGAGCGGGTCGTAGGCCTTCGGCGCGCCGGCCGGCAGCGTGCCGTCGGCATTGGGCAGCGCGCCCGTGCTCCTGGCATTGGCGACGTTCGAGGCGGACACCTCGAGCCGGCGCGAGGCGGCTTGCATGCCGGAGACTGCGATGGTGGCGGTGGGACTCATGGCGGCGCTTGCTGATGACGTGATGCGCCAGCTAAGCCCGCGGCGCACCAAGCAAGTGTCAAGACCGCCGATGAGACTCGAGCGTCCGGCTCAAGGTTTTGTTCACCATCACGAACTCAACGCGGCCGGCTCGGATCGTCGCGCAGCAGCGCCAAGGCGCTGGGCACATCCCCGGCTGCCGAGACGAGCACATATTCGCCGCGTGCCGCGTGGACGCCGCCGGTGACCACGACCGCCCGCTTCGGACAGAGGCCGAAGCAGCTCGTCGCGATGACGCGGGCCGGCTTCTCGCCTGCGCGGTTGCCGGGGCTGCCGTGGGATTCCAGCGCGTGCTTGAGGGCCTTCTTCAAGGCCCTGTTCAATGCTTTGGGGTCATCGCTGCGCTTCAGGCAATTGCGGCAGACGAACACCGGAGCGGCGCGGCGGGGGCGGACGAGAGAGGGGAGGGCCATGCCCCCGAGCTAAGCGGCCGGCCGAGCCGCCGCATCCCTCGGGGATGCGCAGCCGTCGTGCGCCGAGCGAGGTTCCGGGACGCTGGGCGCAACCTTCCGAGATCGGGCTATTGCCCACGATCAGAGCATATGATCTGGTCTGGATGACCCTGCCGCGTTCCTCCTGGGGATGGTGGCGCGCCTCGGTTCCCGGCGCCGTGAGCGCCATGGCATAGTGCAGGCCGATCAGCGTCGGGCCGCGCTCGGCCGGGAAGACGTGTTCTGAAAGGGAGGCCGGCTCGGCGTCATGGCGGGCGACAGCGACAAATCACGGCTCGACGATGCCGCTCGCGCCGGCTGGCTGTACTTCATCGCCGGTCATACCCAGGACGAGATCGCCCGGATGCTGCAGGTGTCGCGCGCCTCGGCGCAGCGGCTGGTGTCGCTGTGCCTTGCCGAGCGGCTGATCACGTTCCGGCTCGAGCATCCGATCGCCTCGTGCATGGCGCTGGCCGCGCAGCTCAAGGCGCGCTTCGCGCTGGTGCACTGCGAGGTGGTCCCGACCGATCCGGCCGCGCCGGCCGGCGCGGCGGGGATCGCCGAACGCTGCGCCAACCTGCTGGAGACGACGCTGCGCGCCGAGACGCCGGTCATCATCGCGCTCGGCACGGGGCGGGCGGTGCGCGCCGCGGTCGAGCGCGTCTCGCCGGTCGACCGGCCCGAGCACCAGATCGTCTCGCTGGTCGGCAACATCCTGGCCGACGGCTCCGCCAGCTTCTTCGACACCGTCGGCCGGCTCGCCGACCGCACCGGCGCGCGGCACTATCCGATGCCGCTGCCGTTCCTGATGGGCACCGAGGACGAGCGCGACCGCATGGTCCGGCTCGATGCCATCGCCAAGGTCAAGGCGGTCGCCGACAAGGCCGACCTCAAGCTGGTCGGCATCGGCCAGATGGACCAGAAGGCGCAGATGCATGTCGACGGCTTCGTCACCCGCGACGAGCTCACCGAGATGATGCGGCTCGGGGCCATCGGCGAGATCACCGGGTGGGCCTACGACGCCAACGGCAGGGTGATCGCCGGCGGCACCAACCGCAGGCTCACCAGCATTCCGCCCGAGGTGCCGGCCCGCGCGATGACGATCGCGGCGGCGCTGGGACCCGCGAAGATCCCGGCCATCCGCGCCGCGCTGACCGGGCGGCTCATCAACGGCCTGATCACCGACGAGGCCACGGCGCGCGCCATCCTGGCGTGAATGCCCGCGGTGCTGCTGCGCATTGTTCTATCAAAGGTCGGATCCCTGTCGCGCCGCACAACCTGTGGGCGCCGGCGCACGCTTGACAAAGCCCGATCAGTGTTGTGAACATCAGCCCAGCCCGTGAGCATATATTCAATAACCGCGGGAATGGGAGGAGACCGTGAAGACCATCTTCACTCGGACGAGCACGCTTGCCGCCCTGCTGGGCGCCGCCACGCTGCTGACACATGCGCCCGCACTGGCGGAGACGAGTCTGACGATCGCCACCGTCAACAACGGTGACATGATCCGGATGCAGGGCCTCACCAGCGAGTTCACCAAGGCCAATCCCGACATCTCCGTGAAATGGGTGACGCTGGAAGAGAACGTGCTGCGCCAGCGCGTGACGACGGACATCGCCACCAAGGGCGGCCAGTTCGACATCCTCACCATCGGCACCTATGAGGTGCCGATCTGGGCCAAGAAGAACTGGCTGGTGCCGCTCGACAAGCTCGGCGCCGACTATGACGCGGGCGACATCCTGCCCAAGATCAAGGACGCCGTGTCGGTCGACGGCAAGCTCTATGCAGCGCCGTTCTACGGCGAGAGCTCGTTCGTGATGTACCGCACCGACCTGTTCGACAAGGCCGGGCTGAAGATGCCGGAGAGCCCGACCTGGGACTTCATCGTCGATGCCGCCAAGAAGCTCACCGACAAGCAGGCCGGCGTGTACGGCATCTGCCTGCGCGGCAAGGCCGGCTGGGGCGAGAACATGGCGTTCCTGACCGCGATGTCGAATTCGTTCGGCGCGCGCTGGTTCGACGAGAAATGGCAGCCCCAGTTCAACACGCCGGAATGGAAGAAGACGCTGACGACGTATGTCGAGCTGATGAAGGAGGCAGGCCCTCCCGGCGCCAGTTCGAACGGCTTCAACGAGAACCTCGCGCTGTTCAACTCCGGCAAATGCGCGATGTGGATCGACGCGACCGTGGCGGCCTCGTTCGTGACCAACCCGAAGGAGTCGAAGGTCGCCGACAAGGTCGGCTTCGCGCTGGCGCCGAATACCGGCCTCGGCAAGAACGCCAACTGGCTGTGGGCGTGGAGCCTCGCGGTGCCCGCCGGCTCGCAGAAGGTCGAGGCGGCGGAGAAGTTCATCGCCTGGGCGACCAGCAAGGACTATCTGAAGCTCGTCGCGTCGAAGGATGGCTGGGCCAACGTGCCGCCGGGCACGCGCACCTCGCTTTACAAGAACGAGGAGTACCTGAAGGTCGCGCCGTTCGCCAAGCTGACCCTGGCCTCGATCGATGCCGCCGATCCGAACAAGCCGACGGTCAAGCCGGTGCCTTACGTCGGCGTGCAATACGCTGCGATTCCTGAATTCCAGGGCATCGGCACCGCGGTGGGGCAGCAGTTCTCGGCGGCACTGGCCGGCTCGATGACCGTCGATGCGGCGCTCGCGGCGGCACAGTCCTCCACCGAACGCGAGATGAAGCGCGCCGGCTACATCAAATAGGCGCGTAAAGTTATCAGCTCGACACGAAACTCCTCCCGAGCTGATCACTGGCGGCCATCCCTCCCCACAGGGATGGCCGCTTTTTCTCTCCAACGTTGTTCGAGCTCTCGCCCGGACGACGGTGCGCTCCCTCTCCCCGCAGGCGGGGCGAGGTGCACCGAGCCCGAGGCTTTTATTCTCACGGCGGCGTGGTCATTGCGAGGAGCCGAAGGCGACGAAGCAATCCAGAGTCCCCCCGTGATTGTGGATTGCTTCGCGTCGCTCGCAATGACGGCAGTGTTCATCGAGCAAATGGACAGCGGCAATGGCCACCAGACAGACGCAACTCCTCGCCCGCGCGCTGCTGTCGCCGGCGGTCATCCTGCTGTTCATCTGGATGATCGTGCCGCTGGCGCTGACGGTCTATTTCTCGACCTTGCATTACAGCCTGCTCGATCCCGGCTCGGAGAGCTTCGTCGGCTTCGAGAACTTCACCTACTTCCTCACCGATCCCGCCTTCCTCGCCTCGCTGCGGAATACGCTGGTGCTGGTCGGCTCGGTGCTGCTGCTGACCATCGGTCTCGGCATTCCCCTCGCGATCCTGCTCGACCAGCCCGTGATCGGCCGCAACATCATCCGTCTGATGGTGATCGCGCCGTTCTTCGTGATGCCGACGGTCAGTGCGCTGGTCTGGAAGAACCTGCTGATGCACCCGGTGTCCGGCCTGTTCGCCTGGATCGCGACCTCGCTGGGGCTGACGCCGATCGACTGGTTCACCGACGCGCCGCTGCTCGCGGTCATCTTCATCGTCGCGTGGCAGTGGCTGCCGTTCGCGACCCTGATCCTGCTGACCGCGCTGCAGTCGCTCGACGAGGAGCAGAAGGAGGCCGCCGAGATGGATGGCGCCGGCGCGCTGTCGCGCTTCATCTATCTGACCGTGCCGCATCTGGCGCGCCCGATCACGGTGGTGATCCTGATCGAGACCATCTTCCTGCTCACGGTGTTCGCCGAGATCTTCGTCACCACCGGCGGCGGGCCGGGGTTGCAGACCACCAATATCGCCTTCCTGGTCTATTCTCAGGCGCTGATCCAGTTCGACGTCGGCACCGCCTCGGCCGGCGGCCTCGTCGCGGTGGTCATCGCCAACATCGTCGCCTTCTTCCTGGTCCGCATCGTCGGCCGCAATCTGGAGGCCTGACCATGGCGCGCAAGGTCACCGGACGTCATGTCGCGATCGCGACGCTAGCCGCCTGGCTCGCCGGCTTCGTGATCTTCTTCCCGATCCTGTGGATGGTGCTGGCGAGCTTCAAGACCGAGCTGGAGGCGTTCGCGACGCCGCCGTCGTTCCTGTTCTTCCACTGGACCACCGAGAACTACGTCACCGTGCAGGAGCGCAGCGACTATCTGCACCACGCGCTGAACTCGCTGATCATCGCCGGCGGATCGACCCTGATCGCGATGCTGATCGCGATCCCTGCGGCGTGGTCGATGGCGTTTGCGCCGACCAAGCGCACCAAGGACATCCTGCTCTGGATGCTCTCGACCAAGATGATGCCGCCGGTCGGCGTGCTCGTGCCGATCTATCTCATCTACAAGAACTTCGGTCTGCTCGACACCCGCACCGGGCTGGTCTTCATCCTGTGCCTCGGCAATTTGCCGATCGTGATCTGGATGCTGTTCACCTACTTCAAGGAGATCCCGAAGGACATCCTGGAAGCAGCGCGGATGGACGGCGCCACGATCGGGCGCGAGCTGATCTACGTGCTGACGCCGATGGCGATCCCGGGGCTGGCCTCGACCCTTCTCCTGAACCTGATCCTGGCCTGGAACGAGGCGTTCTGGACCTTGAACCTGTCGACATTGAATGCGGCGCCGCTGACGACCTTCATCGCGTCCTATTCGAGCCCGGAAGGCCTGTTCTGGGCGCGGCTGTCGGCGGCGTCCACGCTCGCGATCGCGCCGATCCTGATCATCGGCTGGTTCAGCCAGAAGCAGCTCGTGCGCGGGCTGACCTTCGGCGCAGTGAAGTAACGAAAGGGCTGACCATGGGACGGATCACGCTGGAAGGTGTGCAGAAATCGTTCGGGCCGGTCCACATCATCAAGGGCGCCGATCTCGACATTCCCGACGGCGCCTTCGTGGTGTTCGTCGGCCCCTCCGGTTGCGGCAAGACCACGCTGCTGCGGCTGATCGCGGGGCTCGAGGACGTCTCCGGCGGACGGATCCTGATCGACGGCAACAATGTCGTCAATGTGCCGCCGGCCAAGCGCGGCCTGTCGATGGTGTTCCAGTCCTACGCGCTGTATCCGCATATGAGCGTGCGCGGCAACATCGCCTTCGGCCTGAAGATGGCCGGGCTGCCCAAGGCCGAGATCAACCAGAAGGTCGAGGCGGCCGCGGCCACCTTGAACCTCACGCCCTATCTCGATCGAAAGCCGCGCGAGCTGTCCGGCGGCCAGCGCCAGCGCGTCGCGATCGGCCGCGCCATCGTGCGCGAGCCCAAAGCGTTCCTGTTCGACGAACCGCTGTCCAATCTCGATGCCGCGCTGCGCGTGCAGATGCGGCTCGAGGTGACGCGGCTGCAGAAGCAGCTCGGCACCACCGCGATCTACGTGACGCACGACCAGGTCGAGGCCATGACCATGGCCGACAAGATCGTGGTGCTGAACGCCGGCCGCATCGAGCAATATGGCTCGCCGATCGAGCTCTATCAGCGCCCCGCCAATCTGTTCGTCGCCAGCTTCATCGGCTCGCCGAAGATGAACCTCATCACCGGCGCGGAAGCGGACAAACACCATGCGACCACGATCGGCGTGCGGCCCGAGCATGTCGCGGTCGTCGACGACGGCGGCGAGGGCTGGCCCGGCAAGGTGGTGATCGCCGAGCATCTCGGCAGCGACACCTTTCTCTACGTCGATGCCGGCGCGCTCGGGACGCTCACCGTGCGCGTCGTCGGCGAGAAACGACTCGGTGCCGGCGACACTGTGACGCTGCGGCCCGAGCCCAGCCGCATCTACCGCTTCGACGAGAGCGGCAATTCGATCTTCGCATGAGAGGTGACGTCCCCTCCGGGCGTCAACGACAACAACGGACCACGACGATGTATCTCGAAAAATTCAAACTGAACGGCAAGACCGCGTTGGTCACCGGCGGCGGGCAGGGCATTGGCCTGGCTTGCGTCGAGGCGCTGGCGGAGGCGGGCGCGCATGTCGTGATCGCCGATCGCGACGCCAAGGCGGCGGCGGACGGGCAGGCGGCGATGAAGGCCAAGGGCTATGACACCGAGACCGCGCTGATGGACGTCACCAACTCGGCTCAGGTCAACGAGGTGGCCGACGATCTGGTCGCGCGCTACGGCGGCATCGACATCCTCGTCAACAATGCCGGCATCGCGCGCAGCGAGACGCCGGCCGAGACCGTCACCGACGAGCACTGGCTGAACGTGCTGGACGTCAATCTCAACGGCACCTTCTGGTGCTGCCGCGCCTTCGGCAAGCACATGCTGGCGGCCAACAGTGGCGCCATCGTCAACATCGGCTCGATGTCCGGCTTCATCGTCAACAAGCCGCAGGAGCAGTGCTTCTACAACGCGTCCAAGGCTGCGGTGCACCATCTGACCAAGTCGCTGGCGGCCGAATGGGGCGCGCGCGGCATCCGCGTCAACGCGGTCGCGCCGACCTATATCGAGACGCCGCTGAACGCCTTCGTGAAGAGCAATCCGCGCATGTACGACGCCTGGATCGGCGGAACCCCGATGGGCCGCATGGGTCAGGTCGAGGAGATTGCCTCGGTGGTGTTGTTCCTCGCTTCCGAGGCGGCAAGTTTGATGACCGGCAGCGTCGTCGTTGTCGATGGCGGCTACACTTGCTGGTAAGCTCGCGTCAGAATTGACGGGAGCGAAACATGCGGCAGGCGTTCATCGGTGTCGATGTCGGCACAACCAGCACGCGCGCCGGGATTTTTGACGGCAACGGCCGGCTGCTTGCCGCGGCGCGGCATCCGATCCAGACTTGGCACGAGGCCGGTGATGTCGTCGAGCAGTCGTCCGACGACATCTGGCGTGCGTGCTGCGCGTCGGTCAAAGCCGCGCTAGCGGAAGCCGCGATCGCGCCGGAGCTGATCAAGGGGATCGGCTTCGATGCCACCTGCTCGCTGGTGGTGCTGGACCGCCAGGGCGCGCCGGTCACCGTCAGCGGCTCCGGCGACGCCAGCCGCAATGTCATCGTGTGGATGGATCATCGCGCGCTGACGGAGGCGCGCGACATCAATGCGACCGAAGACGAGGTGCTGCGCTATGTCGGCGGCTCGATCTCGCCGGAGATGGAGATGCCGAAGCTGCTGTGGCTGAAGCGGCATCTGCGCAAGAGTTTCGATGCGGCCGGCCATTTCTTCGATCTCGCCGACTTCCTCACCTGGCGTGCGTCAGGCTCTCTGGCGCGCTCGATGTGCACCGTCACCTGCAAATGGAATTATCTGGCGCACGAGACGCGCTGGAGCGCGGCCTTCTTTCGCCGTATCGGGCTGGAGGATTTCGTCCGCGAGGATTACGCGCGGATCGGCACCGAGATCGTCGCGCCCGGTACGCCGCTCGGCCGTGGGCTGTCGCAGGACGCGGCCGAACAACTCGGGCTCGTCGCGGGTACGCCGGCCGGAGCCGCGCTGATCGATGCCCATGCCGGCGGCATCGGCGCCATCGGTGGCCGCGCGGCTGACGGCGGGGAGGTCGATGTCTGCGACCGGCTCGCCTACATCATGGGGACTTCGGCCTGCATCATGGCGACGACGCGGGTGCCGTCCTTCGTGTCCGGCGTGTGGGGACCGTATTATCAGGGCATGGTGCCTGGGTTCTGGCTCAACGAGGGTGGCCAGTCTGCCGCGGGGGCGGCGATCGATCATCTGCTGCGCTCGCACCCGGCCGCGGCCGAGGCGACCGCTGCGGCGCGCGCGGAAGGGCTCGACCTGATCACCCTGCTCGAAAAACGGATCATGGCGCGGGTGCCGAATGCCGGCAGCGCGGCGCTGCTGGCGCGAGATCTTCACATTCTCCCGGAATTTCTCGGCAACCGCTCGCCCTATGCCGATCCGGACTCGCGCGCCGTCATTGCCGGCCTTGATCTCGATGCCGATGTCTCCGCGATGGAGCGGCTGTTCATGGCCGGGTTGTGCGGGCTCGCCTATGGCCTTGCCGACGTCATCGATGCCTTCGCCGCCAACGGCGTTACCAGCCGGACGCTGGTCATGGCGGGTGGCGCCTCACGCAGCCCGCTGGTACGCCAGATCATGGCCGATACGACGGGATTGACGGTGGCGCTGCCGGGCACCCAGGAGCCGGTGCTGCTCGGTGCGGCCATGCTCGGCGCGGTCGCCAGCGGCGCTTTCCGCTCGATCGGCGATACGATGGCCTCGATGTCCTCGCTCGGGCGTCTCAGCGACCCGACCGATCCGAACATCGCGGCCTTCCATCGCCGCAAGCGGCGCATCCACGGCTTGCTGCGAGCGCTTGATCGCGAGAGCCGTTCCGTGATGCATGGTGCCGATGAGGAGGCACGCTGATGATCCTGAGCTGCGGCGACGCGTTGATCGATTTCGTCCCGGCCAGATTGGCCGACGGGCGCGATGCCTTGCGGCCAGTGGTCGGCGGCTCCTGCCTGAACGTCGCCGTCGGCGTGGCGCGGCTCGGCGCGCCCACGGGCTTCGTCGGTGGCATCTCGACCGACCTGTTCGGCACCATGATCGCGGCGCATGCCCAAGGCTCGCACGTCGACCTCGGCTACGCCACGCGCAGCCCGGACCAGACCACGCTCGCTTTCGTGCGCCATGTCGGCAGTGAGGCGCAGTATGCCTTCTACGACGCCGAGACCGCCGCGCGGAAATGGACGTTCCGGCCGGGCAGCATCCCCTTTGCCGACATCGATGCCGTCCATGTCGGATCGACCACGCTGATCCACGATCTCGGCGCCGCGCAGACCCGTGCGCTGATCGCCGCCACGCAGGGCGCGGTGACGATCTCCTTCGACCCGAACTGCCGTCCGAATCTGGTGACTGATAAGGCCGGCTACCGCGCTGACATGGATGGGTTCGCCGCGAGCGCCGACCTGATCAAGATGTCGGATGTCGATTTCGACTATCTGCATGGCCACGACGACTACGCTGCGCGGGCGGACGCGCTGCTGGCGCGCGGCACCAGCCTGGTCGTCGTCACGCGGGGTCCCAAGGGGGCGCTCGGCTGGCATGCGCAGGCCGGCGCGGTCGAGGTCGCGGTCCCCGCGATCGAGGTGGTCGATACGATCGGCGCCGGCGACTCCTTCCAGGCGGGGCTGTTGTTCGCGCTGCGCAAGCTCGGCCGCATTGACCGGGAGGCCCTGAGAGGATTGAGCCAGACCGAAATGCGCAAGGCGCTCGCCTTTGCCGCAGCCTGTGCGGCCGTCACCTGCACCCGCGAGGGCGCCGACCCGCCGCGCTGGGACGACGTGGCTGCAACCTGGGATCGCCTGGGCTGAAGCTCCCCATTGCACTCGTCATTGGGAACTGGTTGGCTGTTCCTCCGTCATATGTGAGTACCGGACGAGGAAGCGCGATCGCGAGACTCCTCTGCCCGGGCCGCGGAAATCTTGACGCGACAAAGAGTTGCAGGGAGGAGAACCATGGCACCCGCCGCACGGACCGAGCCGCTGTCCCGTCACGCGCTGGCCTTCGTGTTGGCTGGCGGACGCGGCAGCCGGCTGCTGGAGCTGACCGACCGGCGCGCCAAGCCCGCCGTCTATTTCGGCGGCAAGTCGCGCATCATCGATTTCGCGCTGTCGAACGCCGTCAATTCCGGCATCCGGCGCATCGCCGTTGCGACACAGTACAAGGCGCACAGCCTGATCCGGCATCTGCAGATGGGCTGGAACTTCTTCCGCCCCGAGCGCAACGAGAGCTTCGACATCCTGCCGGCGAGCCAGCGCGTCTCCGAGACGATGTGGTACGTCGGCACGGCCGACGCCGTGTACCAGAACATCGACATTCTCGAGACCTACAACACGAAATACATCGTCGTGCTGGCCGGCGACCACATCTACAAGATGGACTACGAGCTGATGCTGCAGCAGCATGTCGACCAGCGCGCCGACGTCACCGTCGGCTGCCTGGAGATGCCGCGCGAGGAATCCTCAGGCTTCGGCGTCATGCACATCAATGAGGACGACACGATCCGCGACTTCATCGAGAAGCCGGCCGATCCGCCGCCGATGCCGGGCAAGCCCGACAAGTCGCTCGCGAGCATGGGCATCTACGTGTTCGACGCCAAATTCCTGTTCGAGGAGCTGAAGCGCGACGCAGCGGAACCGAATTCCAACCACGATTTCGGCCGCGACATCATTCCCTACATCGTCAGGAACGGCCGAGCCGTGGCGCACCAGTTCTCGCGCTCCTGTGTCCGCGCCGCCCACGATCAGGGCAGCTACTGGCGCGACGTTGGAACGGTGGACGCCTATTGGGCGGCCAATCTGGATCTGACGGACGTCGTGCCCGAGCTCGATCTCTACGATCGCTCCTGGCCGCTCTGGACCTATTCTGAGATCACGCCGCCGGCCAAGTTCGTTCACGACACGGACGGCCGCCGCGGCGAGGCGACCTGCTCGCTGGTCTCAGGCGGCTGCATCGTCTCCGGCGCCCAGGTGCAGCGCTCGCTGCTGTTCACCGGTGCTCATCTGCATTCCTATGCCAAGCTGCAGAACGCGGTGCTGTTGCCCTACGTCAACGTCGCGCGCCATGCGCGCCTGACCAACGTGGTGGTCGACCGTGGCGTGCAGATTCCGGAGGGGCTGGTGGTCGGCGAAGATCCGGAGTTCGACGCCAAGCGGTTCAGGACCACGGAGAACGGCGTGACCTTGATTACCCAGCCGATGATCGACGGGCTCAATTCATGACGCCACTGCGCGTTCTGTCGGTTGCCTCGGAGGTCTATCCCATCGTCAAGACGGGCGGCCTCGCCGATGTCGTCGGCGCCCTGCCGTGGGCGCTGATGGCGGAGGACGTCGAGGTCCGCACGCTGATTCCCGGCTATCCCGCGGTCATGAAGGCGCTGGAGCAGGCCAGCGAGATCAGCTCGCTGCCGAACTTCTTCGGCGGCAACGCCCGGCTGCTCGGCGGCAGCCATGGCGCGCTCGATCTGTTCGTGCTCGACGCGCCGCATCTCTACGACCGCGAGGGCAACCCCTATCTGGGGCCCGACGGCAAGGATTGGCCGGACAATGCGTTCCGCTTCGCGGCACTGGCCCGCGCGGCGTCCTATATCGGGCTCGGCGCGGTGCCGGCCTTCGTGCCCGATGTCGTCCACGGCCACGACTGGCAGGCTGGGCTGGTGCCGGCCTATCTGCTGTACAGCCACCGGCCGCATCCCGGCACGGTCGTGACCGTGCACAATCTGGCGTTCCAGGGCCGCTTTCCGCGCCACTTCCTGCCGCCGCTCGGCCTGCCGCCGGAATCCTTCTCGATCTACGGCCTCGAATATTACGGCGACATCAGCTTCCTCAAGGCGGGACTGCAATTCGCCGACAAGATCACGACGGTGTCGCCGACCTATGCGCGGGAGATCCAGAGCGACGAGCAGGGCATGGGCCTCGGCGGCCTGCTGCGTCAGCGTGCGTCGGACCTCGTCGGCATCCTCAACGGCATCGACACGGCGGTGTGGGATCCCGGCAGCGATCCGGCGATCGCCTCGCGTTTCGGCATCGACCGGATCGAGGCGCGGGCGCCCAACAAGGCCGCGCTGCAGGCGCGCATGGGCCTGCAGGTGGCGCCGGAGACGTTCCTGCTCGGCGTCGTCAGCCGGTTGACCTCGCAGAAGGGGCTCGACCTGCTGCTGTCCTGCCTGCCGACCTTGACCAGTAGCGGCATCCAGCTGGCGCTGCTCGGCGACGGCGAGGCCGAGCTGCGCGACGCGTTCCGTGCCGCGGCCGCGAACGATCCCGCAAAGATCGGCGTCGTCATCGGCTACGACGAGGGCTTGGCGCATCTCATCCAGGCCGGCTGCGATGCGCTGGTCGTGCCGTCACGGTTCGAGCCGTGCGGGCTGACGCAGCTCTGCGCCCTGCGCTACGGCGCGCTGCCGATCGTCACTGCGGTGGGCGGTCTTGCCGACACCGTCATTGACGAGACCGAGGCCGGCGTCGCCGCAACCGGGTTCAAGTGCGCGTCCGTGACAGCGGAGGCGCTCGATCAGACCCTGCGCCGCGCCGCTGCGGCCTTCTACGCCGCGCGCAGCAACGCCTCGAACTGGACCCGCATGCAGCTCAATGCGATGCTGACCGACGTCTCCTGGCGCCACCGCGCCGGCCGTTACGCCGAACTCTACCGGCAGATCGTCGCGCAGCGGCGTCCGGCAGGCTGAGCGCCGCGGCGTACGGGTCGGGAGGCCTATGCCTCGATGAGAACCTTCAACGCATGGGTCTTGGCCGCGGCGCCGAACGTCTCGTAGGCATCGAGGATCTGATCAAGCCTGAAGCGATGGGTGATCAGCCGCTTCGGTTCGAGCTTGCGCGACTGCACCGTCTTCAGCAGCATCGGCGTCGTCACCGTATCGACCAGCCGCGTCGTGATCGCGATGTTGCGGTCCCACAGCTTCTCCAGATGCAGGTCGGCCTTGACCCCATGCACGCCGACATTGGCAATGGTGCCGCCGGGGGCGATGATGTCCTCGCAGGTCACGAACGTGGCGGGCATGCCGACTGCCTCGATCGCGGTGTCGACGCCGCGGCCATTCGTCAGCGCCAGGACCTTCTCGACGGCCTTGCCGTCGGCGTTGTTGACGACGCTGGTGGCGCCGAAGCGGGTGGCGACCTCGAGCCGGCTGTCGTCGAGGTCGATCATGATGATCTCGGCCGGCGAATAGAACTGTGCCGTCAGCAGCGCCGCCAATCCGATCGGGCCGGCGCCGACGATCGCCACCGCCGATCCCGGCTCGACCTTGCCGTTGAGCACGCCGCATTCGAAACCGGTCGGCAGGATGTCGCTCAACATCACCAGCGCATCCTCCTCGGTCCCAGGCGGCACGTGGTAGAGGCTGGTGTCGGCGTGAGGCGTGCGAACATACTCCGCCTGCGTGCCGTCGATCTTGTTGCCGAGGATCCAGCCGCCATGGCGGCAATGCGAATACATGCCGCGCCGGCAATAGTCGCAGGTTCCGCAGGCCGAGATGCAGGAGATGATGACGTGGTCGCCCGGCTTGAACGCGCGCACGGCGCTGCCAACCGCGTCGACCACGCCGACGCCCTCGTGGCCGAGAATGCGGCCCGGTGTACATGTCGGCACGTCACCCTTGAGAATGTGAAGGTCGGTGCCGCAGATCGTCGTCTTCAGGATTTTGACCACCGCATCGCCAGGCTCGATGATGGTCGGCTTCGGGCGCTCGTCGAGAGATTTCTGGCCGGGACCATGATAGACCAGGGCTTTCATGACGTACCTCCGCAGGTTGCTTCCCGGAGGATGGATGGCGCCAGAGAGGTCGCGCGCCGTTGAGGCGTATCAATCCTGGCCAGAGTCCCTATCACTATCGTGTGTCCCGGGTGGCCAGGACGAAAGGCGACGGCGGACGCGCGTCGCGCCTCCAATGCAGTCCAGCCCGGCTCGGATCACATGCGCATCGCTCTGGACGCATCGGTGCGGCTCGCGGATAGTCTCCCGGCTTCCTACAATTCCGCGTGAGATTTCATGACCGACAACCAGCCTTCGTCCGAGTCCTTCGACCTGATCATCCGCGGCGGCACCGTCATCGACGGCACACGTGCGCCACGCTTCGAGGCGGATGTCGGCATCAAGGACGGCCGCATCGTCGCCATCGGCGGGCTTGACGGCCGGCGAGCCACGCGGGAGATCGACGCCACCGGCCTCATCGTTGCGCCGGGCTTCATCGACTCCCACACCCATGACGACAGCGCCGTGCTGGTCGATCCCGACATGACCTGCAAGGTCTCGCAGGGGGTGACCTCCGTCGTGACCGGCAATTGCGGCGTCAGCATCGCGCCGCTGAAGCCGGGCTCGCCGCGGCCGATGCCGCTCGGCTTGCTATCGCCAAGCGAGGGACAGGTGGTCGAGTATGCCGCGTTCGCCGACTACGTCGCCGCGCTGCGCACGGCGCCCGCGGCGGTCAACGTGGCGCCCATGGTCGGCCACACCGCGCTGCGTGCGTCGGTCGTGAGCGACCTCGGCCGGGCCGCGACGGACGTGGAGATCGCCGAGATGCGCGCGCATGTGCAGGAGGCGCTCGACGCCGGCGCCATCGGCGTCTCGACCGGGACGTTCTATCCGCCGGCGGAGGCGGCGCCGACCGAGGAGATCATCGAGGTGTGCCGTCCGCTCACAGGCAGCGGCGGCGTCTATGCCACGCATATGCGCAACGAGGCGAACGAGGTGATCCAGTCGCTGGAGGAGAGCTTTGCCATCGGCAAGGCGCTCGACGTCCAGGTCGTGATCTCGCATCACAAGGTGGTGGGGCCAGCGAATTTCGGCCGCACCAGGGAGACGCTGCCGCTGATCACGAAGGCGATGAGCTGCCAATGCGTCGCACTCGACTGCTATCCCTACAACGCCTCGTCGACCATGCTGCACACCGACCCGGCCAAGCTGCAGGTCAAGGTCGTCGTCGCGGCCTCCGGACCCCATCCGGAAATGGCGGGTCGGGATCTCGCCGACATCGCCGCGGGCTGGGGCGTCGACCGGCTCGAAGCCGCCAAGCGGCTGCAGCCGGCGTCGGCGATCTACTTCGCGATGGACGAGGCCGACGTGCAGACCATCCTCGCCTTCGAGCCGACCATGATCGGCTCCGACGGGCTGCCGTTCGGCGAGCGTCCGCATCCGCGGCTCTGGGGCACGTTCCCGCGCGTGCTCGGCTACTACTGCCGCGAGCTCGAGCTGTTCTCGCTGGAGACCGCGGTGTGGAAGATGAGCGGACTGACCGCGCGGAATTTCGGCGTCGAGGGACGCGGCACGATCGCGGTCGGCAACCATGCCGACATCACGATCTTCGATGCCGCCAGCGTCCGGGACAGCGCGACCTATGATGCCCCCTGCGTGCCGGCCGCCGGCATCGAGGCCGTCATCGTCAATGGCGCGCTGACCTGGTGGCAGGGCACGCACCAGAAGGCGCGTGCGGGGCAGGTGATCACGCGCGGATCACGGCAGTGATCTAGCTAGATCGTGAACGGGCGCTGGCTGTCGTACTCACGATCTTCCTTGCCGGTCCTGTAATGGTTCGGCGATTGCGTCGGCAGCATCTTGCGCTGAATCTGAAGGTGGAAATCGTTGTAGTTGCCCTTGAATTGACCGTTCGCCCAGACCAGCAGCAGCGCCGCGGTGAAGACGCTGTTGATGGCGCCATCGAATGACACCTGATTGTCCTGGCAGCCCGAGATCAGACGGATGCTGGCCTTGGCGACATCGCTCGACTCCGCACCCGGCGCGCCCTTCGCGGCCCGGCCGATGGCTTCATAAAATGCGCGGTTTTGCTCATACGTACGAAGGGCGATATCCTGCGGCAAGAACTTGGGCGCATAGCTGATCCCTTTCGTCGCGGCCCTGCCGGCCACGGCGATATCCAAATTCCCGGCGAAGCCGGCGGCCTGCGCCATCTCGTAGTAGCTCACCTTGGCCACAGTGCCGCTATGGCAGGAATCGGAGAGAATCAGAACACGAACGCCATCGGCGATCGCGCCGTACACGCGATAGAGTTCATCATCGATCATCTGTCCGTCATAGAGGCACCAGGTCTCATCGAGTGCGTCGATCTCGTCACCATCGAGGTCCGGAACCTGGCTGCCGTGGCCCGAATAGGTCAGCAGCAGAATGTCTCCGCTGTTCAAGTCGCGGGCGGCCATCGTCAGCATGTCGGTCACGGCGCCGCGCGTGGCCTGCTCGCTGAGCAGAATGCCGGTCCGATAGCCCGCCGTCTTCGCAATCGCCTCCATCGCGCGCGCATCATTCTCACAGGCGTTCAGCTTGCCGTCCCACCCAGCATAGTGCTTCGGATCCAGCCGATTGAGACCGATATGCAGCGAAATGCCCTTGGCCATTTCCGTCCCCCTGATGTCTCGGCTCGCAAACATCAAGCCGGCGGTTCGAGCCGATTGCCGCTTTCCGTGACCACCCAGGCGCAGACCGCGCAGATCGCATCGCCGTAGTCGCCGTGCCAACGGCAGTTCGCGCGGATCGAACACCGCGGCAGCGCCACGGTCCGCTCATTCGGCAAGAGCTCCAGCCCGTGCTCGTTCAGGATCTTGGCGACGCCACAGCGCTTGCCGTCCCACTTTCCGCAGTCGCGCGCGAGGCACGGCGACGAGAAGCGGAAGCGCTGTTCCGGCGGACGTCCCTGCCGGGCGATCGCGACGAAGGCGGCGTCGACCTCGAAGCGCTCGGGAATGAAATCGATCCGGCCCTCGGCATTGACGATGCCGAGCAGCGTGTTGCCGTCGGCGCAGCGCGAACTCGGGCACATCGGCACCGACTTCGGCTTCACGGATGCTGCATCGGACATCGCCTGAACGCCTCTCGATTAGCTCTCGCCTCGCCCGGCTTGCTTGGTCTGGACATCGCCGTGATCCGAACGTGTGCCGGGCATTCGACCGCACTCAGGGATTATCCAGCTTCGGTCGATAGACAGCTCCGTAAATGTGGGAGCCAGGTCCCGCTCCGAACGCCTTGATCTGCGACAGCGGCGTCGCAACCATGTCGCCGCGCGTATCGAGCTTTGCGATTTCAGCCGTCACCGCCTTCTGAATGGCTTGCTCGATCTCAGACTTCAACTGGCCGGAGAGCGGACCGCCATCGATCTGAGCGACGAAGCGCTCCATCTCCGGCGCGGGCGCCGCCTTGTCGCCTCCACGCTTCGCAATCTCAGCGTCCAAAGCGGCCAGCGCCGCAACAAGATCACCCTGGACGCCGACGATCTGGCGCGCATGGTCGCGCAACGACACCAGATCGTCGATGGATGCGGGCCCTTTGACGGCCGCCGCCAACGCGTTGCCAATGGCAACGCCATAGACCATGATTGCTCCACCGGCGAAGGATGCGATTCCGCCAGCTGTACTCTTCTCGGTCATGATGTCGCCCTCCAGACCTTCAAGGCGCTGACTGAAGATCGATCGTGGCGATCAGACCCGCAGTGGCGCCGCCGTGCGTTCCCCCGAACGATTGGATTTGAGACAACGCCGTGATCTTCAGGTCGCCGCCGCTGTCGTGAGCGGCAATGGCAGCCTTCACCGCATTATTGACGGCCTGCTCGATGCTCTGTCTCGCCTGTGGCTCGATCGGAAGGCCGGTGATCTGCACGGTGAAGCGTTCGGATGGCACCACCTCGGCAGGCGCCGCGCCCTTGGCGGCCGCCTGTCCGCCGCGCTTGACGATTTCCTCGTCGAGCGCGTTCACCGCAGAAACCAGATCGCCTTGAGCGTCGACGATCGCCTTCGCGTGCGAGCGCAATGTGACCAACTCGTCCAGAGTGATACCGCCACTTGCGAGCGCATTGCCGATCGCAAGGCCGTACAGAGGCACCACTCCGCCTGGAACGCCTTCCTTCGCCAAATTCGCCTCCCTCGTCCTCTATACAATCTAAGGTTAGTATTTTACGATACCAATCGTCAACGATGTCGCGGCAAATTTCATGTTCTCTCGTGTACCCCACGCCGATACCGAGATGCCGGTCCGATCAATCCCTTCCGGCGGCTTGCCTACCGCTCAAGCGCGCTATGTGGTCTGGGAGATCACGCTCCTCTGCAACCTGAAGTGCAGCCATTGCGGGTCCCGGGCCGGCGCACCTCGCAATGACGAGCTGACCACCGCGGAATGCATCGCTCTGATTGGCGAACTTGCGCGCGCTGGCACCAAGGAGATCGTTCTGATCGGCGGCGAAGCTTACCTCCGCCCCGATTGGCTGGTCCTCGTCGAGGAGATCACTCGCAACGGCATTGTCTGCGGCCTGCAGACCGGCGCCCGGGCACTCACGGAAGCGAAGATCGAAGCAGCCGCGCGCGCCGGACTCAAGACCGTCGGCGTTTCCATCGACGGCCCGGCCGCTACACATGATCGGCTCCGCGGTATCAAGGGCAGCCACGGCCAAGCGGTGGCCGCGATCCGGAACGCGCGAAAGCATGGGCTGATGGCGACCGCCAACTCGCAGGTCAATCGTCTTACCCTGGGCGGCCTGCGCGACATTTTCGATACGATCATCGACGCCGGGGCCTCCGCCTGGCAGATTCAGCTCACCGTGCCCATGGGCAATGCGGCCGATGCTCCATCCTTGCTGCTGCAGCCCTTCGATCTCGCTGCGCTGATGCCGGAGCTGTTTGCACTGTTCGAAGAGGGCCTCGATCGCGGCCTGCAGCTTATGCCCGGTAACAACATCGGGTATTTTGGCCCATACGAAGCGGCTTGGCGCAGTATCTCCGGACGATTCGAATACTACGGCGGCTGCCAGGCCGGACGGGCTGGCCTGGGAATCGAGGCTGACGGCGCCATCAAGGGCTGCCCGTCGCTCCCTACGGCCGCCTATGTCGGCGGCAATATCCGCGATCGATCATTTACCGACATCTGGAACGACAGCGCCGAACTGCGTTTCATGCGCGATCTCGACGAGAGCCGCGGGCGCCGCTGGGGGTTCTGCGCCAAGTGCTACTACGGTCCGATGTGCCGCGCCGGGTGCAGTTGGACCACGCACGTGCTGTCGGGACGGCCTGGCAACAATCCGTTCTGCCACTACCGGGTATTGCGGCTGGCCGAACGCGGCTGGCGCGAGGTGATCGTGCAGCGGACGAGGCCATCGGGACGACAGCCGTTCGACCATGGCTGCTTCGACATCATGATCGAGGACGCCCACGGCGGCCGATACGGCCAGGAAGTGTACGCGAGCGACGAGTTCCAGGATCTCGCGCCTGACGCGGCGGCGAGGCTGGACCAGCTGCTGCTCTGCGAGTCCTGCAAGCACTTCTTCTATCAGGGAGAGCCGGAATGCCCGCATTGCCACGCAGGCGCGGACGCAACGAACAGTGCCGATGATCACGTGCGGGTCGTGCAACGCGTCATGCAGCACCACAACGAGATCGAACAAATCCTGCGCCGTATCGCGGCGCCCGCCTGACCGAAGGGCGCCTCCGCAGGTTGAGCGGAGTCGTTCGTCGGTACCTGCGGCCGCGGGAAGGCGCTGGCGAAAGTCGTCTGGTCCAATCAAACCCAACCGAGGAGAGTATCCCATGAATGCAAATGAAGACGTCAGAGCCGCGCTGGCGAACATTCCCGTGTCCTGGCTGCACATGCCGGCTCTGGCGTTCGCTGAAGCAGGAGCAGCGGGCGCGAAGGAATTCGGTCCGAAGATCGCGCCCGCCGTGCTGGCGCTCGGCGCTGCAGCCGCAGGAGCGATCATCGGTGGTGGCCTGCAACTCACGCACCAATACCTTCACGACAGCAAAGCCGGACCTGTATCGTATCAGGGCATCGACAAGGTGATCTGCACGGCGACCTTCGCCGAGATCGAAGCAGCCGCAACGCGCATCTACCAGGAGTCCGCCCAGGCCAAGGACGGCAATGCGCTGCAGCAGATCATCGATACTGCGGCAGGCGCGAAGTTCGTTCCGGCGCTGGCGCCCGTTGCCGGAGCGGCGGCGGCCTTCATTGCCGGTGTCTATGCCGGTGCTGCGGCGGCACGTCACTGATCAACGGTGAAACTGATCAACGCTGAAGGCGGCGCGCGGCTTGCCCGTGCGCCGGTTTCACCGGCGCGGGGCATCGCATGATGCCGACCGAGTCGACGGGCGGCTTTGGCCCCCCGGGCATCGTGGACGGCGCGTGCGCCAGACCCGCCGCTACCAGTGGCGGCAAACCGTTCCGGTCGCAGCATAGCTCCGCGGAATGGCGATGGGCCTGAGTTTTCTTACTCGTTCGTCCATTTGAGCCTTGGCGGATTTGCCGAGTTCAAAATGCCCGCCCCGCGGCGCGCGGTGGCCTATCCATCCAATTGGCGATCCAATTTTGGCGTCGGCACCAGCATGGACAGGCGTAGCCTGGATCGCTAGCTAAGCCGCTGCAGCCATCGCGCGCGCGAATTCCGGATAGCATTCGGCGAGCTCGTCGAGGATCCGGCCGCGGATCAGCTCGACCGTCGCCCGGTCCGGCGCGGGCGTGGGCGGCACGATCTCCGGCACCGCATAATCGAATCCGGTGCGATCGCGCACGTCGTCGGCGGAGTAGCCCGGGTGCACCGAGCGCAGCCGGAAGCCGCCGCGCTCGCGGTCGAAATCGAACAGCGCCAGATTGGTCAGCAGCGCCTGCGGGCCGCCGCGCCGCTTCACCTCCGGCGTGGTCGCGGCGGCGCTGACGAAATCCACCTTCGGCACCAACACGCGCGGCGAATGCTCTTCGCGAAACAGGATCACCCGCGGAATGAGATGGTAGAGATAGGCCGAGCCGAACGAGCCCGGCCAGCGCACATCCATCCGCGGATAGTCGCCGGTGCCGACCAGGTTGATGTTGCCGCTGCCGTCGATCTGACCGCCGCCGAGAAAAAACGCGTCGACGCGGCCCTGCGCGGCGCAGTCGAACAGCTCGACGCCGCCATTGGTGAAGAAATTGTGCCGGCTCGAGCCGAGGATCGAGATGCGGACCGGCGGCTTGCCCGCTTGCGCGTTCCGTGCGCGCAGCAGCATCGCGCCGGCCGCCGGGATCGGCGACGAGGCGCCGACAGCGACATGGCGGATGCCATCGAGCAGGTCGGCGATGGTGGTGATCAGCAGCTCCTTGCGCGCGCGTTCATCGTGCATGGTCATGCCACCTGCTTGCTGCGGGCCAGGAAGGCGGAGAGATAGCTGCGAAAGCCCTCGTTGGTGCGCGCCATCGCGGCGTAGCGCGCCAGCTCGGCGCCATCGGTCTCGTATTCGTCCCACAGCGGCAGCGGCCAGGCCCCGTTCGCGGCCACCGCGATGGCATCGACATACAGCGCCGGCAGCACGCCGGCCGCCGAGTCTTCGGTCGCCATCAAATCGCGATCGACGATGCGCTCGACGGTGACCAGCGTGCGCTTCGCCGCATAGGCCATCGTCGCCAGCTCGCGGTAGCGACCGATGCGGACATTGCCGAAGCGGTCGGCCTCAGGCGCATGAAACAGCGCCACGTCGGGCGTGATCGCCGGCACCACGACCACCTTGCCGGGCTCGCCGACCGGACTGTCGATCACCTTCCAATCGGGGCGGACCTGCAGCAGATCGCTGCCGATGATGCCGGCGATCGGCATGAACGGCACGCCCTTCTGCCCGGCCAGCAGGCCGGCATGGATCGCAGGGCAGGTGGCATCGCGCAGGCGGATGCTGCCGTCGCGCACGGCCGAGACGAAGCGCGGTGCGCCGCCGGCCTCGCCGAGCGAGACGGCGCTGGTTTCCACCACCGCGGCCACGCCGGCGCCGATCAGCAGATCGGCCTGGAGGCCTGATATCGGCACGCAGACGAGATGGAGTCCGGTGAGGCCGGCCTCGATCATGGCCGCCGTCGCCGCCATCGAGACGCCGGCACGGTCGACCGGGATCGCGATCGATTGCCCCGGTGCGATGGATGCGACGAGCGCCTCCAGACCGACCATCTCCGTCATCGGCGTATCCTCCCGTAGTTGCTTTGCCGCGCAGTGTAGCGATGCCCCGCGGACCTGTCAGTGCTCGTATGCGATCGTCGAGCCGCGGATGATGAGCTCCGGCGCCAGGACGATGTGGTCGGTCGCTGCCTCGCGCCCGGCAAGGCGGTCGAGCAGCAGCCGCGCCGCGGCTTCCCCCATGTCCCGCTGGGCGATCCGCACCGTGGTCAGCGGCGGCGCGACCATGTCGACGAACGGCATGTCGTTGTGGCCGACCACGGAGATATCACCGGGGCAGGTCAGGCCGCGCGCGGCGATCGCGTCATAGACGCCGAGCGCCAGCAGATCATTGGCGGCGACGATTGCGGTCGGGCGCGTCCGCCGCGCGAGCAGGCGCAGCGCAGCCTCGCGACCCGCCGCCCGCGTATAGGCTTCGACGGCTTCGACCGGCGCATGGCGGGCGGACAGTCCCGCGACGCTGATGCTGGCCTCGAAGCCGGCGCGGCGGTGCGCGCCGGTCGAGACGTGCTGCGGGCCCGCGACGTGACCGATGCGGCGGTGGCCGAGCGCGACGAGATGCTGGACGGCGAGACGCATGCCGGCGGCATCGTCGCTGGCTGCCGAGGGCAGGAGTCCGGCGGCATCGACGCGATTGACCAGCACCACCGGCAGCGCCGCGTCCAGGCAGTGCTTCACGACATCGTCGCGCAAGCTCACCGTCGCCAGCACCAGACCGTCGACGCCGCGGGCAATCAGCCGGTCGACCAGATCCTGCTCCGAGCCCTTGCTGCCGACGTCGACGACGATCGTCGCATAGCCCTCGGCGTTGAGACGATCGGCGATGCCGGACAGCACGGGCGGGAAGCCGGGATCGGCGATATCGGGCGCGAGCACACCGATCAGGCCGCTGCGCCCGGTGCGCAGGCCCTTGGCGGCCATGTTCAGCCGATAGCCGAGCGCGTTGGCGGCGGCCTGGATCCGCTCCACGACATCGCCCGCCACCAGATGCTTCATGGCCGGGCTGAGCGCGCGCGACACCGTGGAGGGATGCACGTCGCAGCGCGCGGCGACATCCTTGATCGTCGGGCGTGAGGACGCCGTTGCGCGCGGGCTCCTTGTCGATGGCGACGTCCGTTTCATCTCCGCTCCCCGATGCCGCAGCGCAGCGACGTTTTGATCGCGCGGTACCTTGACACATTTTGCGTGCGTGCAATAAATCCGGCTCTGCAATCGATTGCAATAGCACAATGGGAAACGCCCACATGACAGCCAGCGCGCTGAAGCCGCATCTGGTCAGCCCGGAGCATCTCGATCCGCATTGGCGCTGGGGGCGGGCGATTCCGTCGCATGGCCATGTCTCGGTGGATTTCGAGCGCCGCGTCGATTTCGACAGGTTGCGGCGCTACCGACTGGCGCGGGCGCGCGCGGCGCTGAAGGCGTCGGGCTATGGTGCGCTGCTGCTGTTCGACGTCAACAACATTCGCTACGTGTCCGGCACCAAGATCGGCGAATGGGAGCGCGACAAGCTGTGCCGTTTCGCGCTGCTGGCCGGCGACGGCGAGCCGATCGTGTGGGATTTCGGTTCGGCAGCCGTCCACCATCGTCTGTTCTGCGACTGGCTGGCGCCGGAGAACTGCCGCGCCGGCATGCTCGGCATGCGCGGCACCGTGCCGCCGGCGGTCGGACTGATGAAGGCGCATGCCGAGGAGGTGATGAGCCTGTTGCGGTCGGCCGGCGTTGCCGACATGCCGGTCGGCGTCGACCTCGCCGAGACCGCGATGTTCTTCGAGCTGCAGAAGGCCGGCATGAAGGTGGTCGACGGCCAGCAGGTCATGCTGGACGCGCGCGAGATCAAGAACATCGACGAGATCATGCTGTTGAATCAGGCCGCGGCCATGGTCGACGGTGTCTATCATTCGATCTACGAACACCTGAAGCCGGGCGTGCGTGAGAACGACATCGTCGCGCTCGCCAACAAGATGCTCTATGAGATGGGCTCCGACGACGTCGAGGCGATCAATGCCATCTCCGGTGAGCGCTGCAATCCGCATCCGCACAATTTCACCGACCGCATCCTGCGTCCGGGCGACCAGGCGTTCTTCGACATCCTGCAGTCCTATCAGGGCTACCGGACCTGCTACTACCGCACTTTCAACGTCGGCCGCGCCACGCCGGCGCAGCACGACGCCTACAAGCAGTGCCGCGAATGGCTCGATCATGCGATCGCGCTGATCAAGCCGGGCGTCTCGACCGACACCGTCGCCAAGGTCTGGCCTAAGGCCGAGGAGTTCGGCTTTCCCTCGGAGATGGCCGCCTTCGGCCTGCAGTTCGGCCACGGCCTCGGGCTCGCGCTGCATGAGCGCCCGATCATCTCGCGGCTGGTCTCGCTGGACAATCCGATGGAGATCAAGACCGGCATGGTGTTCGCGCTCGAGACCTACTGTCCGGCGACCGACGGCTTCTCGGCCGCGCGGATCGAGGAGGAGGTCGTGGTCACCGACAAGGGCTGTCAGGTGATCACGCTGTTCCCGGCCGAGGAATTGCCGATCGCCAACCGCTATTGAGCGAACGAACGGTGCGACCAGGAGAGTGGTCTTCGTGTTTTCGTCATTGCGAGCGAAGCGAAGCAATCCAGGGTGGCAGCCGTGACTCTGGATTGCTTCGTCGCTTCGCTCCTCGCAATGACCGCATCCGTGATAAGTAGGACGAGGAGACGACAATGACCACGACGCATTCGCTCGGCTGGATCGGCATGGGGCGCATGGGCTATCCCATGGCCGAGCGCCTGCTCAAGGCCGGCCACAAGGTGTCGATCTACAATCGCACCCGCGCCAAGGCCGAGCCGCTGGCGGCGAAAGGGGGCGTGATCGTCGATCATCCCCGCGATCTCGCCGCGTGCGACATCGTGTTCACGATGGTGTCGACGGGCAAGGATCTCGAGCAGGTCTATTTCGGCGACAACGGCCTGGTGGCTGCCAGTTCCGGATCGCGTCCCCGGATCCTGGTGGACTGCTCCTCGATCGGCATCGAGCAGTCGGAGGCAATCGCCGCCAGGCTCGTTCGACTGGGCTGTGAGTTCGTGCGCGCGCCGGTGTCCGGCAACGGCAAATGCGTCAAGGCCGGCAAGCTGTCGTCGGTCGTCTCCGGCCCCAAGGCCGCATTCGAGGTCATCGCACCCTATCTGGCGAAGATCGCTGTCTCCGGCGTGTCCTATGTCGGCGAGGGCGAGCTCGCGCGCATCTGCAAGATCGCGCACAATGTCTTCCTCGGCGTCGTGATCCAGAACCTCGCCGAGATCACCATCCTGGCGCAGAAGGCCGGCGTGCCGCGCCATGCCTTCCTGAACTTCATGAACGCCAGCGTCATGGGCTCGACTTTCACGAAGTACAAGAGCAACGCGCTGGTCAATCTCGACTGGACCACGACCTTCACGCCGCCGCTGCTGCGCAAGGATCTCGATCTCGGCCTGTCGGCGGCGCGCCAGCTCGACGTCGCGATGCCGGTGACGGCCGCGACGCGCGAGGCATTGCAGGCCCATGTCGGCGCGGCCTCGCTGCAGGCCGATCCTGCCGCCTATCTGGAGAAGGATTTTGCGGCGCTGCTGGAGACCGTGGCGCTGGCGGCCGGCGTCAAGCTGGCGCCGGAGAACGTGCCGATGCCGACCGGGCTGGAGACCGAGGGATAATCCGGCTCAGCTCGCGGTGAGCGCCCGCCAGCGGGTGTCGCGCGCGGAGGGGCGGCGGTGCAGGCGGGCATCGAGCAGGTCTCGCGCCTGAGCCAGCGCGCCGCTGCGGATCAGTGCCAGGATGTAGGTGTCCTCGATCACCTCGCGCTGGGCGTGGCTGCCGCCGATGCGGGGGAGGTCGCCGATGACGGGCGCAAGCTCGCGCGCGCATCCGCGCCAATTGTCATCGGCGAACGCACGCAGTGCCCGCAACATGTGCGGCACGATGCGCCCGGCCGGCAGCCTGCCCTCGGCCTGCCGCCGCTCGATCGCGGCAAGGCGTCCCTTGAGCGCGGCGCTGTCATGCGTTGCTGCCGCGATCATCACCAGATGCATCTCGGCGAAGGCGAGGGTCGAACCCGTGAAGCGCGTGCTCGCATAGGCCGCCGTGTCGGCCCATGCGTTGGGCGGCACCGGTTGCTCGTCAGCCATCAGCCGCCACAGCAGCGAGGCGCAGTCGGACAGGGTGTTGAGCGGGGGCGCCGAGTCCATCGTCGGCACCAGCACGTCGGTATAGACCGCCCGCGCCTTGTCGGTATCGCCCCGGTCCAGCGCGCCGAGCGCCTGGTGCCAGCAGATATGGCCATGCAGCATTCCTGTGCGGTCATAGTCGCCGATCCACCCCTCGACGAGCGCATCGGCCTCGTCCACCGCGCCTTCCTCGAACATCGCATGCAGCAGCGCATGCACGGCATAGGCGTTGTGCCGGCGCAGCGCGAAGCTGCGCTCGGTGACGGCGCGGCCCTTCGCCAACTCGCCGGCCTCGGTCAGGGCCCAGCCATGGTTGGACATGAACCACCAGTCCTCGCCATAATCAGCGGCGAAGCGGTCGCAGAGGTCGCGGCGGGCGGCATCGTGATCGGCGCGGCCGGAGAAGGCGAGCAGGCCGAAAGCGCCGAGCGGGAGCGCCATGATCATGGCGTCCCGCGGCCAGTTCGCCAGATGCGCCAGGGTCGATGTCAGAGCGTCAGTGCTGCGTCCCTCGATGGCGAGCACCAGGGTCGCGACATGGCTCTGCTCGCGCGGGGTGCCGCGCTTGGCAGCGAGGTCGCGGGCGCGTGCGATGGTCTGCAGCGCCGCCTCGCGCTGCATGTAGATCGCGTGGATGCGGGCACGCGCCGCGTGCGCCAGCGCGAACTCCGGATCGAGCATGATCGCCCGCTCGAACGCGTCAATGGCCCCGGGCCAGAATGCGAGCAGCAGATCCATGCCCTCGCGATAGGCTGCGGCCGCGTCAGTGGAGGCGGTCGACAGTGGCAGGCCGTAGCGATCCTCCTCCATCTTTAGCCCACCCGCGGCCTGCGGCCCTCGATCGGATAGGCCGGATCGTTGTAGCCCGGCGTCGAGGCGTGACCGGTCACGACCAGCCGGTCGATCAGCGCCTCGTCGTCGGCGGCAAAGGGATAGTCGAGCGCGCGGATGTAGTCGTCCCATTGCGCCTCGGTGCGCGGACCCGCGATCACGGAGCTGATGAAGGCCGAGTTGAGCACCCAGGACACGGCGAACTGTCCCGGCGTGAAGCCCTTCGTCTCGGCGTGACGCTTGATCTCCTGCGCCAGCTTCAACGATTCGGGCCGCCACTCGGTCTGCATCATCCGCGTATCGTTGCGGCCGGCGCGGGTGTCCGTGTCCGGCGGCGCATCGGGGCTGTACTTTCCGGTGAGCACGCCGCGCGCCAGCGGGCTGTAGGGCACGACGCCGAGGCCGTAATAGCCGCAGGCCGGCAGGTGCTCGACCTCCGGCATCCGGTTCATCGCATTGTAGTACGGCTGGCTGACGACAGGGCGGTCGATGCCGATGGCGTCGCAGAGATTGCAGATCTCGGCGAGCCGCCAGGCGCGGTAGTTGGAGACGCCGAAATAGCGGATCTTGCCGGCACGCATGAGATCGCCGATCGCGCGCACGGTTTCCTCGAGCGGCGTCGCGTGATCTTCCTTGTGCAGGTAGTAGATGTCGATGTGACCGGTGCCGAGCCGCCGCAGGCTTTCGTCGGCAGCCCGCAGCACCCAGCGCCGCGACAGGCCGGCGCGGTTGGGATCGTCGCCCATCGGGTTGGCGAGCTTGGTGGCGACGATCCAGCGGTCGCGCTCGCGCGCGATGGCGCGGCCGACCACCTCTTCCGAGACGCCCTTGTTGTAGGCATCCGCGGTGTCGATGAAGTTGACGCCGGCGTCGCGCGCTTTGGCGATGATGCGGGCGGATGCCGGCTCATCGGTGGGACCGCCGAACATCATCGTGCCCAGGCAGATCGGCGACACTTTCAGGCCGGAACGGCCGAGCTGGCGATAGTCCATTGATGCCTCATTCTTGCCACACGCGCGCATGGGTTTGATAGGACGATAAACCCATCAACGCGTCTTTGCGAGCGCAGCGACGTGTCCGCCGAAGCCCTTGGGGCGTAGGCGGAAGCAATCCAGAGTCCCTTCCGCCACCCTGGATTGCTTCGTCGCTGCGCTCCTCGCAATGACGGCGGAGCGAGTGACCCCTATTCGCTCTTCAAGATCTTGAACACGCCCGAGGCCATCGCGATCACGCGAGGTCCGGCCGTGACCTCGGTGGTGATGAACACCAGGCTGCGGGTGATCCGCACCACATGCGGCCGCGACACCAGGGTCTCGCCGATCTTGCCGGACTCGACGAAATGCGTGTCGAACTGGATCGTCGCCATGTGCTCCTTGCCTGCGGCGTAGCGGGCCGTCATGCCGCAACTGCGGTCGGCCAGCGTCATGATCACGCCGCCCTGGACCAGGCCGCGGCGGTTGTGGTGCTTGTCCTCGGTGACGATGGCGTACTCGTGGACACCGCCGACGACCCGCTGCCACAGCGGGCCGATCAGATGCAGGAAACCGGAGGTGTCGACGATCTCCCAGCCGTCGGACGTCATCCTGGCCGCGGCCGATTTCGTCATCGCTGAAGACCCTTCCCGTTGTGGCCCGAGCCGGCCTGGAGGTCGTTTCATCTGTCGCCGGCCTGGTGTAGTCAAGCTGCATGCCGATGCCGTTCGACGATGCCACCAGGCGGAAAATCGCAAGCTGCTGCGCGGGCTTCGTGCGGTTGGAGGCGACTGCGGCGGCGGCCTCGCTGAAGCGCGCGGCGGTGGTGATCGCGCTGGCCCCCCACCACGAGACCGGCAACACGGCGCTGCTGCTCACTCTGCGTGCCGCAGGGCTGCGCAGCCATGGCGGGCAATGGGCGCTGCCGGGCGGACGCTGCGACGCCGGCGAAACGACGGTCGAGGCCGCCCTGCGCGAGCTCGCAGAGGAGCTCGGGCTGATCCTGGCGCCGGACGCGGTGCTGGGCCTGCTCGACGACTACCCGACACGGTCGGGCTATCTGATTACCCCGGTCGTGGTATGGGCGGGCGATGGCCGCACGCTGCGACCGAATCCGGACGAGGTCTCCTCGGTGCACCGGATCGGCCTGGATGCGATCACGGCGGACGACGCGTTCGACTTCACCGTGATCCCAGAGAGCACGCGGCGCGTGATCCGCTTTCACGCCCGCGAGGGCCTCATTCACGCGCCCACCGCAGCGCTGATCTATCAGTTCCGCGAGGTGCTGTCCGGCCGCGACACCCGGGTGCATGAGCTGGAACAGCCGGTGTTTGCCTGGAAGTAGCCGCCGTTTCGGCTACAAGGGCGGCATGCTTCATCAGCCGATTCGCACGCTTGTCCTGATTGTCGCCTGCGCGGTCGCGGGCGCACCGCCATTGCTGGCCGGGGAACCCGCGCCAGTCGCAGCTCCGCGCGATGCCTTGGCCCAGATGGCCTCGCCCGCCGCGATCGCGGAGTACCAACGCAGGCTCGCCGAATATCAGCAGGCGCGTGCGGTGTTTGACCAGGAGGCGGGCGCCTATTGGAAGGCGATCTCGGATAAGCGCCGCATCCGCAACGCCAAGCGTCGCGACCGCCAGCCGATTGGGCTCGACGACTATGTGCTGGAGCAGCCGCCGGTCTACACCGGGCCGAAGCGGCCGGTGAACCCCGAGCCGGAACCTGAGGGCGAGCCGCGCGAGCGCAAGTACATCCCCGTGGTCGCCGACCTCGTGAAGGCGGCACAGGAGCATTTCCAATGGTCGCCGCAGCGCCCTGCCAACGACATCGATTTCAAACGCGCCTATGCGCGCTTCGCCGCGGCGTCGGGACTGACGCGCGAGCAGGCGGTGCGCGTCTATGCCTTCGAGACCGGCGGCAACGGCAAGCACGACTCGCAATCGGGCTTCAAGGGCAACCGCGCGATCTCGACCGCGATCGGCTACAATCAGCTCTTGACCACCAACAGCGTCGAGCTGCTGGCCGAGCAGGGGCCGCTGTTCATCCGCCTGCTCGGCGAACGCGTGGCTCGGACGTCCGGCCCGGCACGCGGCGCGATGGAGCACAAACTCGCGGTCCTGAAGAAGATGGTCGCGATTGCGCGCTCCGTGCCGGACGACTGGTCGGCGCATGAGAAGATCGGCAACACGCCGCAAGGCTGGGCCATGCATGCGATGGTGCTCGACATCGACGTCGGGCCGATGCTGCAGACCCACAAGCTCTTGACCTCGGTGCTGTTCGCGCGCGCCAAGGGCTACATGAGGCCGCTTTCGGCCGCCGAGCTCGAGATGATGAATCTCACCGGTGACGGCACGGGCTTCGACATGGTGACGATGCCGCTCGAGATGCGCGATCAGGTTCCGACCGCCAACTTCTTCCAGCGCGGCGGCTACGAGCGCAATCCGGTCGCCGTTCGCCACAACACCGTGGCGAAGCTGCTTGCAGTGACGGATTCCAGGATGGACTCGCTCAGCAGCCTGCCCGGCGCCAAGGAACTGGCGGCCGCGTTCTGAGGCTGCGCTCGCTCGCCTTTACTCATCCGCGCCGAACGAGAAGCTGCCGTCGCCGTCGAGATAGGGGGCCGTCCGCATGTAGAGCTGACCGTTCTGGCCGACGAAGAACAGCGTGCCCTTCGGTACCTTCTTGGCGCCCTTGAGCAGCATGTCGGCGTTCTTGGTGCCCATCTTGTAGGCGAGCGTCCGGCCATCCTTGCCATAGGCGTAGCCCATGTCGGGCTTCAGCTCCCACGGCTCCGGTGGTGCCGCGCGCACCGCGCTGGTCAGTGCACCCAGCGCACCGAGGGCGATCAGGGCTTTCAGAACCAAGCTCTTCATGTCCTCCTCCAATCGATGTCGTCTCGAACAAATCACGAACGCTGACGCGACGTCAACGTCGCCCCGTCGCAGTGCAGTGATCGTTGGGCGGATTTTCCATTCGCCGATCTCGCGATTATCCTGCAGCGTGGTTTAGAAACATAGGCCAAGAAAACAATTTGGGGATGATTCGGATGAGCCTTGTCACGAAGATCGGTTGGGTTGCGGCGTTGTCGCTGGTGACGTTGGCATCCGCCCGGGCCGACGACTTCAAGCTGTCCAACAACCAGCGCATCGCCTGCAGCCGCGGTCTCTCCGCCGGCAAGCTCAATACGGCCGTCTGCAAGTCCTACGCCTACCTCTTCAACGTGAAGACCTCGGAATATTTCCGCTGCCAGGTCTCACTGTCGCTGACCCGGGACAACAAGGAAGTCATCAACGTCCAGACCGACGGCGGCTGCACCAGGAAGCCGCGCGTGTTCGACACCGATTCCAAATATGAGTTCGACGCCACCGAGACCGAGCCGGCGAACACCAATTCCTTCTTCGGCAATGGCGGCTATTCGATCTGGGTGGCGGATACGACCCAGCAGAAGGTGCGCGGCTGCATGACGATCTCGTCCGGGCTCGGCTCGGACATCTCCAAGTGCCTCGACATGACGTTCCAGTGACCGGCGGCCTTGCGAGCGAGGCGGCCCGCTCCTCTGGGCTGCACCTGCGGTTCAAGCTGGTGGTGCTGTCAATGTAAGATTGAACGCGGGGCGCATCGGTCCCGGCCTCGCGCCGTGGGAGCGGGAGAGGCTGGTGCGCCAGTCTTTCGGATGGGTTGACCCCGCGCCCGCAGCCGTCCAATTTGCGGCAAAATCAATGGGAGGATCCATGCGCTTCTCGAAAATCTCTGGCACTGCAACCGGTTTCATTCTGGCAGCCGCCTGTCTGCTCGCGGCGCCAGCGGCGCAGGCCCAGAGCTTCATCAACGTGCTCACCGGCGGCACGTCGGGCGTCTACTATCCGCTCGGTGTCGCGATCGGGAAGATCTACGGCGACAAGATCCCCAATGTGAAAACCCAGGTGCAGGCGACCAAGGCCTCCGTCGAGAACCTGATCCTGCTGCAGCAGGGCCGCGGCGAGCTCGCCTTCGCGCTCGGCGACTCCCTGAAGGCCGCCTGGAACGGCGAGGAGGAGGCCGGTTTCAAGACCAAGCTGGACAAGCTGCGCACGATCGGCGCGATCTATCCGAATTACATCCAGATCGTCGCGACGGCCGAGTCCGGCATCAAGACGCTGGCGGATCTCAAGGGCAAGAGTCTGTCGGTCGGCGCGCCGAAGTCCGGCACCGAGCTCAACTCGCGCGCGATCCTCGCCGCCGCCGGCATGAGCTACAAGGATCTCGGCAAGGTGGAGTATCTACCGTTCGCCGAATCGGTCGACCTGATGAAGAACCGGCAGCTCGGCGCCACCTTGCAGTCGGCTGGCCTTGGCGTCGCATCGTTGAAGGATCTGTCGACCTCGTCGCCGATCACCGTGGTGTCGGTGCCGAAGGAGGTCGTCGACAAGATCGGGCCCCCGTTCGTCGCGGCGACCATCCCGGCCAACACCTATACCGGCCAAGACAAGGACGTGCCGACCGCGGCCGTGATCAACTATCTCGTCACCAGCTCGGCGGTATCCGACGATCTCGCCTATCAGATGACCAAGCTGATCTTCGAGTCGCTGCCGGAGCTCGCCAATGCGCACGCCGCCGGCAAGGAGATCAAGCTGGAGACGGCGGCGCAGGACAGCCCGGTGCCGCTGCACCCCGGCGCGATCCGCTACTACAAGGAAAAGGGCATCCTGAAATAAGGACGCTGCTCGCCCGGCCTGCCTTGTAGGCCGGATCATTCGCAACCGGCTGCGTGGGAAACATTCCGCGCAGTCTTGTCGTTCAGGTGATTGCGGCCATGGTCAGCAGCGCCTGATGGGCGCGTTGGGGGGATCATGACGATCGAAGCCGTGAACATGGAAACGCCGGTCAAGGTCGAGTTCGACAATTTCGAGCACGGCTTTCCGGAAGGCTTCGGCCCCGGCCGCTGGGGCTATCTCGCCTACGGCATCGGGCTCGCCTTTGCGATATTCCAGCTCTACGTCGCCGCCTTCAACTATCTGCCGAGCCAGGTCGTGCGCGGCGTCCATGTCGGCTTCCTACTGCTGCTGACCTTCGGCCTGATCGGCAACTTCACCGCCAGGACCGACGCCGGGCGCATCGCGGGCTGGACCATCGGCGCCATCGGCTTCCTGTGCGGCCTCTATCAGTGGATTTTCTATGCCGACCTGATCGCGCGCGACGGCGATCCGACGCGCACCGATCTCGTGGTCGGAACCCTGCTGGCGGTACTGATCTTCGAGGGCACGCGCCGGCTGATGGGGCTCGCGCTGCCGCTGATGTGCGGCGCCTGCCTGTTGTACTGGTTCTTCGGCCAGTATCTGCCGGCGCCGCTCAACCATCGCGGCTATGATTTCGATCAGGTGATTACACACCTCTCCTTCGGCACCGAGGGCTTCTACGGCGTGCCGATCTACGTCTCGGCGACCTACATCTTCCTGTTCATCCTGTTCGGCTCGTTCCTCGAGCATGCCGGCATGATCCAGCTGTTCACCGACGTCTCGCTCGGCCTGTTCGGTCGCACCCGCGGCGGTCCTGCCAAGGTCGCGGTGTTCGCCTCCGGCATGATGGGCACGATCTCCGGCTCGGGCGTCGCCAATGTCGTCACTGTCGGCCAGTTCACGATTCCGCTGATGATCCGGTTCGGCTACCGCCGCGCCTTTGCGGCCGGCGTCGAAGCCACCGCGTCGATGGGCGGACAGATCATGCCGCCCGTGATGGGCGCGGTCGCCTTCATCATGGCCGAAACCCTGGGCGTCGACTACTCGGTGATCGTCAAGGCGGCGGTCATTCCAGCCATTCTCTATTTCGCCTCGGCGTTCTGGATGGTGCATCTGGAGGCCGGCAAGCACGGCCTGACCGGCATGAAGCCGTCGGAGATCCCGAGCGCCTGGAAGGCGCTGGTGGCGCGCTGGTATCTCGTGCTGCCGCTCGCCGCGCTGGTCTACATGCTGTTCGAGGGTTTCACGCCGCTGTATGCGGGCTCGATGGGACTCGCGCTGACGGTGGCGCTGATCCTGGGCACCTCGATCACCATGGGCTTCTCCAACCAGGTGCTGCGCTACGTCTTCTGGATCGGGCTCGCGCTCGTCGTCGGCGCGCTGTCGCGCAACGGCCTGCAGATCATTCCCGTCGCCTCCGTCGTCGTTGCGCTCATCGTCATCACCGGCTTCGTGCGCGGCGGAATGGGCACCTTGCACGCCTGCCGCGATTCTCTGGCTGAAAGTGCGAAGTCGGCGCTGACCGTCGGCATGGCCTGCGCGATCGTCGGCGTCATCATCGGCATGATGACGCAGACCGGCGTCGGCTCGATCTTCGGAAGCTGGGTGATCGGCCTCGGCAAGACCAGCCTGTTCGCGGCGCTGATCATGACCATGCTGCTGTCGATCCTGCTCGGCACCGGCATCCCGACCATCCCGACCTACATCATCACCGCGGCACTGGCGGCCCCCGCGCTCGCCAAGCTGGGCGTGCCCCTGATCGCGAGCCACATGTTCGCGTTCTACTACGGCATCATGGCCGACCTTTCGCCGCCGGTCGCGCTGGCCGCGCTGGCGGCCGCCCCGATCGCCAAGGAGAATCCCGACAAGATCGGCTGGGAGGCGATGCGGATCGCGCTCGCCGGCTACGTCATTCCGTTCCTGTTCGTCTACTCGCCCGCGCTGATGCTGCAGCCGGGTGACCCGATGGAGACGCAACTCGGCTTCATCGGCGCGGTGGCGTATGCTTCCGTCAAGGCGCTGATCTCGATCGGCCTGTTCGGCATGGTGGCGATCGGCTTCCTGTACGTGCGCATGACCCTGGTCGAGCGCCTGCTGGCGTTTGTCGCGTCCGTCTGCCTACTCGGCGAATTTCCCTACAGTGACGTGCTGGGATTTGCCCTGGCGGTGGTGATCGTGGCGTGGCAGTGGCGGCAGCGGCCGCCGGCTGCCGTGGTGGCCTCCGCTTGAGCCTCTGCCTCGCGTCATCGGGTGTGGTGAAGGCGCTGACGCTCGCCGGATTCACTTTGGCTTGGACCCACTCGGTTGAGAAGACCGCGTGGCAGGAGGATTGGCGCGTCACGGCCGATGGTCTCGAACTGGTGCAGGCGCGCGTCAAGGGCTCGGGCGCGGGCATGGAGCCGCCGCCGGAGGCGCGGCTGGTCGACGGCTGGTTCCAGTGGCAGACCCAGCGGGGGCCGCTGTCGCGGATCGTGCTCGCCAATTCCGGCGCGGCCGGCGAGTGGCGCATCTGCGCGGACGGGCAATGCCGGACGCTGTCGGACATCTTCGGCCATGACATCGGCGCAGCGACCATCACGATGAGCGCCTGTACCGAATAACGAATAAGCGACGGGAGAACGCGATGGATCGTCTCAGGGGCAAGGTGGCGCTGGTGGTCGGTGCGGGCTCGATCGGGCCGGGCTGGGGCAACGGCAAGGCCACGGCCGTGACCTTTGCGCGGCAGGGCGCCAAGGTGTTCTGCGTCGACCGCAACAAGGCCGCCGCCGCGGAGACCGCCTCGATCATTTCAGGCGAAGGCGGGCAGGCCGAGGCGTTCACCGCCGATGTCTCGAAGGCCGTCGAGGTCGAGGCGATGGTGAAGGCTTGCGTTGCCGCCTATGGCCGTATCGACGTGCTCGACAACAATGTCGGCATCGCCGAGATGGGCAGCGTCGTCGATGTCGAGGAGGCCGAGTGGGATCGCGTGTTCGCGGTCAACCTCAAGAGCGCCTATCTCGCCATGAAGCACGTCATTCCGGTGATGATCGGGCAGGGCGGCGGCTCCATCATCAACATCTCTTCTGTCGCCTCGATCCGCCAGGTCGGCATCTCCTATGTCAGCTATGGCGCCAGCAAGGCGGCGATGAACCAGATGACGCGCACGACCGCGGTCGAGTTCGCGCCGAAGCACGTCCGCGTCAATGCGATCCTGCCCGGGCTCATGAAGACGCCGATGGTCGAGCACTCAGCGGGGCTGGCCGCGAGCTACGCCAAGGGCGATGTCGAGGAGATGTGGCGCAAGCGTGATGCGCAGGTGCCGATGGGGCACATGGGCGACGCCTTCGACGTCGCCAATGCCGCCTTGTTCCTCGCCTCCGACGAGTCGCGCTATGTCACCGGCACCATGCTGGTGGTGGATGGCGGGCTGACCTGCCGGAGTTAGGTCTCGCCGCGCGCGTCATTGCGAGCAACGCGATGTGTCCGCCGTCGCTCGAAGAGCGAAGGCGGAAGTCTCCAGGAAGCCCTGGATTGCTTCGTCGCCTTCGGCTCCTCGCAATGACGCGTGTTACAGGAGAGATCAGCGCTGCGGCTATTGCGCCATCGCCAGCATGCCGCCTGCAATCGCATGCCACGTCGAGGTCATGCTGATCGGCCAGTTCAGGAGCTTCACGGCGATCAGCGCCAGCCCGCCATAGACGTAGACCCGGTGGACGCGTCCGAACGTGCGGCGGTCGTGGACGATCGCGACGACGAGCAGCAGGTAGGCGACGAAGGCCGGTGGGATCGTCACGAACACCGGCGGCGGGCCGAGCGGGCCGGGCGGCGCCAGGAATGTCAGGAACCAGCGCGCCACGGCGGCGTCGAGCAGCGAGATGCCGGCGAGCAGCATCAGCCGCTTGTGCGTTTCCGGCCGGCGCAGATGGACAACCGCGAGCGCAAAGACCACGGCAAAGAAGGCGATGCCGCTGAGGGGCACGATGGCAAAGGCGATGCCCTCGTTGGCCTGACCCATCGCCGCGGAACGCTTCATCGCCTCGATGGCAACGAGGAAGCCAAAGATCGTCATCGCCGTGGCGAGCGATACGCCGAAGATGCCGAGCGAGCGGTGCCACGCCGTGCGTCCGGATGCGGCAAGCCAGCTCTGCAGCGCGAAATACAAGGTCCAGGTGAAGAACAGGAAGCCGTGGAAATGAATCACGGGCGCGCCGGCAAATGAGCCGCGGGCCAGTGGCAGCCAGTAGGTCGGTGCGAAGCCGATGATCGCAATGGCCATGCAGGCCAGAGCCATGTTGAAATAGAAATAGCGCGCAGGGGACGCAACGACGCCGCGTGCGCGCGAATTGTCGGTCAGAATAGTCATGCGGTTGTGTCTGCGGGGACCGCCACAGGTTCAAATGGCGACCGAGGGCGTCGCTGGGGTGCGCATCCACAACATCTTGAGGGGAATGCGCGGCACGATCACGTGCATTTCAGTCGAGGCCGCAATCCGCTCGCGAGCTCCCGTTCGCAAAGGTCGCCTTCTCCCGGAAAGGGACTGTCGCACCGCTGCTGCCGCTGTATAGTTGAAGTGCCGCGGCGGGGATTGCGCCCCCCGCGCGCCGTGCCGGATCGCCCACGACTTGAGAGAGCCATCTGCCTTGACCGCATCCGTCTCCTCATGGGCTGCCGCCGATCGCCGGGATGGGGTGCTGCGCCTGGCCGCGCTGGTCACGCTCGGATGGCTGGTCTCGACCCAGGCCCATGCGGTCGGCGCGGCCGAGCCCGGCAAGGAGCCGGCGGTGGATGCCGGTGCCTGCATGGCGGCCTCGGAGGCGCGCGATGGCGACAAGGTGCTCACCGAATGCGGCGCCGTGATCGATAATCCCAAGGCCGCGAGGGCCGATCGCATCAACGCACTGATCGCGCGCGCCTCGATCTTCATCACCAGGGGTGAGATCGATCGCGCCATCGCCGATTACGGCGTGACCTTGCAGCTCAACCCGACGCTCGCCAGCATTTTCAACGCGCGCGGCGAACTGCATCGCAAGAAGGGCGACCGTTCGAAGGCGCTGGCCGATTTCGCCGCTGCGCTGCGGCTCAATCCGGATCACGCCAGCGCCCGCAGCAACTACCACGCACTCGCAGTGGAGCTCGAGCGCCTGGGCGCGCAGATGGCCGTCGCGGGCCGGCCTAGCTTCAATTGCGCCACGGCGCGTCGCGCCGTGGAGAAGGCGATCTGCGCCGATCCGGAGCTCGCCAATCTCGATCGCGAGATCGACGGCGCGCAGGCCCGCGTCGTTCGCGAGGCGGCCGCCCCCGCCGCAGCCCGCGCCCTGCAGCGCGAGCAGGACGCGTTCATCGCGCGGCGCAACGCCGGCTTTGGCAAGCCCGGCTACGATCTCAAGAAGGCGATGCAGGACCGCCTGCGGCGGCTGAACGGCGTCGACGGCTATTAACCATCGGCGTGGCCGCTTGAACCGGGTTCCGGCCGGAGACGACAACGGGGAAGATCAGCGTCTCACCCGCAACAGTCGAAATTCGAGCCGAGTCCATGCCGATGCACGCTTTCATTCGTTCGATTTCATCCTGCTCATCCTACCTCGCGCTGGGTCTTGCAGCCGGTCTTGTCCTTGGCCTCGGGGCCCAGCCTGCATTCGCCGCGGACCCCGAATGCGCTTTGGGCAGCAAGGCGCCCCCGTCCGAGCTCATCACCGCCTGCTCGACCGCAATCGAGCAGGCATCGAGTTCGCCGAAGGATCAATCCATCGCCTTGGTTGCCCGCGCCGATGCCCGTGCGCGTACCTCGGGCGGCCTGACCCAGGCCCTGAAGGACCTCGACCGTGCCATCGCGCTCGACGGCAAGAATGCGCGCGCCTATCGGCTGCGTGGCGACCTGATGCGCGAAGCCGGTGGCGATGCCGGCAGGGCGGCGGCCGATCTGAGCATGGCGATCTCGCTCGATCCGAATGACGCCGAAGCCTATGAGCTGCGTGGCGTTGTCTATACCGAGCAGCGCCGTCTTGATCGCGCTCTGGCCGACTACGACCAGGCGATCCGGCTGAAGCCCGACTACGCGCAGGCCTTTGCCGACCGCGGCGTCGCCTTCTACCTGCGCGGCGACAACGAGAAGGCCGTGCGCGACTATGACGAGGCGATCCGGCTCGACCCGAAACGGCCGCGCACATTCACCAACCGTGCCGCGGCCTACAAGAAGCTCGGCCAGATGGACAAGGCGCTGGCCGATGACGATGAGGCGATCCGGCGCGATCCGAAGGTGTCGGAATATTACGACAATCGTGGCCTCACCTACGCCGCCATGAAGGAGTACGACAAGGCGATCGCCGATTATGATCAGGCGATCAGGATGGAGCAGCGGGCAAATTTCTTCACCAACCGCGGCGATTCCCATCAGTTCAAGGGCGAGCTCGGCGCGGCGCTCAGCGACTACGACGCCGCGCTGCGGCTCGATCCGAATTTCGCGCTCGCCTACAACAACCGGGCGGTGCTGTACAAGAAGATGGGCGAGCGCGCCAAGGCGCTGGCCGACTACGAGGCCGCGCTGCGGCTGGATCCCGGCAACGACAATGCCATCGCCGGCCGGCGCGTCATGCTGGCCGAGATCAAGAAGTTCGGCGCCGAGCCGCCGCGTCCGTTGAACGCGCCGTCAGAGCGAAGCGGTCCGTCGTTCGATTGCGCCACGGCCGCGCGCGAGGTCGAGAAGGTCATCTGCGCCGACCCGCAGCTCTCGGTGCTCGATCTCGGCATTTCCGAAAGCTATGCCCGGCGCTTGAAGTCCTCCCGCGGCCGCGCCGCTGCCGAGCTGCGCGGAACGCAGCGTGACTTCATCGCGGAGCGCAATGCCCGGTTCGGCAAGCCCGGCTACGACCTTCGTCTAGCCCTGCAGCGTCGCCTGGATACCCTCCGCGATGGAGCGCATTGATCCGGCCCGGAAAATGGCGCGGACGTCCGGGCCTGCCTGATCTGGATCAATTCATGACGGCTTGAACTGTCGCTTTGTCCCGTGACAATACTCGGGAATAAACACAGATCTTGGGGAAACGTCATGAGCGCTGCGAGCCGCTATCACGAGGTCCATGCACGGTCGCTGCAGGACCCGGAAGGGTTCTGGGCCGAGGCCGCCCGCGCGATCGACTGGATCGAGCCGGCCAAGACCATCTTCGATCCCGCGATGGGCGCCTACGGCCGCTGGTTTGCGGGGGCCGTCGTCAATACCTGCTACAACGCGCTCGACCGCCACGTCGCCGCCGGCCGCGGCGATCAACTGGCGCTGATCCACGATTCGCCGCTCGCCAGCTCGGTCACGAAGCTCACCTATGCCGAGATGCTGAAGGAGGTGCAGACGCTCGCCGCGATCATGCAGGATTTCGGCGTCGGCAAGGGCGACCGCGTCATCCTGTATATGCCCATGGTGCCCGAGGCGATGGTCGCGATGCTGGCCTGCGCGCGCATCGGCGCGGTGCATTCGGTGGTGTTCGGCGGCTTCGCGGCCAAGGAGCTCGCGACCCGCATCGACGACGCCACGCCCAAGCTCGTGCTGTCGGCGAGCTGCGGCATCGAGCCCGGCCGCATCGTGCAATACAAGCCTCTGCTCGATCAGGCGATCGAGCTCGCCGACAACAGGCCCAAGGCCTGCATCGTCCTGCAGCGTCCCGAGCATGTCTGCGAGCTGAAGCCCGGCCGCGATTACGACTGGGCGGCGCTGCGCAAATCTGCGCTCGCCAATGGCAAGCTGGCGCCGTGCGTGCCGGTGCTGGCGACCGATCCGCTCTACATCCTCTATACTTCCGGCACGACCGGCAAGCCGAAGGGCGTGGTGCGGGACAATGGCGGGCACCTCGTCGCGCTGAAATGGTCGATGGAGAATCTCTACGGCATCAAGCCGGGTGAGGTCTGGTGGTGCGCCTCCGACATCGGCTGGGTGGTTGGCCACAGCTACATCATCTACGGCCCGCTGATCCATGGCGCGACCTCGGTGATGTATGAGGGCAAGCCGGTCGGAACGCCCGATGCCGGCGCGTTCTGGCGCGTCATCAGCGATCATAAGGCGGTCGCTCTGTTTACCGCGCCCACGGCATTCCGCGCCATCCGCAAGGAGGATCCGGAAGGTACTTTCTTGCGCAAATACGATCTATCGCATTTCCGCACCCTGTTCCTGGCCGGCGAGCGCGCCGATCCGCCGACGGTGGAATGGGCCGAGCAGCAATTGAAGGTGCCGGTGATCGATCATTGGTGGCAGACCGAGACCGGCTGGTGCATCGCCGGCAATCCGGTCGGCCTTGGCCTGTTGCCCGTGAAGCACGGCTCGCCGACGGTGCCGATGCCGGGCTACCAGGTCGACATCGTCGACGAGGCCGCCAAGCCGGTGCCCGCCAACACCATGGGCTCGATCGTGATCAAGCTGCCAATGCCGCCCGGCTGCCTGCCGACCCTGTGGCAGCAGGAGGACCGCTTCAAGGAATCCTATCTCAGCGAATTCCCCGGCTACTACAAGACCTCAGACGCCGGCTACAAGGATGAGGACGGCTATGTCTTCGTGATGGGCCGCACCGACGACATCATCAATGTCGCCGGCCACAGGCTGTCGACCGGCGGCATGGAAGAGATATTGGCCTCGCATCCCGACGTCGCGGAATGCGCCGTGCTCGGCATCAAGGATGCGATCAAGGGCGAGGTGCCGTGCGGCTTCATCGTGCTCAAGGCCGGTGTCTCGCGCAGCCCGTCGCAGATCGAAAAGGAGATCGTGGCGCTGGTACGCGACAAGCTCGGACCGGTCGCTGCGTTCAAGCTCGCCATCACCGTCGGCCGGTTGCCGAAGACGCGCTCCGGCAAGATCCTGCGCGGCACGATCAAGAAGATCGCCGACGGCGAGCAATGGAGCATGCCGGCCACGATCGAGGATCCCAAGGTGCTCGAGGAAATCGGCGAGGCGCTGAAGAGCCGCGTCTGACACGACGCCGCTGAAAAGTGACCCGGGCTTGACCCGGGCGCCCATTCTCGTCAAGCAACGGCGGAGACCAGCCCGATTGACGAGAATGGAACGTTCGATGCGACAGACCTCCGCCCGCCTGGCCCTGGTGCTGATGGCCGTATTTTCGCTCTCGGCCTGCGCCTCCCGCAACCAGGGTCCGGCGGTGGCGCTCGGCAATGACGACGATGATGCGGTCTGTCAGGCCGGTGGCAAGGTCGCGCCGGGCTCCGCCGAGTATGTCGCCTGCCGCAAGGACCGCGACGTGCAGCGGCAGCGCGCCGAGGCACGTGCCGACCGCCGGCAGCGCGATCTCGGCGAATACATGATGAACCACCCCGACCGGCCCTGAGCGCCACTGCAAGCGCCTCTCATGGCGCGTGACTTCGATGCAACAGTTGCGTGACATCGGCGCTGCAACAATGCCGATTGATTGAGATCAAATCCAACTCCATGGCGTCCCTGCCACATCTGTGACCGCAAGGCGCGGCCGTGCCCGCGCAGATGTTGCTCAAGGGTGGCTATGGGGATCTCGATGAACAGGATGTTGAAACTCTCGTCGTCGCTGCTGGTGCTGGCGGCGATCTGCGGAGCCATGGGCTCGGCGCAAGCGGCCGACCTGCAGGCGGCGCCGGTCTACACCAAGGCGCCGGTGGTCGAGGCGTGGAATCCGTGGATGCTCCGCGTGCGCGCGCTCGGCGTGCTGCCGGATGCTGGCGGCTCCACCGTGAACGTGACCGGCGTGCCGGCGCTGTCGTCGCCGAACTCCGGCCTGTCGATCTCCAACTCGGTCGTGCCCGAGCTCGACATCAGCTACTTCTTCACCAAGAACATCGCGGCCGAGCTGATCCTCGGCGTCACCCGGCATTCCATCGGCGGCACCGGCTCGCTCGACGGCCTCAACATGGGCAAGGCCTGGCTGCTGCCGCCGACGCTGACCCTGCAATATCACTTCACCGATTTCGGCGCGTTCAAGCCGTATGTCGGCGCGGGTGTGAACTACACGGTCTTCTTCAACCAGAGCGCCGCGAACCAGGTGTGGAACGGTCTTGCCGTCACCAACCTGCACATCTCCAACCAGTGGGGCGCCGCGGTCCAGTTCGGCTTCGACTACATGCTCGACAGGCACTGGGGCCTGAACGTCGACGTCAAGAAGCTGTGGCTGCAGCCGAACTACTCGGCGACCGTCAACGGCGCAATTCCGGTCACCGGCCGCGCCAACATCGATCCGTGGCTGGTCGGCGTCGGCGTCACCTACAAGTTCTGATTTTTTCAGTTCCTCCCAAGACTGTCATGGCGCCGGCATTCCCGGCGCCATTTTTTTTGGACTGTTTGCGGGTCGCGAAGCTCGGGCTCGGGCCTGTAAAACCGGCGTCGTCCCGGCCTTGAGCCGGGACCCATACGCCGCAGCGGGAGTGAGGAAAGACGCGCTGAGTTACAGCCAGCTTGAGCCGTCACGCAATCCTGTGGTTATGGGTCCCTGCGTTCGCAGGGACGGCACCGATGGTGGGGCAGTCGCGGGTGAATTGACCCGAGGACAGGAGGTGCCCGTCCTACTCTTCCTCGTCGTCCTGCTTCTTGCCGCCGATGGTCTTGAGCTTGGCGAACACGGCGTCGACGTTGAGATCGTCCTCATCGCGGCCCGCCGGCTCGTACTCGTCCTTGCGCGTGGTCTCGGAGGCCGGGAGCAGGGTGGCGCCGCTGTAATTGGCGTCGAGCGGCTTTTCCTTGGCGGCACGCTGGACCTCGAAGTCGAGCTCGATCTGCGAGCACAGGCCGAGCGTCACCGGATCCATCGGCGTCAGCGTCTGCGCGTTCCAATGGGTGCGGTCGCGCACGCTCGCGATCGTGGTCTTGGTGGTGCCGACCAGGCGCATGATCTGGGCGTCCTTGAGCTCGGGATGGTTCCGCACCAGCCAGAGAATGGCGCTCGGGCGCTCGTGGCGGCGCGACACCGGGGTGTAGCGGGGGCCCTTGCGCTTGGGCTGCGGCGGCAGCACCACCTTGCTCTCCTGCAGCCGGAGCCGGTAATTCGGGTCGCGCTCGGCCTTCTCGATCTCCTCGCGGGTGAGCTGCCCGGTCGAGATCGGATCCATGCCCTTGATGCCCTGGGCGGCGTCCCCGTCGGCAATGGCGCGCACCTCCAGCGGGTGCATCTTGGTGAAATCGGCGACCTGGTCGAAGGTCAAGGCGGTATTGTCGACCAGCCACACGGCAGTTGCCTTCGGCATCAGCGGGGCGTTGCTCATGGCAAATCTCCTTTGTGCTCCGCCCCGGCCCTGGAGGCGAAACCTGCGGTCATCGGCGATGACGGGAATTGGCCCTATATAAGCCGTCCCGGGGGCAGGGCGCAATGGCCTGGAGAAAACGGCCTTGACAGCGCTCGAAAGCAGTCCCAAGTCCTACCCAAACGAGTGTCAGACCCAAGTTCTTCGCGTATCGACCGCCCCCGCTTGCCGGCCCGGGGGTCCGTGGTCGCCGAAACCAGCCCGCATAGATCAGCTCAGACCAGCCCCATGGCAGCCAAACCAGACCTCAAAATCGTGCTCTGCTCGCCGCGCGGCTTCTGCGCCGGCGTGGTGCGCGCCATCGACACCGTGGAACGGGCGCTCGCCATCTATGGCGCCCCGGTCTATGTCCGACACGAGATCGTGCACAACAAATACGTCGTCGACAGCCTGAAGACCAAGGGCGCCATCTTCGTCGAGGAACTGGCGGAGATTCCCGACAGTACCAATGCACCGGTGGTGTTCTCGGCCCATGGCGTGCCGAAATCGGTTCCGGCCGAGGCCCAGGCGCGCAACTTCTTCTCCCTGGACGCGACCTGCCCGCTGGTGACCAAGGTCCACCGCGAGGCGGCGATCCACTTCAAGCGCGGCCGCGAGATCCTGCTGATCGGCCATTCGCACCATCCGGAGGTGGTCGGCACCGTCGGCCAGCTTCCGGCCGGCGCCGTGACGCTGATCGAGACCGCCGAGGACGCGGCGACCTTCACCCCGAAAGACCCCAACAACCTCGCTTTCGTCACCCAGACCACGCTGTCGATCGACGACACCAAGGATATCGTCGCGATCCTCAAGGGCCGTTTCCCGAACATCTCGGGCCCCCACAAGGAAGACATCTGCTACGCCACCACCAACCGCCAGCTGGCGGTCAAGAAGGTGGCCCCGGTGGTCGATGCGCTGATCGTGGTCGGTGCGCCGAACTCGTCGAACTCGCAGCGCCTGCGCGAGGTCGCCGAGCGCGAGGGCTGCCCGATTGCCGTGCTGGCGCAGCGCGCCTCGGACATCGACTGGGCGCGCTTCGAGGGCATCAAGAGCCTCGGCATCACAGCCGGCGCCTCGGCGCCGGAGGTGATCGTCGAGGAGATCATGGGCGCCTTTGCCGAGCGCTACGTGCTCCATGTCGAGACGGTCTCTGCGGCGGAAGAGAACGAATTCTTCCCGCTGCCGCGCTCGCTCCGGCCGGAAGCGGCAGCCGAGTAAGTCGGCCGGTTCTTTTCCGCCCTCGGCGGCCTCTCGGCCTTGAACGCGGCGCCCGCATGCGCGATGAAGGGCGCTACGGGCCTGTCCGGTGACGAAGTTCGCATCGGAGAGGCGGGGGCAGGCGAACTTCGATAACTGGGATAGCGCATGGCGGTCTATACCGACGTCGCCGCCGACGAGCTTGCGGATTTCATCAAGACCTACGACATCGGCGAGCTGCTCTCTTACAAGGGCATCGCCGAAGGGGTCGAAAACTCCAACTTCCTGCTCCACACCACCAAGGGCTCCTTCATCCTCACGCTGTACGAGAAGCGCGTGGCGGTGGATGACCTGCCGTATTTTCTGGGCCTGATGGCCCACCTCGCCGAGCGCGGCGTGAGCTGTCCGCAGCCCGCCCGCAACCGCGACGGGGCGGTGTATTCGAGCCTGTCCGGCCGGCCCGCGGCGATCATCAACTTCCTGGAAGGCATGTGGCCGCGCAAGCCGAACGTCACCCACTGCGCCGGCGTCGGCGCGGCGCTGGCGCAGATGCATCTGGCCGGACGCGACTTCCCGCTGGTGCGCAAGAATCCGCTCTCGGTCGCCGGCTGGCGGTCGTTGTTCGCGCAGGCCGCCGACCGCGCCGACACGGTGCAGGCCGGCCTCTCCGCGCTGCTCTCCGCCGAGCTCGATCATCTCGGGCGCTCCTGGCCGACGCATCTGCCGGAAGGCGTCATCCACGCCGACCTGTTCCCGGACAACGTGTTCTTCCTCGGCGACAAGCTCTCGGGGCTGATCGACTTCCCGTTCTCCTGCAACGACATTCTGGCGTATGACGTCGCGATCTGCCTCAACGCCTGGTGCTTCGAGGCCGATCATTCGCTGAACGTCACCAAGGCGCGCGCCTTCTTCAACGCCTATGGCCGCGTCCGGCCGCTGTCGGACGCCGAGCTGGAGGCGCTGCCGCTGCTGGCGCGCGGCGCCGCGATCCGCTTCCTGCTGACGCGGCTGGTGGACTGGCTCAACGTGCCTCCCGGCGCGCTGGTGAAGCCCAAGGATCCGCTCGAATATGTCCGCAAGCTGCGCTTCCACCAGGCGGTGACCAGCGTGCGCGACTATGGCATCGGCGGAGCATTGGCGTGAGCGAGCATCCGGTCGTCAGCATCTACACCGATGGCGCCTGCTCGGGGAATCCGGGGCCGGGCGGCTGGGGCGCGATCCTGCGCTTCGGCGACAACGAAAAAGAGCTGAAGGGCGGCGAGCCGCACACCACCAACAACCGCATGGAGCTGATGGCCGCGATCTCGGCGCTGGAGGCGCTGAAGAAGTCGTGCCAGGTCGAGCTCTACACCGACAGCCAATATGTCCGGCAGGGCATCACCGGATGGATCCACGGCTGGAAGCGCAATGGCTGGAAGACCGCCGACAAGAAGCCGGTCAAGAACGCCGAGCTGTGGCAGCGGCTCGACGCGGCGCTGAAGCCGCACAAGGTCAACTGGCACTGGGTCAAGGGCCACGCGGGCCACCCGGAGAACGAGCGTGCCGATCAGCTCGCACGCGATGGCGTGGCTATGGCCAGGATGCAGAAGAACGTGCGGGGCTGACGGGTTGGTTAACCGAATCATCGCCCCACACTCGACTTTCGTCGCCCGGCTCGAGACCGGGCGATCCAGTACTCACCACCGGTCGTGTTCAATCGGCGTACTGGATATGAATCAGGGCGGGCCCCTAATTTGCACCGCGCCGATGCCAGGTCTCAACTGCCGCTGCGAAGAGCCGCTTATGTTCCTCCGAGTCGAATGCTCGGCGCGGAATCAAGAGGGCATTTCCGTTCTTCCCGGTGATTGTGACTAGCTCAGGCGTCTCTTCGATCGTGGATATCTCTCTCCAGCTCCATGCACGGCTCTTGTTGCCGATCTTGGTGTAGAGGCCATCTTCGCTGGCTGTGAGCTCTCGGTGCTGCGGCTTGAACATCAGCTGTGGGAAAGCGACGAGAAACGCCACGAAAACGCCAGCGGCAAGCAGGCCATAAAGCAGTTTTGCGTAATCATGCGGTGGCCAATGGCCATCCCAAATGAGTGCGAGCGCAATGAAGAAAAGAGCGGAATATGCGTGCAGCACCCAGAGTTTCTTGCGCCAGGCGCGCCAATACCAATCCCAGACCTCAGCCCGAGTACTGGCGTATTTCAGCGTGACGGCCATCTGAACTTTCGACGCTGGCGAGAGGCGGGGCGGGCTGGCGCAGATGTTCGTCGGTGATATCGTCGATGAGCTGCACCGGCGCTCAATCTCACCCGTTAGTCTTATTATTCAACCGTCATCGCCCGGCTTGACCGGGCGATCTAGCACTCACCGGCCGTCGTGTTCTGGCGATAGGCCGAGGCTTACTGGATTCCCCGCTTTCGCGGGGAATGACACTGGTGAGTCGGGAGGCGGTGTGCCTCGTATCGGAGGCCGGCGCGGCTTTACAGCTGCCCGAGCAGCGTGTCGCCGCCGGAGACCTCGACCTTGCCCGGGGCGGCTTCGAGGTTCAGCTTGGTGACCTTGCCGTCCTCGACCAGCATCGAATAGCGCTTGGAGCGGATGCCGAGGCCGGCGCCGGACGCGTCGAGCTCCATGCCGATCGCCTTGGTGAACTCGGCATTGCCGTCGGCCAGGAACACGGCCTCGTCGCGCTGGTCGGTGTCGCGCTTCCAGGCGTTCATGACGAAGGCGTCGTTGACCGAGACGATCGCGATGGTGTCGACGCCCTTGTCCTTCATCGCATAGGCGTTGAGGAAGATGCTGGGCAGATGCATCTTGTGGCAGGTGCCGGTGTAGGCGCCGGGCACCGCGAACAGCGCGACCTTCTTGCCCTTGAAGATGTCGTCGGTGGTTTTGACCTGCGGGCCTTCGCCGGTCATGACGCGGAATTGGGCCTGCGGCAGCTTATCGCCAACCTGGATGGTCATTCGAGTTACTCCTTCCCCTGGATGTGTCTTGCGCGGTGCGCGCTACACTATTCGGCGGGCCGGAAACGGCAACGGCCCGCCGTGATCACGTATCCGTCATCGCACGTCCCTCATCGCGCGCCGGGGCTTGCGGCGCCAATGGACTCAGGCCGCTGCTGCCGGCTTCTTCTTCTCGTCGCGCAGCTCCCGGCGCAGGATCTTGCCGACATTGGTCTTCGGCAGCTCGGTCCTGAACTCGATCTGCTTCGGCACCTTGTAGTTCGTGAGCTGCTCGTGGCAGTGCTTGATGATGTCCTCGGACGTGAGGTTGGGGTCCTTCTTCACCACGAACGCCTTGACGACCTCGCCGGTCTTCTCGTCCGGCAGCCCGATCACGGCGGTCTCCAGCACGCCCGGATGGGTCGCGATGACCTCTTCGACCTCGTTCGGATAGACGTTGAAGCCGGAGACCAGGATCATGTCCTTCTTGCGGTCCACGATCTTGACCGAGCCGTCCGCGGCCATGACGCCGACGTCTCCGGTGCGGAAGAAGCCGTCCGCCGTCATCACCTTGGCGGTCTCGTCGGGACGATTCCAGTAGCCTGCCATCACCTGCGGGCCCTTGGCGCAGATCTCGCCGGGTTGTCCCAGCGGCACTTCGTTGCCGTCGTCGTCGCGGATCGAGAGCCAGGTCGACGGCAGCGGCAGGCCGATGGTGCCGGTGAATTCCGTCGAGGTCGGTACGTTGCAGGTCAGCACCGGTGCGGTCTCCGACAGGCCGTAGCCTTCGGCGATGCTGCAGCCCGTCACCTGCTTCCACTGCTCGGCCACCGGGCGCTGCACGGCCATGCCGCCGCCGTTGGAGACCTTCAGCTTGGAGAAATCGATCTTGCGGAAGTCAGGATGATGCAGCAGGCCGTTGTAGAGCGTGTTGACGGCCGGGAAGGTGGTGACCTGATACTTCATGAGCTCCTTGATGAAGCCGGGGATGTCGCGCGGATTGGGGATCAAGAGATTGGCGCCGCCCGCGCGCACCGCGAGCAGGAAGCAGCAGGTCAGCGCGAAGATGTGGTAGAGCGGCAGCGCACAGACGATCAGCAGCTGATCGACATGCGGCGGCTTGTCCATCACCGGCTGCAGCCACGCATCGTTCTGCAGCACATTGGCGACGACGTTGCGGTGGAGCAGCGTGGCGCCCTTGGAGACGCCGGTGGTGCCGCCGGTATATTGCAGGAAGGCGACGTCGTCTGGACCGATGGTGGGCTTCTGGAAGCGCTTGCCGCGGCCGGCGGCGAGCGCATCGTTGAAGGGGACCGCGCCCGGCAGCGAGAACGCCGGCACCATCTTCTTCAGGCGGCGGACGACGAGGTTGACGATCACGCCCTTGAAGCCGAGCAGGTCGCCCATGCTGGCGACGACGATGTGCTTGACCTGGGTGTGGCCGACCACCTGCTGCACCGTGTGGGCAAAGTTCTCCAGCACGATGATCGCCTCGGCGCCGGAATCCTTGAGCTGGTGCTCGAGCTCGCGCGGCGTGTACAGCGGGTTGACGTTGACGACCGCGTAGCCCGCGCGCAGCACCGCGGAGATCGCGATCGGATATTGCAGCACGTTCGGCATCATCAGCGCGACGCGCGCGCCCTTTGCCAGCCCCAGGCCCTGCAGATAGGCGCCCATCGCGACCGACATATCGTCGAGCTCGCGATAGCTGATCGCCTTGTCCATGCAGATGAAGGCGCGGCGATCGGCGAATTTCCTGAAGCTCTCTTCCAGCAGGTCGACGAGCGACGGGTATTTGCCCGGATCGATATCGGCGGGAACGCCGGCCGGATAGTGCTTGAGCCAGATGCGCTCCATGACCCTTCCTCTCTGATCGTCTCTTGTTCGTCTATCGGCAGCCGCCGGCCTCGCTCGGGCCGGCGGCGCCAATATCGAATTTCCGGCGGTTCAAGGCAAGCGGCCGGCGCGGCGACGAAAGGGGAGGGACGGGCGATCCGGGCCGAGGGCCCGTGCCAATTGCTGGCTGCGGCCGTATGCGCCGCGCGGGATCAGCCGTCCTTCGGCGCGGGCTTGCCGTCCGTCTTCGGCTTTGCGGCAGCCTTGGGTTTGGTGGGCTTGGGCGCGTCGGAGCCGGCTTTTTCCGCCGTTTTTCCGCCGGCTTCGTGCTTGGCGGCGACGTGGCGGGCCGCGCCCGGCTTGGCCTCAGCCGGCTTGGCCTGCGGCTTCGCAGCGGCCTTCGCATCCGCATCGGTCTTGGCGGCGGTCCGGGTCGCCGGCTTGGCGTCCTTCCGGGCGGCGGCATGCGCCTTCTTGCCGCGGTGCTTGGTCGCGGTCTGCGCGTCGGCATCGGCGGCGACGGCGGCGATCAGCGCCGCGCCGGTGCGCGTCGGGCCGGTGTAGACCAGCACCGGCTCGGACGGGGCGGGCGCCGCCGCCAGCAGCTCGGACGGCTTCATGGTCGGCGTCTGCAGGCCGGCGAGCAGGGTGCCGCCGGTCGCTTCGCCGTCCGCACCGGCAACGGTGTCCTCGTCGTCGTCGCTGGCTGGTCGGTGGCGGCGGCCGTTGCACATGTCGTCGCGCAGGTTGGGCGGCGTCGCGTCGACGGGGGCCAGCTGATCGACCGTGCCCAGCGGCGACTTCAGCCAGCTCAGCTGGTTGCCGTTGAAGCCGCGGTCCAGCATCTGGATCGCGCGCACGGCGCGCATCTGTCCCGAGGAGGCGCCGAGCACCACCGCGATCAGGCGCTTGCCGTTGCGGGTCGCCGACGCCACGAGATTGTAGCCGGAGGCGCAGATGAAGCCGGTCTTGAAACCGTCGGCGCCGGGATAGCGCCCGATCAGCTTGTTGAAGTTCTGCACCACGCGGCGGCCGTAGCGGATCGACGGGATGTGGACGAAATATTCGTACTCCGGAAGATCGCGGATGATGGCGCGCGCCAGGATCGCGAGATCACGCGCCGAGGTGATCTGGCCGTCGGCAGGCAGTCCGTTCGGATTCACGTAGCTGGTCTGCGTCATGCCGAGCTTGCGGGCGGTGTCGTTCATCATCGCCGAGAAGCCGTCGATGGAGCCGCCGACGCCCTCGGCCAAGACCACCGCCATGTCATTGGCGGACTTCACCAGCATCATCTTCAGTGCGTTGTCGACGGTGACCTGCGTGCCGGGCCGATAGCCCATCTTCGACGGCGACTGTGATGCCGCGGTCGGTGAGACCGTGAACAGCGTGTCGAGCGTGATCCTGCCGTCCTTGACCGCCTTCAAGGTGACATAGGCCGTCATCAGCTTGGTGACCGATGCAGGGTACCACGGATAGGTCGCGTTCTGCGCCTCCAGCACCTTGCCGGTGTCGGCTTCGACGAGCAGCAGCGCCTCGGCATGGGCCCAGCGCGGCGCGAGCACGAGAGCGGCAGCGAGAGCGATGATCTTGATCGGGGCGTAGCGGAACAACAGGCGAAGCGTCTGCACTGGTCTGGTCCGGTCCTTTGAGACCCGCCTCGCGCGGCGAGGTGGGCAAGCGGGCTTTCGGGTTTCAAGCGTGTCCGGCGCCGCTTTGGTTGCGGCAGGCCGCGAACCTATACCGGCTCGACGCTGGCGAACAGAGGCCAGCCATTCAATTCCACGATGAAAGCGTCCCGCGATCAGGTCTTGACGATGGTGCCGTCGCTCTCGGGCGCTGCGAGAGTCGCGCGCGCGCTCTCCTGCACCATGAACTGGGCCTTCGCGAGTTCCGCGAAGTGGCCGCCCTTGGCGACGAGTTCATCGAACGTTCCGCTTTCGATCACGCGTCCGTTCTCGAACACCAGGATTCGCGTCGCGTTGCGGATGGTCGAGAGCCGGTGTGCGATCACGAAGGTCGTGCGTCCCCTCATCACCTCGTCGAGCGCCGCGTTGAGCTTGGCCTCGGTGACGGCATCGAGCGCGGAGGTCGCCTCGTCGAGAATCAGGATCGGTGGATCCTTCAAGAGGGCACGCGCGATCGAGAGCCGCTGGCGCTCGCCACCGGACAGCATGCGGCCGCGCTCGCCCGCGTTGGTATCGAAACCCTGGTCGGCACGATCGATGAAGTCGAGCGCCTGGGCGCGCGCGGCGGCGGTGCGCAGCTCCTCGTCGGTCGCGTCGGGCTTGCCGACCAAAAGGTTCTCGCGGATCGAGCGGTTGAACAGGAGCGCCTCCTGGAACACGACGCCGATGTTCCGGCGCAGCGCCGCGAGCTTCAATCCGCGCACATCCATGCCGTCGATCTTGATGAAGCCCGACTGCGGGTCGAAGGCGCGATGCAGGAGCGCGATCGCCGTCGACTTGCCGGCGCCGGTCGGGCCGACCAGCGCGATAGTCTGGCCGGGCAGCGCGGTGAAAGTGAGGTCCTCCACCGCCGGCCGCTTGCCGTCGTAGGAGAACGACACATCGTTGAATTCGACCAGGCCCGAGAGTCGGCCGACCTCGATCGCGTCGGGGCGGTCGCGCACGGCCGGCACGGCATCGAGCACGGTGAAGAACTCGGCCAGCCGGGGCGCCTCCATGAACACGTTGTTGATGAAGGACACGACCTGCTCCAGCTTCTGGATCAGCATGGTCGCGAACGACACGAACATCACGATCTCGCCCACCGACGTCAGCCCGGCCTGATGCAGGGCGATGCCGAGCGTGAAGATCGCGAGCACGGTGATGGTGGTCGAGGCACGCGTGATGACCGTCACCAGCGCCCACCAGCCGAGCACCGGCATCTGCACCGACAGCAATTGTCCGGCGACGGTGCGCAGGCCCTGCACCTCGGCATCGATGCGCACGAAGCTCTGCACCAGCGCGACGTTGCCGAGCGCGTCGGAGGCACGCGCCGACAGGTCGCTGTAATGCTCCTCGACCTCGCTCTGCATGCCGTAGGTCTTGCGCACCACCAGCGTCGTCAGCACGGTGAACACGACGCACAGCACGAACAAGAGGATCGCGAGCCGCCAGTTCAGATAGAGCGACAGCGGCAGCAGCACCAGCACCGACATGATCGCGGCGAAGTGCTCGCGGAAGAACGACAGCCACAGCTTCCACAGCGCGTCGGTGCCGTTGATCATCACCTTCATCAGCCGGCCGGAATGGGTGCCGGAATGGAACGTCAGCGGCAGCTGCAAAATGTGCTCGAAATAGCTCGTCAGCACCGCATGGCGCTGCCGGTGCGCCAGCCGGTCGGCCTGCAGCGCGACCCAGGCGCTGGCCAGAATCGTGAACAGGCCGAATCCGGCCCAGGCCGCGAGCAGCGGCCAGGCGGTGCTGGCCGAGGCCTTGCCAGAGAGCGAGTCGACAATGCGTCCGAACAGCACCGGGTCGGCGAACTGCGCCACCGCCAGCGCCAGGTTGGCGATCGCGAGAAACCAGCCGAGCCGCGCCTCCTTTCCGAGCAGATGGAGCACGCGGGCATAGATGCGGAGCAGGGACATGGCGGGGCGCTTCGTGTCGGCAGTTGGAATCAGCGCTGGGCGCGCGGCACCATGTTAGCAAGGGAACGGCCGCCGCGGCGAGCGCTCAGTTGACGAGCCGGCTGTCGGCGGGCGGCAGGAAGCTGTCGTCGAAGATGTCGGCGGGTTGCGGACGCTTGTGGTGGAATTTGCCGTCCTCCGCGAGCTGGTCGAGGGCCCGCTCGAACCGGGCGGGCTCGATGCTGCCGATGCCATCGCGGCGGACGTCCGGCGTCAGCACGTTGTCGACGAGCACGCTCTGCAGTCGCTGCAGCTCGAGCTCGCGGGAGCCGTCATCCATCCGGCTCACCACGTCGGCGATCGCGCCGGCAGGGTCCTTGATGGCAAGCTGGAGCCCCGATGTCAGCGCGCGCAGGAAGCCCTTCACCGCCGCCGGCTGCTTGGCCGCAAAGCCGGGATTGACGATCACCGCATGGCCATAGGCCTCGCAGCCATAATCAGCGAAGCGCAGCACCGCGAGATCGGCGGCGGGCACGCCGCGGTCGCGCAGATTGATCGCCGAGAGATACGAGAAGCCGCTGACGGCATCGACCTGGCCGGCGGACAGGATCGGCTCGCGCACGGCCGCGCCAACGCGCGACAGCTTGATGGTCTCGGGCCTGAGATGGTTGTGCCTCACGACCGCCGGCCACAGCCGGATCGAGAGATCGCCCTCGGCGACGCCGAGCGTCTTGCCTTCGATGTCGCCGAGCCCGTTGATGCCGCGACTCCTGCGCGCGATGATCGCATAAGGCGCCCTGTTGAACAGCACGAACACGGCCTTGACCGGCTGGCTGTTCGACGCGTCGCGATAGCGGATCAGCTCGTTGATGTCGGCGAGCGCCATGTCGGTCTCGCCGGAGGCCACCCGCGCGATCGCATCGGGAGAGCCCTTGGCCGTGGTGATGGTGACGGTCACGCCCTCGGTGGCGAACAGCCCGCGGCTGGCGGCGAGGACCAGTGGCGCCATGCTGCCATCGAGCGGCCGATCCAGCGCGAACATGACGGCGACCGGACGTTTCGGCTCCTCCGCTGCGGCTTCCTCTCTCGACAGGCATGAGGGCACGACGAAGGCGGCGAGGAGCGCCAAGGCAAGCAGGGTGACGGGTCGTCGCATGCGCATCATGTCACGCCGGTATTCGCAGGCCGTACCGGTCTTGTCACGCCGGTATTCTAATCAGTTCGCCGGCCATCGCGGGATCGAGATGTCAATTTCGTGACAGCGTCGCGGTGTCGCTGCCGCTCGGGGCCGGCGGTGCCTGATCATGTCGGATCGAATGTGAACGGTCCATGAGCAAGGCCTGCGGCGATTTGCGGCTTCGACTCCGGGTTTCGCGAGGGGAACTGTGGGCGCAGTTCGCGAGTTGGTACCCGAGATTAGATCGTACGGAGGATCCACATGATCGCACAGCGCGGAAGTTTTTCACGCTTTGGCCGTGCTACCGTCCTGGCGACGGTGGCCGCGGTGACTTTGACGGCCGTGCAGCCGACACTCGCCTTTGCCGGCTCCGCGCCGGCCGAGAAGGGCGTCGTCGCCAAGACGGCCAATGATGGCGGCCTGACCGATGTCAGCGCGCGCCGGCGCCACTATCGCGGCAATGGTGGCGCGGCGGCTGCGGCGGCGTTCGCCGGGATCGTCGGCACCGGACTTGCCATCGCGGCGACGCAGAACCGCCGCTCCTACTACGAGGACAACTATTACTATGGCCGGCCGGCCTATTATGGCTACGGACCGCGCTATCAGTATTACGGCGGCGGCCCCTATTACGGTGGCGGCTATTACCATCACCCGCATTGGTGATGTGAGATCGGACGAAACGATCCGCCGGCCGCCGTGCCGGCGGATTTTTTCTTGCCTGCCGCGAACGTTAATATGCGGACCATCGAATTTAACTATTGTGGCCAGATGACTGATTCGATCGATCGGCTCTATCGCGCTGTCCTGGCGGCCAGGGATCTCGACCCCGCGCGATCGCGCACGGCCAAGCTGATGCAGCAGGGCACGGCCAAGATGGCCAAGAAGCTCGCCGAGGAGGCGATCGAGGTTGCGATCGATGCCGTCGGCGGCGACGCCCAGGCCGTGGTGCGCGAAAGCGCCGACCTGATCTACAATCTGGCCGTGCTGTGGGCCGAGCTCGATGTCCAGCCCGAGGACGTCTGGCGCGAGATGGAACGGCGCGAGCTGATGCTCGGCATCGCCGAGAAGCTGCCGAAATCGCCGGTGAAGGTCGCCAAGGCCGCGCCCGGACGGGTGGCGGGGCGACCGATCGTCGCGGCCGAAAGCCGGACCATCCGCAAGCGGCACTAGTGTGGCGGTCCGATTCGGGTCGACATATGGACCATGGACAAATCCTGCCCGGTTTGCTTCATCGCCAGCATGCTCAGACGGATCTACGACTGGTGTATCGACGCCGCCCACAAGCCGCATGCCATGTGGATCATGGCCGCGGTTGCCTTCGCCGAAAGCTCGTTCTTTCCGGTGCCACCGGATGTGATGCTGATCCCGATGTCGCTGGCGAAGCCGCAGCGGGCGTGGCTGTTCGCCGGCGTCTGCACCGCGGCCTCGGTGGCGGGCGGCCTGGTCGGTTATGCCATCGGCGCGCTGCTCTACGACTCCCTCGGCCATTGGCTGATCCAGCTCTACGGCCTCGGCGACAAGGTCGAGGCGTTCCGTGCCTCCTACGCCGAGTGGGGCGCCGTCATCATCCTGGTGAAGGGATTGACGCCGATCCCCTACAAGCTGGTCACGATCACGTCGGGCTTCGCCGGCTACAATCTCTTTCTGTTCGTCGTCTGCTCGATCATCGCGCGCGGCGGCCGCTTTTTCATCGCCGCGATATTGCTCAACCGCTATGGCGAATGGATCAGGGTGCGCATCGAGAAGCATCTCGGCCTGTGGGTGGCGATCGGCGCGGCCGTGCTGGTGGCCGGATTCGTCATCGCCGTGAAGCTGATCTGATGCGGCCGCTGCGCCCGGGGCTGGGGGCAGGCGCGGCGCTGCTCGCCGTCGTCTCGGTTCTCTCCGCCGCCGCGGCATGGGCGCAAACGACGCCTTCCTTGGGGCTGCGAGAAGCGCCGCAACAGCCACCGCAGCAGGCGCGTGCCGTCCAGCCTGCGCCGCCTTCCAGTCCGGGTCTGGTGGAGGAGCTCGGCAAGCTGTTCGAGAAGATGTCGATCATTCCGCTGAAGCCTTCGGGCGATGCCCGCGCCGAGCCGCCGGCGGCCGGCAGCGATCCCACCGGCGCTGCCGCGGATCAGCCCGCTGCGACACCGGTGCAGCCCGGTGGCCCGGTCGCGCCGAAGGGCGGCGCCGACGTGCTGAAGGAGACCGGCGAGACCTTGTCGCGCCTCGCCCAGCCCTCGAGCATGATCTCCGGCCGCTCGGTCTGCCCGATCGCCGCCAACGGCACGCCGGATTGCAAGCTCGGCGCCGACCGGTTGTGCCAGGGCAAGGGTTACAAGGAAGGCAAGAGCCTCAACACCGATTCTGCGGAGACCTGCTCGGCGCGGGTGCTGATCCCCGGTCGCGAGCGCAAGCCGGGCGATTGCCGGACGGACACCTACGTGACCTCGGCGCTCTGCCAATGACGCCGGCACGCCAGCGTCTCAACGCAAGACCCTGGTCCGGCTTTTCCGGTCCCTCTGCGAGCGAATTGCCATCACGGCATGATGTCGGGCATGCTCGCGATCACGAGTGTTTCCGCATTTCAACGCAAGAGGAATTCCCATCCATGTCCATGCCCGCCTTGTTCAAGGGCCGCCTGACGATCCCGGTGATCGGCTCGCCGCTGTTCATCATCTCCGTGCCCGACCTGGTGATCGCGCAGTGCAAGGCCGGCGTGGTCGGTTCGTTTCCGGCGCTCAACGCGCGGCCGGCCGCGCTGCTCGACGAATGGCTGGCGCGCATCACGGAGGAGCTCGCTGCCTATGACCGGGCGCATCCGGAACGCCCGTCGGCGCCGTTCGCCGTCAACCAGATCGTGCATCGTTCCAACAACCGGCTCGAGCAGGATCTCGCGCTGTGCGAGAAGTACAAGGTGCCGATGATGATCACCTCGCTCGGCGCGCGCGAGGAGCTGAACCAGGCGGCGCACGGCTGGGGCGGCATCGTCTTCCACGACGTCATCAACCAGACCTTCGCGCACAAGGCGATCGAGAAGGGCGCCGACGGCTTGATCCTGGTCGCGGCGGGCGCCGGTGGACATGCCGGCACGATCTCGCCGTTTGCCTTCGTGGCGGAGACGCGGAGCTGGTTCGATGGCCCGATCGCGCTGTCGGGCGCGATCGGGAACGGCCGCGCCATCCGTGCCGCGCGCGTGCTCGGCGCCGACTTCGCCTATATCGGCTCGGCCTTCATCGCCACCAAGGAGGCGAATGCGGTCGAAGGCTACAAGCAGATGATCACCAGCTCGGGCGCCGACGACATCGTCTATTCGAACCTGTTCACCGGCGTGCACGGCAACTATTTGAAGCCGTCGATCGTCGCAGCCGGCCTCGATCCGGACAATCTCCCGACCTCCGATCCGTCGAAGATGAGCTTCGGCACCGACGCCTCGGGCGAGCGCGCCAAGCCGAAGGCATGGAAGGAGATCTGGGGCTCAGGGCAGGGCATCGGCGCCATCAAGGACGTGCTGCCCGCCGCCGAGCTGATCGCGCGCTTCAAGAAGGAATATGACGAGGCAATCGATCCGCCGCTCTAAGCGGCTCCGCGACGGACAAAAGAAAAGCGCGGCAGCCAGGGCTGTCGCGCTTTTTTGTTGAGGTCGCAACAAGCGGGCGGGCTATTCCAGCTCGATCGCCTGGAACTTGCCGCGCTCGTCGAGCGCCGTGCCCCAGATCTTATGCGAGGCCTGGTGTTCGGCGCGGCCGAAGCCGAGCTTGGCGCCGAGACCGAGATCGATGTCACGCATGTTTTCCAGCGTGTCGATCAGCGCCTCGGTGTCGAGCTGCGGGCCAACCCGGCGCAGCGCCTGGACCAGCACGTTGGCCGAGACGTAGCCTTCGAACGACACGTAGGACGGTGCCTCGCCCGGGAAGTACTTCTCGAGCGCGCTCTTGTATTCGAGCACGGCGCTCGAATAGCCGCCGACGGCCGGCACCACCTGGGTGACGATGACGCCGCTGGCATAGCGCGGGCCGAGCAGCATCAGCTCGTCCGAGAGCTCGGTCGAGCCCACGAAGGAGACGTTGGTGTAGATCATGTGCGGGAACAGATCGCGCGTCTTCTCGATGAACTTCGCGGCGGCGCGATAGGTTGCGACCATGACGATCGCCTTGGGCGGGTTCTTCAACGCCCGCAGCTGGTTGACCGCGTCGTCCACGTCGACCGTGTTGCGCTTGTAGTTGAGGCGCAAGATGGACGTGTCGGCAAGGCCGAGCGAGCGGAAGGCCTTGGCCACACCGGAGAAGCCGGCATCACCATAGGCGTCCTGCTGCGCGAACACGGCGATGTCCTTGGCCGGCAGGCGGCGCAGCTTGACCAGATAGCGAACGACGGTGTCGGTCTCTTCGGCGTAGCTGGCGCGATAGTTGAACACGTAGCGATCCGGCGGATCGTTGCGCAGGAGGTTGGCGCCGGTGAACGCGCCGTAGAACAGCACGCGGCGCTGCAGGGCGTAGGGCATCGCCACGGCAGACGTCGGGGTACCGACATTGCCGACGAAGCCGAACACCTTGTCCTTCTCGTAGAGCTGCTTCATCGCGTCCAGCGTCCGCGACGGCTCGTAGCCGTCGTCGGCCGAATAGAGCCGCAGCGAGCGCCCGGCGATGCCGCCGGCGTCGTTGGCGCGGTTGAAGGCGGCCTCGATGCCCATCTTCATCTGCCGGCCGAGCTCCTTGGCAGCGCCCGAGAACGGAGCGGCGATGCCGAAGCGGATCTCGTTGGCGGTGACGCCCTGGACGTTGGAGGTGGACGCCGGCGGCAGCGTCGCGGTCGGTGCCGTCGCAGCCACGGCCGCGGACGGGGCGATCACCCCGGCGAGGCTGGTGGCGGTCTGGCTCGGCGCGCTTTGCCCGAGCGAGCGCTCGAGCTCGGCGAGCTGGCGGCCCGCGGAGTTACAGTCGGTCTGAGCCGCCCCGACGCGGTTGCGTCCATCGGCGACGTAGCCGTTGAAGACGCGGGTGAGCTCGTCACGATCCGAGCCGCCGGTGGAGGCCTCCCGGATCACCTCGCGAAACTTGTCGACAATGGCCTGAACGCGGCCCTGGTCGATCGCCTGACAGGCGGATGCTGCTCCCACGATCGGCCCGACCCGGCTCGCAAGATTACGCACCACATCCGCATTGGTGCCCGCCGCGCTGGCGGGCGTTGCGAGCAATGCCGCAACCAAGAACACGCTACAACGAAAGTTCATTGCCACTATCCCACTTTGGACCCCATCCAGGTCTTCCGCCTGGTGAATTGACGCCGTGTCTGCGACGGAGAAGACATAAGACCGTCACCATGCACAGACCAGCCTTTCCTAAGAGCATGACCATTTCGGTAACCCGACACGCCTTTTTCCGATCATACTTTAGGACCTGCTAACGAAACGTCTTCACCAGTTCTTCCCCTTAGAAGCTAATTCTACTCAAGTTCGATTGCCTGATACGTGCCGGTTTCGTCGAGGGCGGTACCCCAGATCTTGTGTGAGGCCTGGTGCTCCGCGCGTCCAAATGCGAGCGTCGTGCCGAGGCCGAGATCGAGGCTGCGCATCGATTCGAGCGTGTCGACCAGTCGCTCGGTGTCGAGCGGATTGGTCTGCTTCAGCGCCTGGATCAAAATCGTCGCCGCGATATAGCCTTCGAGAGACGTATAGTCCGGCGCCTCGCCGGGAGCGTATTTGGCCAGGGCGTTCTTGTAGTCGAGCACGAGGCTCGAATAGCCAGAAACCGCCGGCACGCCCTGCGTCACGATGACGCCGTTGGTGAAGCGCGGGCCGAGCAGCTTGAGCTCGGCCGCGAGCGAGGTCGAGCCGACGGCGGACACGTTGGCGTAGATCAGGCCCGGCACCGCGTCGCGCGTCTTCTCGATGAACTTCGCGGCGGCGCGATCGGTCGCTACCATGATGACCGCCTTGAGTCCCGGCTTGTGCGCCTTGACCTGATTGACCGCCTCTTCCACGTCCATCGTCGCGCGCGGATAGTTGATGCGCGTTACGGCGTCGCCGATGTTCAACTGCCGGTAGGCCTTCGCGACACCGGCGAAACCGTCGTCGCCGAATGGGTCCTGCTGGGTGAACACGGCGATCTGCCTGGGCGAGACGCGCTTCATGTTGATCAGGTAGCGCACCAGCGCGGCCGTCTCCTCGGCGTAACTCGCCCGATAGTTGAAGACGTAGCGATCCGGCGGATCGCGTCGCACCACTGCTGCGCCGGTGTTCGGCGCAAAGAACAGCGTGCGCCGCTCCAGCGCATAGGGGATCGCCACCTGCGAGTTGGCGGTGCCGACGTTGCCGATGAAGCCGAACACCTGCTCCCTGTCGTAGAGCTGCGTCATCGCCGCCAGCGTGCGGCCCGGATCGTAGCCGTCGTCCGCCGCCACGAGACGGAGCATGCGCCCGTTGACGCCGCCGGCGTCGTTGGTGCGTGCGAACGCGGCCTCGATGCCCTGGCGCATCTGACGCCCGGTCTCCTTGCGGATGCCGGAGAACGGCAGGACCATGCCGAAGCGGATCTCGCGGTCGGTGATGCCGCGCACGGGGCTCGCGGTGACGGCGCCAGTCGTCGTTTCGGCCTTGACCGGTGTGATCGGGGCCGTCGCCGCAGCCGGCTGGTCGAGCGAGCGTTCGAGCTCCGTCAGTTGCCGCTCCGCGGCGGCGCAGGTCGCCTGCGAGGCGCCCGTACGACTACGGCCCTCGGCGATGTAGCCATTGAAGCTGCGGGTCAGCTGATCGCGCTCGCCGTCATTGCTCGTCGCCTGGCGGATGGCTTCGCGGAATTTGTCGACGATGCTCTGGACCCGGCCCTGCGCGATGTCGGGGCAGGCGGACGCCTGTCCCACGATCGGTCCAACCCGGCCGCCAAGCTCCCTGACGACGTCGGGAGCCGCCGCCAAAGCGGGGCTGAAGGGAGCTACGAAAACACTCCCGATGATCAACGCGGACCAACGCACGGCCATCGAACCTTCCACCTGCTCAGCTTGTTTCAAATCCTCTTCGTTCTACTATTCGTGGCATTTCGAATTAATGTCGGGTTTCTCTGTCGCTCTTTTGTCCTGGTAGTTGAGGCCGTCGCGCCTCTAGCGGTATCCTATTCAAGTTCGACGGGTTGGTAGGTGCCGCTGTCGTCCAGTGCCGTGCCCCAGATCTTGTGCGAAGCCTGGTGTTCGGCGCGGCCGAAGCCGAGCTGCGTGCCGAGGCCGAGATCGATGTTGCGCATGTTCTCGAGCGTTTCGACCAGTTGCTCGGTATCGAAGTTCGGACCGGCGCGCTTCAGTCCCTCGATCAGGATGCTCGCGGCGATGTAGCCCTCGAGCGAGGTGTAGTCGGCCGGCTCGCCCGGGGCATATTTCGCAAGTGCGGTCTTGTATTCGAGCACCAGGCTCGAATAGCCGGAAACGCCGGGCACGGTCTGGCTGACGATCACGCCCTCGGCGTAGCGCGGTCCGAGCAGCATCAGCTCGCTGGCGAGCGCCGAGCCAGCAACCGCGGAGATGTTGGCGAAGATGACGCCCGGAAATACGCCCTGGGCCTTCTCGATGAACTTGGCTGCGGCGCGCGTCGTCGCCAGCATCACCACCGCCTTGACCGGGGTCTTCAGCAGCTTCAGCTGATTGATGGCGTCGTCGACCTCGACCGTGTTGCGCGGATAGTTGACCCGCACGATCGAATTGTCGCCGACGCCGAGCGTGCGGAACGCCCTGGCCACCCCGGCGAAGCCGGCGTCGCCGAAGGCATCGTTCTGCGCGAACACGACGATCTGGCGCGGATGCAGCCTTCGCATCTTCACGAGATAATGGACCAGCGCGTCGGTCTCCTCGGCATAGCTCGGCCGGTAGTTGAAGACATAGCGGTCGGGCGGATCGTGGCGCACGACGTTGGCGCCGGTATAGGGCGCGAAGAACAGCGTGCGGCGCTCGAGCGCGTAGGGGATGGCGACCGCGGCGGTGGCCGAGCCGAAATTGCTGATATAGCCGAACACCTGCTCCTTCTCGTAGAGCAGCTTCATTGCATCCAGCGTGCGCGCGGGATCGTAGCCGTCATCGGCGGTGACGAGCTTCAGCATGCGGCCGTTGACGCCGCCGGCCTCGTTGGCGCGATTGAACGCCGTCTCGACGCCGATCTTGAGCAGTCGCCCGCTCTCCTTCACCGGTCCGCTGTAGGGAATGACCATGCCGAGCTTGATCTCGCTCTGCGTCACCCCGCGCACGTTGCCGGCCGGCGGCAGCAGTTGCGCCGGTACAGTCGCGGCCTGCGCCGTTGCAGGTCCGATGCTCACGGCAGACAGGTTCGCGCGCGCCGGAGGCGGCGCTGCGATGGATTGTTCGAGATCGGCAAGCTGCCGATTGGCGCCGCCGCAATCCAGCCGGCCTGACGTGACGAGGCTGCGACCTTCGGCGACATAGCGGTCCAGCAGGCGCGTCAGCTCGTCACGGTCGGCCTCGCTGGCGGCGGCCTCGCGGATGACGAGCTGGAATTTCTCGATGATGGCCTGGATGCGCGGCCGGGCGATGTCGCGGCACGCGAGCGCGGCGCCAATGATCGGGCCGACGCGGCTGCCGAGCTGGCGCGCCACGCTCACACTCTCGCCGGGCGCAGCAGCGGCCTCGCCGGCCACGAGGGACGCGAGCAGGATGGCTGCCATACGGGCGTGAGCCAGCGGACGGCGTGCTGCCGCTTTCTGCGGTAGGACGTCGATCATCGTCGCCTGTGATGTGTTGGAAGTCGGATCAGTCGTGCAGAGGGTTAGCGAACCCGCTCCATCTGACCCGTCTTCTGGTTCCACTGCATGAACTGCTGCAGCATGGGCTTTTCTGGAGTGTCGGTCTCTGCCGTCGGCGCCGGAGCGTCCGCGAGCAGCGATTTGAACTGCGACAGCGCCGGAGCCTGCGGCTCGACCCGCTCGGGCAGCGCGCTGGTCTGGTCCGCCTTGGCGTCCTGGACGTCGGCGGCGACCGGCGGCAGCGTCTTCATCGACTGCACGGCGGCGACGAAGGACGAGCTGGCGTCGGGCTGGCGCCACACCGGCACGATGTTGACGAAGAACAGCGCGACGACGGCGGCGACGCCGGTTGCGGCGGCGAAGCGGCCGGCCACCTTGAACACGACCGACCGGCGGTCGCGCTCGCGCTCCAGATCCGGCGGCTCGCGCATGACTTGCGGATTCAGCGACTGGCGAAGGGATTCGAACACGGCGGTCTCCAGGCGAGCATCGAGCGGTCCTTGCTGTCCCGAAGCGGGACGCTCGGCCGCCTCCGCTGCCTTGGCATTGTCACCGACGAGAGATAGACGCGCGGCTTCCGGACGTTCGCGCAGCCACCGCGGCGCATAGTGCAGCGGGTCCTGCGGGTTCATCGGATTCTGTTCACTCAACGAACTCATACGCTACTCCTCTGACGCTCGATTCCGGTAAACTGATACGCTTCTGCCACGGTCGTATGAGAGCTAGTTTCAAACGAAGAGCGGGAGCTGGTCTGCCACTTCAGAGTATACGGAATCACTTGCAGAATCAGACGTTTCGCGTCGATCAGCGATCGCACGCCAGCGGTCCCTTCCTGCAAGGCGCCGTGGCACGTTTGCCGTGCCTTGGGCGCCTCTATCGATCCCATGCCCCGCCCCCTGACGAGTGTCAATCGATCGGAACCTCTTAAAGTCGTCGGTTCCGAATTATATGTACGTTAAAGTTATCATCATGATGTGATTAAAATGAGGCGTGACGGGTCTTGACGCAGATGCTCATGAATTGCGTCTCATTGATGCCAAGATTGCGCCTTGATTCGATCATCATCGAACTATGTCGGGCGGGCCGCTGTCGATTTTTGAGCGGCTTAGCGTCGATTTAACTATCCGTTAACCATCTGGCGCCGACAGTTAACCAATCACTAAGAAGGGTTGGGTCGGATGGTCATGAGTGCCAGCGCTGAAACGGTGCGTCCTGTTATTCGTCTGCGCGGGCGCTCCTACGTCGCCTTCGTGTTTTCGCCGGTTGTGCCGATTGCCGATTGGCTGGCTGAGCTCGATGCAACGCTCGCGGGCTCGCCCGGCTTCTTCGTCGGCAAGCCGATCGTGCTCGATCTCTCAGCGCTGGATCTGAGCCCGCTCGCCATCACCCATCTCATCAAGAGCATCGAGTCGCGCAACATCCGCGTGCTCGGTCTCGAAGGCGTCGAGCAGGGGCGGCTGTCGCTCGGCATGCCTCCCTTGTTGTCGGGCGGCCGTCACTGCGCCGTGCAGGAGATCGAGCCGGAGAAGCCGTCGCTGCAGCAGCCGACCTCGCTGCTGCTCGACCAGCCCGTACGCTCGGGCCAGTCGATCGTGTTTCCCGATGGCGACGTCACCGTGCTCGGCGCGGTGTCGTCGGGCGCCGAGATCGTCGCCGGCGGCTCGATCCACGTCTACGGCACGCTGCGCGGCCGCGCGATGGCCGGCATCAACGGCAACGCGGCGGCGCGCATCTATTGCCAGAAGATCGAGGCCGAGCTGGTCGCGATCGACGGCTACTACCAGACCGCCGAGCAGATCGACGCCGCGTTGCGCGGCCGGGCCGTGCAGGCGCGGCTCGAAGGTCATTCCATGAAGATCGTTGCATTGAACTGAGTAGCAGGAGGATCCGTGACATGTCGAAAGTACTCGTAGTGACGTCGGGCAAGGGTGGCGTCGGCAAGACCACCACGACGGCGGCGATGGGCGCGGCGCTGGCGCAGGCCGGCGAGAAGGTCGTCGTCGTCGATTTCGACGTCGGCCTGCGCAACCTCGATCTGGTGATGGGCGCGGAACGCCGCGTGGTGTTCGATCTCATCAACGTGGTCCATGGCGTCGCCAAGCTGCCGCAGGCTCTGATCCGCGACAAGCGGCTGGAGAATCTCTGGCTGCTGCCGGCGTCGCAGACCAAGGACAAGGACGCGCTGACCGAGGACGGCGTCGGCCGCGTCATCGCTGAGCTGCGCAAGACCTTCGACTGGGTGATCTGCGACAGCCCGGCCGGCATCGAGCGCGGCGCCATGCTGGCGATGCGCTATGCCGACGAGGCTCTCATCGTCACCAATCCGGAAGTGTCGTCGGTGCGCGATTCCGACCGCATCATCGGCATGCTCGACTCCAAGACCGTGCGCGCCGAAAACGGCGAGCGCGTCGAGAAGCACATTCTCATCACCCGGTACGATGCCGGCCGCGCCGCGCGCGGCGAGATGCTGTCGATCGATGACGTGCTGGAAATCCTGGCGACGCCGTTGCTCGGCATCGTGCCAGAGAGCCAGGACGTGTTGCGCGCCTCCAATGTCGGCTGCCCGGTGACGCTCAACAGCCCGGCGAGCGCCCCCGCACGCGCCTATCACGATGCGATGCGCCGGCTGCTCGGCGAGGAGGTCGAGATGCAGATCCCGACCGAGCGCAAGGGCCTGATGAACCTGCTCTTGGGACGGAGGGCTGCATGAGTGTGCTGCGGCTCTTTACGGGGCGTGCAGCCTCCGCGCCCGTCGCGCGGGAACGGCTGCAGATCCTGCTCGCGCACGAGCGCAGTCTGCGTGGACAGCCCGATCTCCTGATGCAGCTGCGCGAGGAAATCCTCGCCGTGGTTTCGCGCCATGTGGTACTTGATCCGGACAAGGTCATCGTTCGCATGGACCGGGGAAAGCATGTCTCGACGCTCGAGGTCGACATCGAACTGCCCAATGGCGCCGACCGCGCCTTTGCCAGCGCCGGCTGAGACGTGGCGAGGCGCGCGCTGATGCGGCCGATCTTCCGCATCGCGGACAATCGGGTCGCCGTCGGCTCCGATGCTGCGGGACCCTGGGATCCGACCATGCAACATGGGTCTGCGCCATCGGCGCTGGCCGTGTGGGCGGCCGAGCGCATTCCGACGAAGTCGCCGATGCGCATCGCCCGCGTCACCATCGACCTGATGCGCCCGGTGCCGCTCGCAGAGCTCCTCATCGAGACCGAGGTGCTGCGCGAGGGGCGCAAGATCCAGCTCTGCGCCGTGCGCTTGCGCGCCGGCGACACGGTGGTCGTCACGGCGACGGTGCTCAAGATCAGGCAGGACGCGGTGCCGCTGCCGGACGATGTCCGCGAGCTGCCGGTCGATCTGGTCGGCCCTGACGAGGCCCTGCCGGAGCCTGCGGATTTCTCGACCAGCCCCTTCGTGCGTGGCATGACGCTGCGCGCTGCGCGCGGCCGGTTCGGCGTCAAGGGTCCCGGCGCGATCTGGTATCGCGTCGACTGGCCGCTGGTCGAAGGCCACGCCGTGTCGCAGGCGATGCGCGCCGTGGTCGCGAGCGACTTCTGCAACGGCACCTCCGCCGCGCTCGACTTCCACAGCTATACGTTCCTCAATGCCGACCTCACCGTGAACATGGCCCGCGAGCCGGTCGGCGACTGGATCCTGCTCGACGCCGAAAGCTGGATCGGCCCGGACGGCGCGGGTCTGGCGATGGCGCGGCTGGGCGATGTCAGGGGCTATTTCGGCCGGGTGGTGCAGAGCCTGGTGATCGAAAAGCGGTGAGGGGGCGGTCAGCCGTCCGGATTGCGTTCACGGCGAGTTGGCGAACTGATCACCGCACCGGCGCTGCCTCGTTTCCAACGGCGTGCTGCGGCGAGGTGTTATTAAGTTGGGCCGGTGATCGGCAGTTGCCTGCTTCGTTTCCGGTGAACCGATCAACCCCGCGCCAAGCTCCGCTGTGCCCTCTCCCCCGCTTGCGGGGGAGAGTTGGAGAGGGGGCGCCACGCACACCGCCGCTGGAGCGGCCCCCTCCCTAGCCCTCCCCCGCAAGCGGGAGAGGGAACAAACTGCCGTTGTCGCGAGTGAACGAGTTCAACGACGAACGATTTCGCTCTTGCGCCGCCCGCACCGTGTTCAAGAATCGTCCCACGTCCAGCTTCAGCCGGTTGCTGTCCTGTGACAGCGACTGCGCCGCCGACAGCACCTGGGACGAGGCCGAGCCGGTTTCGCTGGCGTCGTGCTGCACCTCGGTGATGTTGGACGACACCTCGTTGGTGCACTGTGCCGCTTGGCCGTGGAGTTATCAATATTGCTATAAACTTGAGCAGGCCAAGATGGTCGTATAACTACGACGCGGACTACACGCAGGTGGAACGACAAGCAGGTGGATGGGAACAAGCGTCATGGCGAAACCAACGAAGGCTACGAGCGTCGGCGAGGGGAACCAGTCTCCGTCGGAGCTGATCGACGCCCGGATCAAGGAGCTCGGGGATTGGCGCGGCGTCACGCTCAGCTACGTCCGCGATCTCATCAAACGGGCCGATCCCGATATCGTCGAAGAGTGGAAGTGGCGCGGCGTTCCCGTATGGTCGCATGCCGGCATCGTCTGCACCGGCGAGACCTACAAGGCCGCGGTGAAGCTGACCTTCGCCAAAGGAGCCTCGCTGCCGGACCCTTCCGGCCTGTTCAACGTCAGCCTCGACGGCAACACCCGCCGCGCCATCGACCTTCATGAAGGCGACGTGATCGATGAGACTGCGTTCATGGCGCTGATCCGAGCCGCGGTGGCGCTGAACATGACGAAGGGGAAGCGGTAGGGCTGGTGCATCGCTCCGCGCAGTCAGTATCAACGATCCAGGTCGCTGCTCACTCACCACGTCGTCGCGAGCGCAGCGAAGCAATCCAGGGCCAAGTCGAATCATCTGTCTGGAAGGCCTGGATCGCCTCGTCGTTTCGGGGGCTCGCGACGGCGGTGTGCCGGTCGCCGACAACCTTTCGCAAGGATGACCCGTGTGCATCGAGGTGGGAGGAGGTGGCGGCCAAGGTTGCGCTCTGCCGAGAAACACGCTAGTTCAGCGCATCCCAACTTCAACGCAGGAGGCGACGATGTTCAGACTCACGCGCTTCCCGGGCTCGCTGCGCGATCATTGACGCGGCCGACCGGGATGATTGTCCCGGCCATGATTTGACCCTTTCGCATCTCATCGAAAAGCCCGCGGCCCTCGTGGCCTGCGCTTGAACCGTCGTGTCATGACATCAAATCTCTTGCTGACTCCCAGCCGGGAGCCGGAGCGTTCCGACCTGCGCGAGCGCCGGCTGCGGCGCTATTCGTCTCGTCTGCAATCCCGCGTGCGCGCATGCGCGATGCGACATCCTCATCTCGCCGACCTCGCGTTGAGCTTTCCGGCGCTGCTGTTCGCGCTGGCAGTGCCGCGCCCGGATGTCGATCCGGAGCGGGCGATCGCGTGCGTGATCGCGGGGCGTCCGCTGGCCGAGGCGGCGGCCGCGGCCGGTCTGCCGCTCTGGCTGCGCAAGCTGCCACCGGAGGCGTTCGTCCGTCCGATCCCACCATTGCCAGACGGCGAGCTGTTCCGGCGGCAGATCGGCAACCATTTGCCGCGCTCGCCGAAGCTGATGCCGACCTGGCTGCAGCTCGTGGCGGAGATGGCGGCGCTGGCGCATGAGCCGGCCGCGGTGTGGATCGCCCGTGAGTATCTGCGGGCGCCGCTGGTGCTGAAGCGCGACCGCATGCATCTGCTCGGTCTGTGGATCTGGTTCTCGGGGCAGCCCGCCGGCTTCGGCCGCGAGCTCGTCGAAAGGCCGTGGACGCCAGCCATGAAGCTCGATGCCGCAATGACGGCTGCCCTCGCTTGGCGAGGGAAAGTCTCGCTGCATCTCAATCTCGGTCAACGGCCAATCCGCGACATGTGGCTCCATCCCGGTCGCGTCGGGGACTATGAGTTTCGGCCGCTGGATGACATCCCGGATCTGGTCGACGAAGCGATGACTATGCGCAATTGTGTCCGCACCTATGGCTCCGACATCGCCCACAATCGCTCTCGGCTGTGGAGCGTCCGGCACCTGGGCGAACGCGTCGCGACGCTGGAGGTCGCCGTCCGTTTTCCTGATCCGTTGTTGGGCATCGTCCAGCTCAAGGGACGGGGGAATGCTGACGTCGCCCGCGAGCTCTGGTGGATCGCGCGGCGCTGGCTGCACCTGCACGATCTGTCGCAGATCGAGACCGGTCGAATGAAATGGCGCCAGGCCCCTGTGGATCTCAACACATGGCGAATGCTGTGGCGGCCGTATTGGCTCGCCAAGCGCCGCATCCCGGACTGGTTGCCGCTCGCACCGTCGCGCGCTGCGTTCGCGGCGTTGTGAGATGGTTGTCGTGTCTGGACGCTCGTCCGACAAAATCAATGTCGTCCCGGCGAACGCCGGGACCCATAACCCAGGGCCATATTCGAGGCACGCGCATTGATGCATCCGGGCTCGCCACGTCCTGTGGTCTCGGTCCTGGGTCGCGCGAACGCGACGATGCCTGCACATCGTCCGGCTTCGCTTGTTCGGCACGACAGCGGGTCGGAGTGCAGACCGGCTTTTCGTTGGGCCCTCTGTCGCGCGTCGCCTGGGATTCGTTGTGCCGCAGCGAGGTTGATTTGGCCGACGAGCAGGCTTGCTTCCCCATCGATACTTTCCGGCGCAGGTCGGGCGTCCGCAGCGGCGCGCGCAAAGACGAAATTCGCTCGCGCGATCAAGCTGATTTGGGCTGTCCAGATGCGGAGCGAAAAATATTCGAATTTGCATTTTCAGAAATCCATGGTCTCTTCTCCGCATCCCGCTTCACTGACGAGGGGCGCTTCGCGAACGTCACGATGCGTTGGGGTGGGATGCGGTGGCCGCGATGGGGCGCAGCATGCTTTGGGCATGCCGACGTACGCCACGTCGCGGACGGTGAAGTCGCAGGGTCCTGGCCTCCCGAAGCTGAGGTCCGCGCAACGCGTGAAACGCGTTGTCGCCACGGTGGCAAACAAGCCGGTCACCGAGGAGACTGCGTATAAATCGTAAAGCCATCGCGCAGGGAAGGCCGGGTCTATCCGGCCGAACCTGTGGTTCTGCCGCGTGCTTTTTTGCTGCACGCGGACCGCAGGCCTCGGTCGAGGCCTGGCCTTCCCTGCACCCTCCGTGAGTTGGAGGGGAACGACACCAGCAAGACTCGGACGCAGATGCGCCGCGAGGCAGCAATGTCATGTCTGCAATGGGGGCAGCGCATTCAGTGTTGTTTGGATACAGCGGATCGCGTGGCGAGTATCGCGCCACACAAAGGCTGTCGTCCCGGCGAACGCCGGGACCCATGATCATAAGACGACGGTCGAGGCACGCGGGTCGCTACGTCAGCGCTTACGACGCTGCCCTGTGGTTATGGATCCCGGGTCGCGCTTCACTTGCCCGGGACGACAGCGGAGCGCGGCGGCTACGGGCGAGAGCTTCCATCGGCATTGCAAAGCCGCGAGTCTGGATTGCCGTCGTTGCGAGCGGAGCGAAGCAATCCAGGGCCTCATCCGCGGCCCTGGATTGCTTCGGCGCAAGAGCGCATCGCAATGACGGTGGCGATCGAGGGAGCTGATGATGCCGCTACCCCACCATCCGCCCGCGGCCCTCCCAGAACCGTGCGCGCAGCACCTTCTTGTCGACCTTGCCGACGCCGGTCATCGGCAGCTCCTTGACGAACGAGATGCTCTTGGGCGCATGGGCCGAGCCCTTGCGCGCCTTCACGAGCTCGATCAGCTCGGCAGCGTCGATCTGCGCGCCGGCGCGGGGCACCACGATCGCGGTGACAGCCTCGCCCCATTTGTCGTCGGGCACGCCCACCACCGCGCACATCGCGACGTCGGCGTGCTGCGTCAGCACGTCCTCGATCTCGCGCGGGAAGATGTTGAAGCCGCCGGAGACGATCATGTCCTTCTTGCGGTCGAGGATGTACATGTAGCCGCGCTCGTCGCGGCGGGCGATGTCGCCGGTGTGCAGCCAGCCGTTCTTCAAGGTCTCGGCGGTGATGTCCGGCCGCTGCCAATACTCCGCCATCACATGCGGTGCGCGCACGCAGATCTCGCCGGCCTCGCCCAGCGCGACCTCCTGATCATGGTCATCGAGGATCTTGACCTCGCAGGCCGCGATCGGGAAGCCGCAGGACAGGAACAGCTCCGGCTGCTTCGGATCATGATCGGCCTTCCGCAGTACCGAGACGGGATAGCATTCGGTCTGGCCATAGAGCTGCGAGAACACCGGGCCGATGCGCTCGATGCCTTCGACCAGCCGTGTCGGCGACATCGCCGAGGCGCCGTACAGCACGAGCTCGAGCGAGGAGAGATCTGTCTTAGCTAACGCGGGATGATCGAGCAGCACGTAGATCATCGTCGGCACGAACAGCGTGAAGTTGATGCGCTCGCGCGCGATGGTCGCGAGCACGGCCTCAGGATCAAATCCCTTCAGCATGTGCACGGTGCCGCCCCGCATCAGGGTCGGCAGCACCTTGGTGCCGGCGACATGGCTGATCGGGGCGACCGTCAGATAGCGGGCGCGCTCCGGGATCTCGAAATCGGCGAGGATCGCGGTGGCGAAGCCGCCATATTCCCGGTGATGGCGCAGCGCGCCCTTCGACTTTCCGGTGGTGCCGCCGGTGTAGTTCAAGGTCGCGATGTCCTCGGGCGTGGCGAAGTTGCGCGCGCTGGCGTGGCCTGACTGCTCGATCGCGGCGAGGAGGTCGACGCCATAGCCGGCTGCGCCCAGCGTGAACACGTGGCGCAGGCCGCCCGAGCGCGCGGCCAGTTCGCCGCCGCGGTCGTGGAACGCGGCGGCATCGATCACCAGCACCTGCGATTCGGAATCGGCGAGCTGGAACAGCTGATCGTCGAGCGAGCCCAGCGGATGCAGCCAGGTGATGGCGAGCCGCGACAGCTGCGCCGCCGTGCCGGCGCACCAGGCATCGGCGCGGTTCGCGCTGAGGAACGCGACGCGTGTTCCCGGCGGCAGGCCGAGCCGCATGAACACGTTCTGCATGCGGCCGATCAGGTCGATCGCGCCCTGATAGGTCAGCGATCCGTCCGGCCAGCTGAAGGCGGTGCGCGACGGATGACGCGACAGCGTGAGCAGGGTCTGTTCGCAGACGACCGGAAACGAATGAAGCTGTAGGCTCATGGACGATCCTCCCGAGATGCCGCGATCGTTATGGCGTCGCGGGGCTTGTTGCCGACGCTATCAGAAAGCCCATCGCGCTCAAGGCGCGCTTGTCGTCCTCGGAACATCGCTGCGCGCGCCGCGTTGCCCGGCCGAACAATAGCGGAGCAAGGCCATGCGCACCTCGACAGCTTTTTTTGCGGGAGCCGGAACGGTCGCCATCGCCGTCGCGGCCGGTCTCGGCGGCGGGCTCATGATCGCGGAGGGCATGCATCCGAGTTCGCAGGTGTTCGAGCAGGCCAAGCTCGCGCGTTCCGTGCCGGAGACGCCGTCGCCAAGTCCGACGACCACCTCGTATCTTGCGGCAACGCAGGCGGCCGCGACCACGCCGATCAAGGTGGCGCCCGCAGCAGCGGAGACGGGGCCGGCGACGCCGGTATCGCCCAATCCCTCGCCCTCGCCGCAGGCTGCCGTGCCGGACGCGACGGCTGTGCCCGCCGCCTCTTCGGCGCCGGCCAGCACGCAGGCCGGTACCGCCGAGGACGTTCAGGAGAAGGGACAGGACAAGGCCGCAGCGAAGGCCGAGGACGCGGATCTCAAGGCGCGCGGGGCGGAGCGCAAGCGCGTCGCGGAGCAGCGCCGCACCGAGCGGCACCGGCAATATGTCGAGCGCCGGCGCCAGCGCCGCGAGCAGGATCTGCGCGCGGTCGAGCAGGCCGTGCGTGAGGATACGACGCCGCGTGCCTATGCGGCGCAGCCGGTCGGCATGGAGGGGCCGCGCTTCAGCTTCTTCGGCGACGATTGATCGCACGCGGCGGCGCCGTTATCCCTGAGCCCAACAAGGATCGGGGAGGGACGCGCCGTGCAGGACACTCGATGGGACGGGCTGCGGGCGCGGCTGCGCCTGCCGCTGATCGCAGCGCCGATGTTCCTGGTGTCGGGAATCGAGCTGGTGAGCACGGCCTGCACCAACGGCGTGATCGGCGCGTTCCCGACGGTCAATTGTCGAACCCCCGACGAGCTCGACGCCTGGCTGCTCCAGATTGCCGATCGGCTTGCGCGCAGCAGCGATGCGAGCGGGGCGGCGGCCGCGCCGGTCTGCCCGAATCTGATCGTGCATCACTCCAACGCGCGGCTGCAGGACGATCTCGCGGTGCTGTTGCGGCGCCGCCCGGAGATCGTGATTACCTCGGTCGGCTCGCCGGCAAAGGTTGTTGCGCCCTTGCATGATGCGGGCGCGCTGGTGTTCGCTGACGTCGCCTCGATCCGTCATGCAGAGCGCGCGGTCGAGGCCGGCGCAGATGGCCTGGTGCTGCTCACGGCCGGGGCGGGCGGCCAGACCGGCTGGCTCAATCCATTCGCCTTCGTGCGCGCGATCAGGGCGTTCTTCGCCGGGCCGATCGTGCTCGCCGGCGGCATCAGCGACGGCGTGGCGTTGCGGGCGGCCGAGGTGCTCGGCTGCGATCTCGCCTACATGGGCACGAAGTTCATCGCCACGCGCGAAAGCCTTGCCGATGACCGGTACAAGTCGATGCTGGTCGCGAGCTCGGCCGACGACGTGCTGCTCACCTCGGCCTTCACCGGCCTGCCGACCAGCATGCTCCGGCCGTCGATCGTCGCGGCCGGGCTCGATCCCGAAGCCTTGCCGGCGCGCGGCGCGATCGAGATCGGCAGTGACATCGACATCGCTGCGCGCGAGGCGCGGCCGAAACGCTGGCGCGACATCTGGAGCGCCGGGCACGCGACCTCGGGGGTCACCGACATCCCGTCGGTCGCCGTGCTGGTGGCGCGCACGGCTGATGAGTACGGCGGCGCGGGTGGCCTCCGGCCATGAGAAAACGTGATGTGTGTCCTTAAGGCACCATTAACCATCGGGTCCCACAATCCGCGGAGCTTGAACTTGGCGGAATCGTGCGATGGGCATCGGGCTACGGCAGGACAAAGAGCGGGTGACGCTCGAGGAGATCCGGATCCGCGTCGGGCATGCTCTGCAGCGGCATCCGCTATGCCGCAACGTCCAGTTCGACATCATGAGCGTTCCCCGCACCGCCCGCGGCGGGAACTGGACCATCAGCTTGCATTCGGTGGAACCGGCCGCGCTTTGGGAAGCCTCCGACATCGTTGCCGACATCCAGGCCGCGTACGATCTGCTGATGCCGGCCGAGCTGTCTTCGGCGGCGTGAAAAAAAATGTCCGTCATGTTCACAGGGCAGAATGGTGGCCTCTGTGTTTCTGTGGCATCGTAAAGCCTTAATTAACTCCCACTTTTCGGCAAAGTGCGGCTTTCCGCCGGGATACGGAGAATTGCGTGACGAAGTCGATCGCTTTTGTCGCTTTGCTGGGCGTGCTGATTGCAGGCGCGGCCGTGACGAGCGTCCTGATGCAGGACAGCGTGCCTTCGGCCGGTGCGATGATGCCGCCGGTGGTGGCGAAGAGCCCGCTCTCCAATCGTGAAGCCAAGGGCGACCGCCTGGCGATGGTCACACTTGCGACCCCCGAGGTGCAGCAGCCGAGTGCCCCGTCGAAGGCGACGCTGCGTCAGGCCTATGCCTATGCGCCGTCCGAGCCGGAGATGGCAAAGGCGTCGGCTGCCGCGGTCGTCGCTGCCGAGCCGATGGTGCCGAAGTCCAAGATTCTCGCCAGGAGCGAGCCGGCCCCGGCGCCGCTGAAGCCGGAGGTGCAGAAGGCCTATTCGTTGCTGTCGGACGGCCAGATCGCAGGCATCAAGGAGCGGCTGCGGCTCTCGTCGAGCCAGGAATATTATTGGCCGGCGGTCGAGACGGCGCTGCGCGCCGTCGCCCGCAAGATCCACGCCGGACGCCAGGGCGCGGCGAAGCCGGGCGCGGTGGCGCTCGATCCGGATTCGGATGAGGTGCAACAGCTGAAGTCAGCCGCGATGCCGCTGCTATGGCAGTTGCGCGAGGATCAGAAGGACGAAGTGCGGCGGCTTGCGCGCACCATCGGCCTCGACAAGGTCGCAGCCGCGATCTGATCGGGGGGGGGGGGGGGATCCTCCCGGCGTGAACATCAAACTTGGAGTGAACATCAAGAAGGCCGCGCATTGCGCGGCCTTCTTGCTTTCGAGAGGCGCTTTTTCACCTCGCCGGGGGATTGGCCTCCGGATGCCCGCCGCTCTCGGGGCCGGCTCCCGTCGGCGACGATGCGGGCGCGGTACGCAGGTCCGGGCCGGGCCGTGCCGGCTGGGTCATGGTCGGGGCTTCCGGCGGGGTGATCGCGGCGCCGGCGCCGACCGTGGTGCCGCGGTCGGTGTTGGTCGGCGCTGACGGCACTGGCGTCGGCTTGTCGCCGCCGGCGAAGCGCGTCGCGCCGCCGCTCTGATAGCCGGCAACCAGCAGGCCGGCGACCACCAGCGCGAGCACGAACAGGCCGCCGAGCTCGGGCAGGGCGCCTGACGGGGCCACGCCGCGGCCCCGGCCGTCTCCCTCGAGCGCCACCGCCGCGATCTCTCGGTTGTGCCGCGACCGCAGGAAGGCCAGGAACGCGCCGGCGGCGATGATGATCGCGGCCGCGAGCGTGAAGAACATCAGCCAGCTGATGGGTTGATCGCCTTGCATGTCGAACATCCTTTGATCCGTGAGGGCTGCGCGACGTGCAGCCGCGTCAAACCCGCATGACAATCTCTGTTCGCTGCAATCGTCAGTGGCGTGAAAGGTTTCCCGCCCGGCGGCGGAAATCTCGCGTCAGCGCCCTTCGCCGGCGGCCCATAGCGCCTCGAGCCCGGCGCGATAGGTCGGGTAGGCGAAGCCGACGCCGAGCTCCTGCCTGGCGCGGATATTCCGGATGCGCCGGTTGCTGGCATAGAAGCTGCGCGCCATCGGCGACAGCTCGGCGCGGTCGAACGGAAGTTCCGGCGGCGGGGCGATGCCCATCAACGCAGCGGCATAGGCGATGACGTCCTGCGGCGGCGCAGGCTCGTCGTCGACGATGTTCCAGGCGCCGCCTGACCCGCGCTGGATCGCGCCCATGATCGCGCTGGCCGCGTCATCGACATGGATACGGTTGAACACCTGTCCCGGCTTGACGATGCGCCGCGCCCGCCCGGCCCGCAGCTCGACCAGCGCGTTGCGGCCCGGCCCGTAGATGCCGCCGAGCCGGAGCACCGCGAGCCGGTCACCGATCCGCGCGCGCCAGTCCTGCTCGACGCGGACCCGGGCCTGCACCCGGTCGTGCTCGGGCGCCAGCGGCGTGTCCTCATCGATCCAGCCGCCCTGATGGTCGCCATAGACGCCGACGGTCGAGAGGTAGACCACGTGCCGCGCGCGCCCCGCCGTGATGGCGTCGCCGAATGCGGCCAGCGCCGGGTCGCCGCCTCCTCCAGGCGGCACCGAGATCAGCACGACGTCGGCCTGCGCCGCCTTCGCCAGCGTCGCGGCCGCGGGGGCCGTGCCGTCGAACAGGTCGATGTCATCATGCGCCAGTCGCGCGCGCTTGTCGGCGCTGCGGACCGTGCCGCCGATGCGGGCGAACGCGCCACGGTGCAGCTCGACGAAGCGCTGGGCGGTGTAGCCGAAGCCGATGATGAAGAGGTTCATGGATGCCGTTCACCTGGACTTGCGCGAAGGAGCGAGCCTTCGAGTTACCCGGCACCGGGTGGCCCGCGCAATTCAAATGACGCGCGCGGAGTCACCCTGCGGACGGGGCGGTGCTGACCTGCCGCGCTTGTTATGGCTCCCGTCATGGTCCATGTCGTATGATCAGGCGACAGGAGATGGACTGCCACGATGAATTTCCATTCGATCTACCGCCACGGCTTTGCCCGCGTCGCTGCCTGCGTCACCGCCTCGAGCGTCGCCAACCCGACCGCCAATGCGGCGGCGATCCTGGCCGCGGCGCGCGCCTGCCATGACCAGGGCGCGGCGGTCGCGGTGTTTCCGGAGCTCTGTCTGTCCGGCTACGCGATCGAGGACCTCGTCAAGCAGGACCCGCTGCTCGACGCCGTCCAGCGCGGGCTGCTCACCCTCGTCGAAGCCTCGCACGACCTGATGCCCGTCCTGATCGTCGGTGCGCCGCTGCGCTTTGCGCATCGTGTCTATAATTGCGCCGTCGTGATCCACCGCGGCGAGGTGCTCGGCGTTATTCCCAAGAGCTACCTGCCGACCTATCGCGAATTCTACGAAGGCCGCCACTTCGCCTCCGGCGCCGGCATCCGCGGCGAGATGATCGAGGTCGCCGAGACCATGGCGCCGTTCGGCACCGACCTTCTGTTCGCCGCCGCGGATGTCGCCGGCCTCGTCATCGGCGTCGAGATCTGCGAGGACATGTGGATCCCGGTGACGCCGGCGTCCGAGCTCGCGCTCGCCGGCGCCACCGTGCTCGCCAATCTCTCGGGCAGCCCGATCACGGTCGGCCGTGCCGAGTCCCGCTCACTGTTGTGCCGCTCGACCTCGGCGCGCTGCCTCGCGGCCTATGTCTATGCGGCGGCGGGCGTCGGCGAATCCACCACGGATCTTGCCTGGGACGGCCAGACCTCGATCTTCGAGAATGGCGTGCTGCTCGCCGAGAGCGAGCGCTTCCGCCAGACCGGACAGACCATCTTCGCCGACGTCGATCTCGATCTGCTGCGCCAGGAGCGGGCGCTGATGGGCACGTTCGACGACAATGCGCGCGCGCAAGGCGCCGGCATGCACTGGCGCCGCATCGGCTTCGAGCTGCAGCCGGCCGAGGGCGACATCGGCTTCATGCGCAGCATCGAGCGCTTTCCGTTCGTGCCGAGCGATGCCGCGCGGCTCGATCAGGACTGCTACGAGGCCTACAACATCCAGGTCGCCGGCCTGACGCAGCGGCTGCGCGCCACCGGCACCAAGCGCATCGTGATGGGCGTCTCCGGCGGGCTCGATTCCACGCATGCGCTGATCGTCGCGGCGAAGGCGATCGACCTGCTCGGCCTTCCCCGCACCAACATCCTGGCCTATACGATGCCCGGCTTCGCCACGGGCGCGCAGAGCAAGTCCTACGCGCATGCGCTGATGTCGTCGCTTCAAGTCAGCGCCGCCGAACTCGACATCCGCCCCGCGGCGACGCAGATGCTGAAGGACATCGGCCATCCCTTCGGCCGCGGCGAACAGGTCTACGACGTCACCTTCGAGAACGTGCAGGCCGGGCTGCGCACCGACTATCTGTTCCGCCTCGCCAACGACCGCGGCGGCCTCGTGCTCGGCACCGGCGATCTCTCCGAGCTGGCGCTGGGCTGGTGCACCTATGGCGTCGGCGATCAGATGGCGCACTACAACGTCAATGCCGGCGTGCCGAAGACCCTGATCCAGCATCTCATCCGCTGGGTCATCGCCTCGCATCAGTTCTCGGCCGATGTCGACCGCACGCTCGAGGCAGTGCTGTCGGCCGAGATTTCGCCGGAGCTGGTCCCGGTGAAGGAGGGCGAGACGCCGCAGAGCACCCAGGCCACGATCGGCCCCTATGAGCTGCAGGACTTCAATTTGTTCTACACGCTGCGCTACGGCATGCGCCCGTCGAAGATCGCCTTCATGGCGCATCACGCCTGGAAGAATGTCGGCGACGGCGCCTGGCCGCCGCATTTCCCTGCCGACAAGCGCCACGCCTATACACTTCCCGAGATCAGGAAGTGGCTGGAGGTGTTCCTCAAGCGCTTCTTCGCTTTCAGCCAGTTCAAGCGTTCGGCGATGCCGAACGGCCCGAAGGTGGTGGCCGGCGGCGCCCTGTCGCCGCGCGGCGACTGGCGCGCCCCGTCCGACGGCAACGCCACCGCGTGGCTGGAGGACCTGGAGCGCAACGTGCCGAAGTGACGACCATCTTGCTCCGCCGCCGCGCTTGCCATATCCGAGACGTGCGCGTCCGCCTTTGCGGCGTCGTCATCGACATCGTTGAACGGAGCAGATCATGAGCGTGACCGCCGCCGGCATTTCCTCGATGGCGACGAGGCAGATCCTCGCTGAGCTCGCCGCCGCCTATGAGGAGGCGACCGGCGAGGTGATCACGATCGAATCCGTCGGCGGCGTCGATGCCGCCAAGCGCATCCGCGCCGGCGAAGCGTTCGACTTCGCCGTGCTCGCCTCCGATGCGCTGCAGAAGCTTGAAAGCGACGGCCATCTCGTTCCCGGCAGCATCATCGAAATCGCGGAATCGCCGATGGCGATGGCGGTGCGCGCCGGCAGCCCCAAGCCCGATCCGCTCGACGAGGCCGCCGTGCGCAGGGTGATGGAGAACGCCAGGGCGATCGGCATCTCCACCGGCCCGAGCGGCACGTATGTGCAGAAGCTCGCCCGCGACTGGGGCCTGGAGAGCGAGGGCACTTCGCGCCTGGTCCAGGCCAAGCCCGGCATTCCCGTCGCCAGGCTGCTCGCCGATGGCGAGGTCGACGTCGGCTTCCAGCAGCTCAGCGAGATGCTCGGCGCGCCCGGCATCGATATCGTCGGCCTGCTGCCCGCGTCGCTGCAGCCCGGCACCGTGTTCGCGGCGGCGTTGTGCAAGGCCGGCGCGCATACCGAGGCGGCGCGGGCCTTCATCGAATATCTGGTCTCGGAGGAGACCGCCGAGACCAAGCGCCAGCACGGCATGACGCCGGTGTGAGGCGCCGGCTCCACAGCCCGCGAAAAATCCGATCGCCGCGTGTCGTCTCGGCCTTGTCCCGATCGTCTTCCAACCGAACAATCGGGAAGGAGACGGCGGATGAGCACATCGTACTATCGCTGGGTGATCGTGGCGGCCGGGGGCGTGCTCGGCTGCGTCGCCGTCGGCGGCCTGTTCTCGCTGCCGGTGTTCCTCAAGCCGATGGCCGCCGAGACCGGATGGTCGGTCGCGGGGATCTCCACCGCGATGACGATCGGCTTCCTGGCGATGGCCGTCACCAGCATGGGCTGGGGCACGCTGTCCGACCGCATCGGCCCGCGTCCCGTGCTGCTGATCGGATCGATCCTGCTCGCCGTCAGCCTGCTGCTGGCAAGCCTGACATCCTCGCTGTTGGCGTTCCAACTGCTGTTCGGCCTGATCGCAGGCATCGCGACGGCGGCGATCTTCCCGCCGGTCATGGCGACCGTCACCGGCTGGTTCGACACCCATCGCAGCCTCGCGGTGTCGCTGGTCTCGGCCGGCATGGGCGTGGCGCCGATGACGATGTCGCCGCTCGCGGCCTGGCTCGTCTCCAGCTACGACTGGCGGACCGCGATGCAGTGCATCGCCGCGATCGTGGCCGCCATCATGATTCCCACGTCGCTGCTCGTGGGCCGTCCGCCATCGTCCGCGCCCGGCGACGCCGTCGCGTCGGGTCCCGCCGCCGGGCCGGCCGAGATGACGCGATCGGCAGCGCTGCGCTCGCCGCAGTTCCTGATCCTGCTCGCCACCAACTTCTTCTGCTGCGCCACGCATTCCGGCCCCATCATCCACACCGTGAGCTACGCCGTCACCTGCGGCATCCCGCTGATGGCGGCGGTGACGATCTACAGCATCGAGGGGCTCGCCGGGCTCGGCGGCCGCATCGCCTTCGGCCTGCTCGGCGACCGCTTCGGCGCCAAGCGCGTGCTCGTTCTCGGCCTGCTCGCGCAGGCGTTCGGCGCGCTCTCCTACGTGGTCGTGCGCGACCTCGCCGCGTTCTATGCGGTTGCGGCCACCTTCGGCTTCCTCTATGCCGGCACCATGCCGCTCTACGCCGCGATCGCGCGTGACAATTTTCCGCAAGGCATCATGGGCACGGTGATCGGCGGCACGGCGATGGCCGGCAGCCTCGGCATGGCGACCGGCCCGCTGGCCGGCGGCCTGATCTACGACAGCTTTGCGAGCTACACTTGGCTCTATGTCGGCTCGTGGGTGATGGGCCTCGGCGCTGTCATGATGATGATGACCTTCCGGCCGTTTCCCAAGCCTGTGTCGCAGCCTGGCGCCGTGCCCATGCAAGCGCCGGCCTGACGCTGCTGCATCGCACCTTCACGCGCGCCGTCGGAATCGAACAACAACGCTTGATCCCCCGGCAGGAACTGTGATGTCGCAGCCGGGTTGGGCGGCGTGGAGTTCAACCGGATGGAGATCGGATCCATGAAGAAGACCCAGCTTGCCATTGCCACCCTCGTCGCCGCCACCCTCGCCGCCGTCCCGCTCGCCGCGCAAGCGAAGCACCACAAGAAGCACAACGCCGCGACGTCGACCACCTCGTCGCAGACCACCGGCAGCAACATGAAGTCCGGCCGCGATTCCACCTCGTCGAGCCAGGGCAATGTCGGCCCGGGCACGAACCAGGCGGGAAGCATGGGGAAGTAACAAGCCGGGCACTTTCGTTCAGCGACGGGAAAGCAGCGCTGGCCTTCCCGTCGCCGCTGGACAGCATTCTTTTCCAGACGGCGTGTTGCAGACCTTGCTGCCATCGTTGGCGCTTGATGCTAAACGAACGTTCAGTGACGTCAGCGATCGCCGTGTTGCGAATTCGTGCGGTGGAGGTGCATCGTCGATGTTGGCGAGGGGGCGAGATTATTATCTCGGGCTGAGACGCCGCTATGAGCCGGACGTCGCCAAGCTTGTCATCGTCGCGGAATCGCCGCCGGCCTCAGGAAAATACTTCTATGACTCGGCCGGCTCGATCAGCGAGCCGTTGTTCACGGCCCTCATGCGCCAGATGGGAGCCACCCCTGCGACGAAAGAAGAGGGGCTGCGACAATTTCAGCGCAAGGGATGGGTGCTGGTCGATGCGACCTACCAGCAAGTGGACAAGCTGCCGAAAGACGCGAGTCAGGATAGGAATGCGTTGATCGAAGACGATTACCCGCTGCTCGTCGCGGACCTATCCAGCCTTGTGTCGGATCGCGGCGTTCCCCTGATCTTGATCAAGGCAAACGTCTGCCGGATTCTGGAGCCTCGACTGACAAAGGACGGCTTCAACGTGATCAACGCCGGCCGCCCGGTCTATTTTCCGAGCACGGGACAGCAGAAAAGGTTCGAGCAGCAGTTCGCCGACGTCCTGAGGTCGGCTGACTGAGGTTTGACGGTCAAGGGCGAGGCACTGGTCGGCGATGTGCCGTCAGTCTCGGTCAGCATCCCCCATCTTGCGTGGGTCCAGCAGGTGACGGCAACGTGCGATGCACGCTGCCGATCATTTCGACGCCTCCTTGATCTTGTGCTCCAGATGCCCGGTGCCGTGATCCCTACGCAGCTGGCTCAGCGAGGTCTCGTTGAGCTGCAGCAGCACGTCGCTGAGTTTGGTCGAATCCGGATAACCGGCCGCGAACGACTTTCCGTAGATCTTGCGCAACGTGCCGACCAGCGTGTTGCCATGCTTCCTGCTGATCTCGCCATCCTTGTCGCGGTGGCGGCCGTCGAGGCCCGGTTCCTTCATGCGTCTCTCCCCTGATGCGGCTGGTGCCGTAATGCGACTTGCGCGCTTAGGAAGGGGAGCCTGCGCTCAATCGATGAGATTGGCAATGCTGCGGCGTGATACACGGGGTTCACGCGCGGTGCACCAAGAGAATCTGCGAATGAGTTGCTTGTCATACCGGGCTCCGTCCTTCCTGCGCGGCCGCAACCGCCTCGACTCGGCGAAGGCTCGGGCATGCACGTCGTTCAATCATGTTGGTCGAAGTGAATGGCCGGGACGGAGCCAGGCTATGACGGTGGAAAGATATCTGGGCGGAAACCCGGGTTCTTGGATGCGATCGCCGGGCCGCTCGACGCTGGCCAAAAATCCCTCGTTCTTTTTATCGGAAATCATGCTTTACTCCGTTCATCCCGCCTCATGCAGAGGGCGTACGCGTCGTCACGATACGTGGAGGTGGGCTGCGATGGACGTGGATGCTGCGCCAGACGAGCGCTTGCGTCGCGGACGGCGAAGTCGTGTGGTCCCGGCCTCCCGATGCTGAGGTCAAGCCTGCTGTTGATGCGCAAGCGTCACGCGGGCGATGGGGGCAAGAAAGCCCGGTCCCCAAGGAGAGCACGAAGGACACCGTTAAAACTGATCGCGCAGGGAGGGCCGGGTCGTCCGGCTGGACCTGTGGTACCTGCCGCCTGCATTTTTTTTCGCAGGCGGGCCACGGGCCTCAGTCGAGGTCCGGTTCTCCCTGCGCCTCTCGTGTTTCGAGACGCGCGCGACCAACGCATTCCTCGGACTCATCGAGCCGCGAGACCGCGCGCGCACGCCTGAACCGACCGCAAGTGGCTGTTTGACATCTGAGTGACGTGACGATGCCTGTCGGCGCCCGTGACAACGCCGAGCAGCGTCGGGCCGAACCCATGGATAGGAGACGCGGTCAGTCGCAGTGCGTCTCAAGAGGCGTGACGCGGTCAGAAACCGGGTCACGCATCGGTCTCGTACCCCCGCGGGGACAGCGACGAACCCAGCGCCTTCCAATCGCTTCTCATCGGAAACCACGGAGCGTTCGTGTTCATCTGTGAACGATGACAACGAGATGCTCTACGCCGCCGGCATATGCAGCAGGATTGGCCCCAGTGATGGAGAGCTCCACTCGGCAAACGACGATTGCAGAAGGATATCGAAACAGTATCACGTTGAGGTTGTATTGAGAAGGCTTGGGTGTACAATCTTCGTGATGCCAGATTTCCGATGGGAACGACGGGCTTCCCAATAGTTCTGCTGGCTGAGAGAGGGTTGTGCCGGCATGCCTCTCATCGTCTATCCGCATTGCGACATGCACGTCGCGCTGAAGAAGCCCGCGACCAAGGTGCTGCCGTTCCGCGTGTTCGACCAGGATCTGCCGAACGGCTCGACGACCTACACGCTGACCGACGTCACCGCGGACTGCAATTTTCGAATCCTGGCGCCGTACAACCCGGTCGGGTCCCGGCTGACCAGCTTCGTGACGATCGATCCTGCGGCGCGCACCATCACCGGCGACGACGTCGGCACCAACCTCGTGGTGATCGAATACGGCCCCGGCTACATCGTCGCGCGTATCCAGGTGCACGACGATGTGCTCGGCTGGTGGTTCGGCAACTCCTCGATCACCACGGCGCTGCATCCGACGGTCGCCCACAGCCAGCCGACGCTGTGCGCGCTGTTCAGCGACGATCCGACCGGGACCGATCTCGTCGGCGACATCACCGGGCACGGCTTCGTCACGCTCAACTCGGCAAGTCCCGGCACCTTCGTGGTGGCAAATACGAACAATGAGGGACGGTTGAGGGGCGTGAGCGAGGGGGCAGCCCAGCTCGACGGCAGCTTCCTCGGTGTCAACCAGAGCCTGCCGGTGAAGGTGGTCGACTACGCCAAGATCCGCGACAACATCTCAACGGTGCGCGCCGGCGACCTCGCCAATGCCGCCGAGATGCACAACATCCTGTTCCTCGCCGAAGGCTTTCGCGCGTCCGAGAAGGACAAGTTCGACAAGATCGTGCAGGAAGCGGCGGACGGTCTGTTCTCGCAGAAGCGCCACGAGCCCTACGGCACGCTCGCGGGCAGTTTCAACGTATTCAAGGCGTTCCAGGCGTCGGAAGAGCAGGCGGTGACCTGCGGCTGGCGCGTCAACGACGAGGAGACCTCGGAGCTTAGCAGGGGCGGACCGATTCCGTGGAATTACAGCGTTTCGGACGACAAGAGCATCTACGAGGTCGACGAGCTCGTGGCCCGCGTCGGCCTGCCGCTCCGCAACGAGACTGCGACGCCGGCGCAATTGAAGGCGCGCTGGGCGGGTCAGTCGCTGCCCAACTACGATGCGGCGAAGGTCAACGACACCCTGATCGAAGCGTGGAGGAAGCAGAAATCGCTCGGCATCCTGGAGGCACGTGACACTTTCTACGGCCTGATGCTCGGCTCCCGCTGGGGCGACCGGTCGGCGAAGTCCGGGGCCGCTTTGACGATGCCGGCGGCGGATGCGGCGGGCGATGCCAACCTCGCGCCACTGATCGCCCGCGCCTATCAGTTCTTCAAGCCGGCCAGCGTCACCCGGCACCTTGCCCCGGATCCGCGCCGGCATCCGCCGGAGCTCGCTCGGAACGGCCGCGCGAACGTTGCGGCGCCGATCATGGCCTACCTGTCCGGACTGCGGCTCGGGTCGTCGCCGCATACCGCGCTCGGCGCCGAGTGGATACCGGACGGCACCTTCAAGCGCAGCCGCGGCCTGATCGCCATGATCACCAACGAGGACATGATCGGCGGCACCAATTTCAACCAGTCGACCGTGACCGCCAATTCGTTGCAGAGCCTGAAGACGCTCGACTTCGAATATCCGGCGACCAACACGGCGACGAAGAAGGTGATGCGGCGCAAGCCTGCCAGCGACATCGACGCCGACCTCACCGATATCATCGACACGGTCGCGCACGAATTCGGCCATTCCTTCAATCTCGGCGACGAATACGAGACGAGCGCCGAAGACAATGCGACCGCTTCGAGCGAGCAGGACAACATCGTCGCGCTCGCCGACATCTTTCAGGATCCGAGCTACGCCGCCAATCACTCCCGTCTGGTCGATCCGTCCAAGGTGAAATGGTTCGAACTTCTCAGGGTCCAGCTTTCGGCCAGGCTGACCCAGGCTTCGACCCAGCAGGGTGGCTCGATCGAGGTCAGGATCGACCCGCGCCAGATCCCGCGCTGGGTGCAGGCGAAGGCGGCCGGCCGCCAGGCGTTTCTCCGCCGCATCCAGATCACGGCGATCGGCCGGCAACTGCCGCTCACGTTCACCGATTCCGATTATCTCGTCAGACTCGACATCGGCGACATCGACCAGAACCTCGGCTCGATCCGGCTCGGCGGGCTGGAATTGCCGCCGGCGCCGTTTCCCGTGTTTCCGAAAGGCTCGCTGCTGTTCGTGCCGCGCCGCGACGATGCGGACGCGCTGGTCTATGTGGTGGAAAAGAAGGTGCGCGACTTCATCGCAGGCAACCATCTGCCGCTCAACAAGGATCCCGACTTCGCTCATGTGAACGACGAGGGCGACGACCCGAAGGACATCCCGAATTTCAAGCCGCCATGCAAGGCGCAGCGGCTGGTCGGCCTGTACGAAGGCGCATACAACTTCACCGGGCTGGTCTATCGTCCGGCTGGCGACTGCAAGATGCGGAACAACAGCGGCACCTTTTGCCATGTCTGCAAATGGCTGATCACCAACCGCGTCGATCCCGCGCTGCACGACGTCGTCGACCGCGAATTCTATCCGGAGGCCAAGAAAAATGGCTGAACCGGGTGCCCTCGAAACGATCGTCGCCGAGATCGGCAAGCTGCTGCTGCCGCTGCGGGCGGCGGTGGAGTCGCCGGCCGCGTTCCAGGGCCTGCTGCTCAAGCTGGGCTGGGATTCCGACGTGATTCCGAAGCCGATCGCCGATCTCGCGGTCGACTTGCAGCTGCTGTTCGATCGGCTCCAGGCGCTGGTCGGCGGCGGGCTGTCGCTCGACGGCGAAGTGGCGTCCGACGGCGAGGCGACGGTCGTGTCCGGCTCGCTCGAAGACGCCTTCAAGACCATCGAGGCGATCGCCGGCGTCGTGCAGGCGATCGACGACCTCGTCTCGGCGCCCGGCGGTGCATTTTCGGCGACGCTGAACGCCGATAATTTCAAGGGCGAGTTTCCGGGGCAGCTCGTCGGCTATCTCTTCATCACCTATCTGCGCAACCATCATCCGGGCATCGGTTTCGCGCTGCAGGCGCTCGGCGTCATCCGCACCCGCTATACCGCGCCCGCCGGTAACCGCCCGGACTACATCGACTACAGGTTCAGCTTCCCGGACCTGCCGAAGATCGTCTCCGACCCGGTGACACTGTTCGAGAACGCCTTCGGCTGGGGCACCGACAGCTTCGACTTCTCCAGCTTCGCGCGGCAGATCGACAGCCTCGCGGCCGGGCTCGGGCTCGACGTCCGGATGGTGGAGGTGCCGGATCGGGTCGCGCGCGCGCTCGAAGGCGGCCCTCCGATCGGGCGTGCCGCCGTGCGCAAGCGGCTCCGCTTGGTGTTCTTCGAGCGGGCGCGCGACGCGGGACGGCTATCGGCCGAGCTCGGACTGTTCCCGCTGCCAAAGTCCGGGAGCAAGAAGCCGGGCTTCGCGCTGCTGCCGTCGTTCAGCGGGCTGCTGTCGGTGCGGATGCAGCTCGGTCCGACGATCGCGGTGACGATCTCGAGCGACCTCGATCTCACCGGCGGTGTCGGCCTGATGGTGCGGCCGGGCAGCGGCATCGACATGGTGATCGGCTTCGCAGGCAGCGGCGCGCCGACGTCGGCCAAGGGCACCGCGCGCGTCGAAGTGGAATACTCCGCCATCTCCGGCAGCCCGACCATCGTTCTTGGCACCGGCGAGGGCACGCGGCTCGAATACCAATCGGTGAGCGGTGCCGGCGGTTTCACACTGGTGGCGGGCAAGGACGTCGAGGTGTTCGCCGAGGCGGACCTCAAGGGCCTCGCTTTCGTCCTCGACGCGTCCGGCTCGGACGGCTTCATCTCGACCATCCTGTCGGGCATCTCGACGCGGTTCGAGTTCGATCTCGGCCTCGGCGTCGCCTATCCGCGCGGCGTGTATTTCCGCGGCACCTCGCATCTCGAGATCCAGATCCCAGCGCATATCGACCTCGGTCCGATCCAGGTGCAGGGACTGACGCTCGCGGTGACACCGTCGGCTGACGGCCTCCCGATCGATATCGGCGCGACGCTGAAGGCGGCGCTCGGTCCGCTGGTCGCGGTGGTGGAAAACATCGGGCTGCGGACCGATCTCGCTTTTCCGGGGAGCGGCGGCAACCTCGGCCCGATCGATCTATCCTTCGGCTTCAAGCCACCGAACGGCGTCGGGCTGTCGATCGATGCCGGGGCGGTGAAGGGCGGCGGCTATCTCTTCATCGATCCGGACCGCGGCGAATATGCCGGCGCGCTGGAACTGAAGATCCTCGACTTCCTCTCGGTGACGGCAATTGGCGTCATCACCACCAAGATGCCGGACGGGTCAAAGGGCTTTTCCTTCATCGCCATCATCACGGTCGAGTTCAATCCCGGATTGCAGCTCGGTTTCGGCTTCACCCTGCTGGGAGTCGGCGGACTGGTCGGGCTCAACCGCTCGATGGACCTCGACGCGCTAGTCAACGGCGTGCGCGCCGGCTCGCTGGACTCGGTGCTGTTCCCGCACGACGTCGTCGCCAACGCGCACCGGATCATCTCCGACCTCCGCACCTTCTTCCCGCCAGAGCAGGGGACCTTCCTCATCGGCCCGATGGCGAAGTTCGGCTGGGGCACGCCGACGCTGATCAGCCTGTCGCTCGGGATCATCATCGAGATTCCCGGCAACATAGCCATCATCGGCAAGCTGACGGTGGCGATCCCGGACGAGCGGCTGCCGCTCATCATCATCCAGGTCGCCTTCATGGGCGCCATCGAATTCGACAAGAAGCGCGGCTGGTTCTTCGCCATCCTGTACGAATCCCGCGTGATCTTCATGCCGCTCGACGGCGGCATGGGCGTGCTCGCGTCGTTCGGCGGCGACGCCACTTTCATCGTCTCCGTCGGCGGCTTCCACCCGGCCTACAATCCACCGGCGCTGCCGTTCCCGCCGATCCCCCGGATCGCGATCAACATTCTCAACACGCCGGTGGCCCGCATCCGGGTCGACGCCTATTTCGCGGTGACGTCGAACACCGTGCAGTTCGGCGCACATGCGGAGCTGTATTTCGGCGTCTCGATCGCCAACATCGAGGGCCATCTCGCCTTCGACGCGCTGTTCCAGTTCTCGCCGTTCTATTTCATCATCACGATCTCTGCCTCGCTGTCGGTGAAGCTGTTCGGCGCGGGGCTGTTCAGTATCCGCTTCCGCGGCTCGCTCGAAGGCACATCGCCCTGGCACGTCGAGGGCACCGGGAGCATCTCGCTGCTGTTCTGGGACGTCGACGTCGACTTCTCCCACACCTGGGGCGACAAGGAGGACACCAGCCTGCCGCCGGTCTCCGTGCTGCCCCTGCTGGTGGCGGAATACTCGAAGGCGGAGAATTGGACTGCCGCGCTGCAGAACAGCAGCAGGCTGTTGGTGACGCTCAAGACCGTGGACGCGGGCTCCGATCTTGTCCTGCATCCGGTCGGGTCGCTCAAGATCACCCAGCGTGCGATCCCGCTCGGCATCACCCTCGACAAGATCGGCGCGCAGCGCCCGGACGACGCCAATTACTTCTCGGTCGCGACCGCGACGTCGGGCATCGAGAAGCGCGCCACCATCCGGGAGTCGTTCGCGATCGCCCAGTTCAAGGACCTCAAGGACGGCGAGAAGCTCAGCGCGTCCGACTACGAGGCCGAGGAGGCGGGGCTGGAGCTGTCGGTCACTGGCAACCAGGCAAAGACCAGCTATGTCACCAAGCGCATCGCCCGCTACGAAGAGATCATCGTCGACAACAATTTCAAGCGGGCCCGCCGGCGCTTCGTCACGCTCATCTCCGGGCTGTTCACGCACTTCCTGGCCAACAACGCCGTGGCGCGGTCCGAGATCTCGGCGAAGTCGCGCGATCTGAAGCACGTATTCGACGACAAGATCTCGGTCGATCAGGCGTCCTATGTGGTGGTGAGCCTGGCCGACAATTCGCCGATCGCCGGCGCGCCTGCGTCGTTCCAATCGCGCGCCAGCGCCGGCGAATTCATGGCGGCGGAGACGCGGCGCAATCCGAACTTCGCCAGCGAGGTCCATATCGTGCGCCCGCACGAGATGAAGCGCGCGGCGTAGCGGAGGCACGATGATGGCGGGCGATCCGGCGAGGCGGCGGGGAGGAGCGGGATGAGCGACACGATCGGCACCTATTCCTTCCTGCCCTGGCTGCGGCTCGGCGTGGCGAACAGCATCACGGCGGCCGACAACGACAACTCGGTGGCGCTGCGCGCGACGATCAAGGTCGACTTGTCGCTGGCCGGGCGGCCGGTCCAGGGCGACACGGATCTGACGGCGACGATTTCGCGCGATGTCGCGCTCTATGGTCCCGGGGACGTCGTCGGCATCGATCCGATGGCGGTGGTGAAGGTGGAGCCGCGTGACTGGATCACCAATTTCGAGCCGAACTACCTGCCCTTCGTTGAGTTCTACGACGAGGATTTTCCGTGGCGCTACACGCCAGCGGCGCCGGACGAGTCGCGCCACCGGCTGCGCCCGTGGCTCGCACTCCTGGTGCTCGAGGTGGAGGAGTTCAAGGAAGTCGCGGTGTCGTCGGCGCGGCCGCTGCCGGCGATCGAGGTGACGGGCGATCCGGCCTCGGTATTTCCGCCCGCCGACCAGCTTTGGGCCTGGGCGCACGTCCACGTCAACCGCGACCTGATCCAGCAGGACGGCGTGGTGGAATCGACCAATGCGGACCAGGCGAGGGCGCGACTGGAGAGCCTGCTGGCCAGCAATCCGGACTACGCCTATTCGCGCGTCCTGTCGCCACGTCAGTTGAAGCCGAACACGTCCTACCATGCGTTCGTGGTGCCGACCTTCGAGAGCGGCCGTCTCGCCGGCCTCGGAATCGCGCCGGCGGCGAATCCCGCGCTCTTCGCCACCCTGTCGGCCTGGGCGGACTATACCGACCGGCCGTTCCCGACGCTGCATCCGGTGTACAAGCGGTGGTACTTCAAGACTGGGACGGTGGGCGATTTCGAGTACCTCGTCCGCCTGTTGAAGCCGCGTCCGCCGGACTCGCGGCTCGGCCGCCGCGACATGGACACGCAGACGCCCGGCTCCGGGATGCCGCCCATCGCGGTCGCCGGGCTCCACGGGGTGCTGCGGCTCGGCGGCGCGCTCAAGGTGCCGGACGAGGCGCTGACCGGCGCGCAGGAGGCGGAAGCCGCGGCCTATGAGGGCTGGGACGAACCCTACGCGCACGAATTCGAGAAGGCGCTGGCGGGCTTCGTCAACCTGACCGACGACTATGCCCGCGAAGGCGCGCCCGACCCGGTGATCACGCCGCCGCTGTACGGCCGCTGGCACGCGGTCACCGAACGGCTGCTTGAGGAGGCAGACGGCAGCGACGCGCCGCAGCCGCGCAACTGGGTGCACGAGCTCAATCTGGACCCGCGGTTTCGCGTTCCCGCCGCGTTCGGCACGGCGGTCGTGCAGAAGAATCAGGAGGCCTATATGGACGCCGCCTGGGACCAGGTCGGCGACATCCTTGCGGCGAACCGGCGGATCAGGCTGGCGCAATTCGCCAAGGCCGCAGCCGCGATCTGGCATGCGCGCCATCTCGGGCCGCTGAAGGATCTCAGTGCGGAACGCGGGCTGACAATGATGGCGCCGGTGCAGCGCCGGGTGATCGCCGACGGCTTCACGCTGCGCCATCGGCTCAAGGAAAGCACGGTGCCCCGCGCGGCGCTGTCCGCGCCGTTCCGGCGCGCGGTCCGGCCGCGCGACCAGCTCGCGGCGACGCTCGGCTTCGACTCGCCGAAAGGCGCCGAAGAGCTGCTGGAGAAGGTCAATCGCGGCGAGGTCAGCGCGGCGCCGCCGCGGGTCACCCCGGAAGCCTTGCCGGTGGTGGAGGATGTCGCCGCGCAGCTTCAGCCGAAGTCGCTGCCCGCGGAGCTGACCAACTGGCTCACCAAGCACCGCTGGGCGAAGTGGGTCCTACTGGTCGTTCTGCTGTTGCTCGCCGTGCTGCTGCTGGCCGTCGCCGTCCCGCTCGCGATCGTGGTCGCGGCAGCGGCGCTGGCGCTGTTCCGATGGCTGGTGCGGCTGGAGAAGCAGGCCGGCATCGCGACCGGCGTGTTGCCGCAAGGGGCTTCGCCCGAGATCATCGACGCGCTGCCGGGCTTTCCGTCGTTCACCATCCGCGATCCCGATCCCGCCGCGCCTGAGCCCGTCGGCGGCGCTTCGTCCGCCGACAGCCCGGAGGCGGCGCGCTTCAAACTGGCCCTCAAGGATCTCAACCGGCTGCTCACGGTCAGCGCCGATCTCGGCAAGCCGCCGTTGCGCAAGCCGATCGACATCGCCGCGCTCGGAGCGTCGACTTTCGCTGCGATTGATCCCGACAAGACGGTGCCCGCCTTCACCTTCTCCTCGATCACCATTCCGCCGCGAGTGCTGGCCATCAACGGGATCGCGACGCTGCTGCAGCCGGAAGTGTTCAAGCCTGTGATGGCATATCCGGAAATCGACCTGCCGATGTACAAGCCGCTTCTCGGTCTGTCCGACGAGCACTTCCTGCCGAACATCGACAAGATTCCGCAGAACACGATCACGCTGCTCGAGACCAATCAGCGTTTCATCGAGGCCTACATGGTCGGCCTCAACCATGAATTCGCCCGCGAGCTGCTGTGGCGCGAATATCCCACCGACCAGCGCGGCAGCTGCTTCCGCCAGTTCTGGGACCCGAGCGGCGTGATCGACCGGGAGGGCCTGTCGAAGGACGAACTGCGCGAAAAGCTCCGCGATATTCCGCCGCTCCACACCTGGTCGCTGTTCTCCAAGCTCGGCGATCACGACCATCGCGAGAAGCCGGGCGAGAACGAGGAGGAAGTCGTCCTCGTCATCCGCGGCGAGCTGCTGAAGAAATATCCCACCGCGGTGATCTACGCCCAGAAGGCGCGCTGGCAGCGCGACGACGGCGGCGCGATCAATCCCCGCGTCGAGCGGGTGCTGGAGACCGACGGTCCGGTGGAAGACCGCCTGCGCACGCCGCTCTACGAAGCCAAGGTCGATCCCGACATCACCTTCATTGGCTTCGACCTGACCTCGAAGGAGGCAAAGGGAGGCACTGGCCGCGGCAATTCGACGGCGCCGGGCTGGTTCTTCGTCATCAAGGAGCGGCCCGGCGAGCCGCGCTTCGGCCTCGATATTTCTCGCGACGGGCCGCTCAACGTCTGGAACGACCTCGCCTGGCCTGACGTGCTGTCCGACGCCGACAAGGGCTTTCTGCAGATCAGGCCGGGCGGGCCGACCCTCACCCTGGACGATCCGGTGGCGCCGGAGCTGCAGGAGAAGAAACAACAGTACGACGAGGACAAGGCGCTACGCTGGCATCCGGACAGCAACTCCGCGGAGCTCGCCTACATCCTCTACCAGGTTCCCGTGCTGGTCGCGGTGCACGGCAGCGAGATGCTGCCGAACTGATCGCGCAGCGGACACGACAGGGGGCGGCGGAGGCGAAATGTCCGAGTTCGATGATATCCGCAAGGAGCTGGAAGCGTCGCGCGCCGCGGCCGATGCGACGTCGCGCGAGATCGGCCGGCTTCGCCACACCCGCGCGCGGCTGATCCGCGACCGCGCACGGGCCGAGCGCGTCAGCAAGGGCGCCGATGATCCGGCGCTGGCGGCGATCGACAAGGAGACCAAGGCGGCGGCCTCCGAGATCGAGCGGCTGGGCGGCGCGCTGAAGGCGGCGAAGGACGAAGTGGTCCGCAATAGCGGGCTGTTCGCGAACTTCACCGACCCACGCCGCAACATCGGCCTGCTGTCCGATCAGACGCCGATCCTGCTGATGCCGCTGCGGATCGAAACGCGCTTCAAGCAGGCGGCGGAATTCGGCGGCGACCGCGACGAGCTGTGGGTCCGGGTTTATCCGGACGACATCGCGGTCGACAGCTTCGAGGAGGCGTTGTCGGAAGACGAGGTGAAGCGCGCCCAGGCCTATTGGGCCGACGTCTGGCGGGCGAACCACGACCCCGCCGGGGAGCGGGCCGCCTGGCGAACGCTCGTGAGCGGACAGGGCTCGGGGCGGTCCTACTACGTGACCCAGACTCATCGCCCGCTCAACGAGGCGGCGCGACCGGCCAGGGTGGAAGGCGTGCCGACCGTGATCCTGACGGTGGTGACCAGCGCGCCGCTGGCCGATCCCGAGCGAGGTGCGGTCAGCGCATTCTGGACCGCGCTGTGGCGCGCCGGCACGGATGTGGCCGCGCAGACGGACGCGATCGCCGCGCTCGATAACGCGCTCGGGGCCGAGCGCGCCGCGGCGGTCCGTGAGGCGTACCGGCCGCGGAATCTCGCCGACGCGCCGCCCGAGGGCGCGGACCGCGCGACCACCACGGTCATCGCCGCGTATCTGGAGTTTCCCGCCGCGGACGCCACGCCGATGCGCGAGACCGGTTGGTCGCAGCCGGCGACCGCGCGGACCTTGCCTGATCGCCTCGTCCTGCTCGGCTACAACGGCGGAACGCTCGAACTCGAGCAACTCGGAAAACCGATTCGGTCGCCGCTGCCGGTCACGCCGTCGCCGACCGGAACGGACGACGCGTCGGTCGCGCACGACGGCGACGACATCACGTTCGGTCCGGAGCTCGAATGGGTGCGCAACTTCGACCGCGCCGTCGAGATCGGCATGGGATTCCGGGTGCCGCTAACGCCGCCCGCCTTCCGCCGCGGCTTCGATCAGTTGATGGTGCTCGGTGTGCGGCTCGGGGCCGATGCAGACGCCGGCCGGGTCGCGCTGGAGCAGTTGTTCACCCATCATCATCAGTCGAAGGCGGGGTTCTCGATCCTGCCGCAGGGCCAGCCGACCAACAACGTCGAGGGCGAGGGCGCCGCCTACAGCTGGCGCGAGGAGTCCGACGTCAGCTTCGATCACTACTTCGGCACTCCGCCCCTGGACCCCGACGGATGGTTCGAGCGGACAGACGGACGCTGCCTCGCCGCCACGCTCGGTCTCGATCCGGCCGCGCTGGCGGCGATCCCCTTCTATCATCGCCACGACGTCAACGACGCCCGCGCCATGAACACGGCGCTGTGGCCGGCCACGCTCGGCTACTTCATGGAGAGCATGCTTCATCCGGTCTTCGACGATTCGACGGCGGAGCGGACCCGCGACTTCTTCGTCCGGCACGTGTCGGCACGCGGGCCGATGCCCACGATCCGCGTCGGTCGTCAGCCCTACGGCATCCTGCCGGCGACGCCGCGCTCGCGCATCCAGTGGATCTTCGCGGGGTCGAACGTCGCGGTCGGGGCCGCGCACGCGCCGGACGATCCGGAATTGCGGTTCCTGACGCGGTTGTATCAGTTGCTGCGCAAGGTCGAGGCCGATCTCGAGCCGCTGATGTCGCGGGTGTCCTACATCGGCAAGCCGGGCGGCGACCGTCATCAGATATTGCTCGATGTCCTCGGCCTGCACGCCGGATCGGTGGAATTCCAGCAGCGCTTCGCCGAAAGCTTCAAGGAACTGTACAACCGCCTCGCGATGCAGGGGGCGGGCGGCGCCTTGGTCGCGCTCCTGCTCGCCGCGGGCTATGTCGGAAGCGGGCTCGATCTGCTGAAGCAGCTCGGCTACACGCCGCCCGAGGGGATCGAGGTGCCGGACATCCTCGAGAAACTCTTTCTCAATGCGCCCAACCAGCTCAAGGGCCCGCTGATCGACGACCGTCCGTTGTCGGAGACCGAGCAGATCCGCGCCTACACCGCCGGCGGCGACAACTACATCGGCTGGCTGATCAAGGCTGCGGCGACCTCACACGATGCGCTGCGGCTGCAGCAGGGCTTCACCCAGCGCCCGAACGCGCTGCTGTATCTCATGCTGCATCACGCGCTCGACCTGAGCTTCGTCGAGACCAGCATCCGCCTGTTCTTCAATGCCGGGCTGATCGGCGAGACCGAGTTGAAGGCGGCGCGGCGCGAGCCGAAGTTCTTTCAGGTCGAGGAGGCGAGCCTCGCCGTGCCGGCTGCGGCCGGCGGCAGCCGCTGGCGCTACCTCCACCGCAGCGACGCCGCGGTCACCGGAACGGGACTGAGGACGGTCGGCGAGTTCATCCCGACGGTGCTGACCTCGATGGTCGCCACCGCGTATCTCAAGCGCCAGCTCGATGCGCTCGAACGGCTGAAGAGGTCCCCGACAGCGGTTCTGGAACGGGTGTTCGCCGAGCATCTCGACCTCTGCACCTACCGGTTCGACGCCTGGTACGGCGGCATCATGAGCCGCCAATTGGAACGGATGCGCTATCCGCACGGTGCCGGCCGGGGGACCGCTCAGCCGGGCGCACCGGCCGGCGAGGCGAAGACCGGAATCTATCTCGGCGCCTATGGCTGGCTCGAGAACGTCAAGCCGGAGTTCAAGAAGCTGACGGCGGTCGAACTGCCGGCAAACCTCGCGGCGATCTTCGCCGATCCGGATGCGCCGCCGCTGATGCGCGACCGCAGCAACCAGGGCTACATCCACGCGCCGTCGCTGAACCAAGCGGTGACCGCCGCGGTGCTGCGCAACGGCTATCTGTCCAACGCCACGCCCGACAATCCCGGCAGCCTCGCCGTCAATCTCAGCTCGGAACGAGTCCGCATCGCGCTGTCGATCATCGAGGGAATGAAGGGCGAGCAGAGCCTCGGCGCGCTGCTCGGCTACCAGTTCGAGCGCGGCCTGCACGATCGCCACGACGTCGAAGTGGACGGGTTCATCTACGACCTCCGCAAGGTGTTCCCGCTGGTCGGCGACCGGCTGGCTCCGACGCTTACCGGCCGGCTCGACGCGTTCGGTCGGCGACTGCGGATCAACCGGGTGGAGGCGCGCAACGTCATCGACGGCCTTGCTTTGGTCGAACACATCAAGACCAGCGGCGTGAGCAGCTACCCGTTCGGCCACGATGCCGACCTGCCGGCGGCGAGCCCGCAGCAGGCCGCAGCGATCACCGCCGAGGCCGCGCGGATTGCCGACATCGCCGACGCGGTCGCCGACCTCGCGATGGCAGAGAGCGTGCATCAGGTGGTGCAGGGCAATTACGACCGCGCCGGCGCCGTGCTCGACACCTACTCCAAGGGAAAATTCCCGGCGACCCCCGACGTGGTGCGCACGCCGCGGTCGGGGGTGACGCTGACCCATCGGGTGGCGCTGCATCTCAAGGCCGGGCTCGACCCGAACGACGGCGCGCTGACATCGCCGCGGGCGAAGGCGGAGCCCGCGCTCAACGCCTGGCTCGCGGGCATTCTGCCGCCGCCGGCAGCGGTCGCCTGCTCGGTGACGGTCACCGACCCGCTCGATCTCTCCTCCGTCACCTACAACGTGACGCAGGCCGATCTCGGCCTGCTGCCGATCGACCTGCTGTATCTGCTCGATCCGGACAACGATCCAGCCGCCAAGGCGCTCGACGATCTGATCGAAGCGCATGTGATCGCCGTCCATGCACCGCGCCCGGACGCAATGCTGACGATCGCCTACCGCGAGAGGATTGAGGCGATCGCCGGGCATGTGCCGCTGTTCGAACTGTCGGCGTTGGTGCGGCATCTCAGAAGCCTGCTACTGCGTTCACGTCCGCTCAAGGCGAGCGACATGGCGATGGCCGGCGAGGCGAACGAGGCGGTCGATCTCGACGCGGCGCTCGCGCGCGAGCGGGCAACGCTGCCGCGCGATCTGCTCGCCGCGCGGCTTGCGGATCTCGACGCCTTCCGTACGGCGCTGCAGGCCCGCCTCGACGCCAAGCAGGAGGCCCAGATCGCCACGGAGATCGAGCAGACGATCACCGGCTTCGTATCGGTGATGCAGGGTCTCGGTCCATTCGCGGCGTTGCAGACCGGTACCGGTGCCGTCTACGCCGACCGGCGGCGGATCTTCTCCCAGTTGCACGCCGTACTCGCCGGCTACATCGCTCGATGGACCAGGCAACTCGCCGAGTTCGACGCACGCATACTCGCCTACGACGCTGATTCCGGCGCGCCGGACGCGGCGAAGTTCCTGGCGCTGCGGGTGGCCGAAAAGCTGATCGCGACCACGGCGACCGACCCTCTACCGGCGCAGCCGGACGATTTCCGCGACGATCTCATGAGCGGCAAGCGCGCCGCCTTCGTTGGACAGCGCGCCGTTCTGATCATGCTCTACGACAATGCGTCCGATCTCGCCGCCCTGCATGACGGCATCGAGGCGTCGAAGGCTGCGAACGCCGCGTTCGACGCGGCGGCGATCGACATCGCGGCACAGCGCACGGCGATCGTCGCCCTCGCAGAGGACATGGCGAAGCGCACCGCCGCGCTCGCGCTCGAACTGACGACGCGGCTGCCGGCGATCCAGGCCCGGCTCGATCAATACGATGCCGCGGCGGAGGCGAAGAACAAGATCGAGGCATTGACCGCCGCGGCGAAGCTGCTGTTCGGCGAAGATTTCAAGATCGTTCCGGATTTCGGTCTGCCAGCGGCGCAGGCCGGCGAATGGAGCAACGCCTGGGGCGCGGGGGCGCAGGCGGACGAGGCCATTCTCGGGTTCCTCAAGACGACGATCGGACGCCGCTTTCCGCTCGACGACTGGTTCACGGGTGTCGCGCGGGTGCGGTCGAAGCTGCACGATCTGGAAGCTTCGCAGCATCTCGCCGACGCGTTCACGGGGGCGGGCGTCGCGCTGCAGGCGCTGCAATTTCCGCATCGCCCCGAGTTGCCGTGGCTCGGACTCGAATTCCCGGAGACCGATGCCGACGGAAAGCCGTTCGTGATCGACGAGGACAAGCTGCTCTATACCGCGCATTTCGCCGAAAGCTTCGACCCGGCGCGGCGGCAACTCGGGCTGTTGCTCGACGAGTGGACCGAAGTGATCCCGCGCCCGACCGAGGATACCGGTCTGGCGTTCCACTTCGACCGGCCAAACGCCGAACCGCCGCAGACTCTGCTGCTGGCGTTGCCGCCGAAATTTGTCGGCTCGTGGCAGTGGCAGGATCTCGTCGACACGGTACGCGAGACGATGGACCTCGCCAAGAAGCGCGCGATCGAGCCCGACCACGTCGACACGACCGCCTATGCCCGCTTCCTGCCGGCGCTGGTGTCCGCCGTGGCCTTCCATCCGATCACGGCCTCGCTCAACTTCGCTTTCAACAACAACCTCGCCGCGGTGCTGGCCGAGACGGAGACGGGCAATGGCTGACTATGTCGCGGTTCAGAACCTCTCCGCCGTGTTCTCCGGCAAGGTGAAGCTGCCCACCATCACGTTGTGGAACAGGCTCGAGGGCCGTCCACGCACGCACGATTTCGACCGCGCGCTCAAGGCCGAGGTCCGTGATCCGCTGTGGCTGCTGACGAAGCAGTGGCAGATGGGCGAGTTTCAGGGTGACGACGCCGGCTCGCCCGTCGTCGCCAAGGTGCACATCGAGACCACCGAACTGACGAAATACCGCGCGGCCGGCAATCCGCCGGAAGCGTTCGCCGACGACGTGCCGCTCGAAGCCAAGGTCGAGCGGCGGCCGATCCCGTTCCGTCTCGCCGGCCAGAAGATCGCGTTCGATCTCCGCATCGCCCTGGGCCGGCGCTGGCTGAAGCTCGTCGCCGGCATCGAGCCGGGGCTTGCCCAGCAATTCATCGCGGCGCTGCCGGTCGCCATGCCAGATCCGGCGCTCAAGGCCGATGCGCCGGTCGCCGCCCATCGCGAAGCCTGGCAGACGATGGCGGCGCTGGCCGGCCGGTCGATGGACGGCTACGACCTCGTCGAGCATCTGACGGCCGCGCCCGGCAATCACGCGCACGACCTCGTCGTGCTCGGCAATCCGGCCAGCACTGCTGCGATCGAGACGGCGGAGGCGGAATTCCTTGGGTGGTACCGGGAGGCGTTCTACCAGCCCGCCGCGGGTGCCGCCGATGCCTGGCTGCCCGATCGCCTCGAATACGCCTTTGCAGCGTCGGCGCCCAAGGCGGGCGGCGAGAAGCTCGTGGTCGCCGACGAATACTTCCAGGGGCATCTCGACTGGTACAACTTCGACGTCGACGCCTCCGGCGCAGGACTCGGTGACCTCGCGGACGCGCCGCCGCCGGCCGCCGTCGAGACGACCTTTACGGCGTCGTTCATCCCGGCGCCGATCCAGTTCGACGGGATGCCGAACACACGCTGGTGGACCTTTGAGGAGGGACGAACGAATTTCGGCGACATCGATCCGGAGACGACGGACGTCAACAAGCTGCTGCTGATCGAATTCGGCCTCGTCTACGCCAACGATTGGTTCCTGATGCCGTTCACCGTGCCGGCCGGGGCGGTCACCCGGGTCGCCGGCATGAGCGTGACCAACGTCTTCGGCGAGCGGATCTGGGTTGAAGCCGCGGGCAAGGGCACGGACGCCGATTGGCAACGCTGGTCGATGTTTACACTGGCGACGAAGGGGAGCGACGACATTCCCGCCGATCTCAGCCTGTTCATCGTGCCCAGCGTGCCGAAGATCCAGGAGAGCGAGCCGCTGGAGTCGGTGGAACTGTTCCGCGACGAGATGGCCAACATGGTGTGGGGTGTCGAGTCGCGGGTGATGTTGGCTTCGGGCGACAGCAAGAGCGGGCGCAGCGCTGCGCTCGACACCCGCCGCTATTTCCGTCGCCTGGTGGAGGAGAGCCTGCCGCCGGACCCACCACCTGCGCCGCCGATCGAGAACGACGCCGCGATCCGCTATCGGCTGATGAGCGAGATGCCGGAGAACTGGATCCCATTCATCCCGGTGCACATCGACAACGACAGCCGCGAGATCCAGCTGCGTCGCGCCGCAATGCTGCGGGTCATCGACCGTGACCCGGATCCGCCGGTGCGCGTCGAACCTCGCACCGATCTGCTGCGCCACGGTCTCGACCTCCCGCAGCAGCAGGGCTACAATCTCCATGAGGAGGAGGTGCCGCGCGCGGGCATTCGTGTCACCCAGAGCTTCCAGCGCACGCGCTGGTACAACGGCCGCACTTTCGTCTGGCTCGGCATCCGCAAGGAGACCGATCGCGGCGAGCGGTCGAGCAAGCTTGCTTTCGACGCGATCCTTCCGAAGCGGAAGGCATGAACGCATGAAACGTCACCGTCGATATGGCGTGGCGCGGCCGCCGGCGGTGGAGGGGTGAACGGGCGCGCGTCATTCCCAAGTCGGCAATTTCTCGCGCGACGGCAGACGCCCGGCACCCCAAGATTACGTAGCGGCCAGCAAGTGTGAATATCCGAAGACCCGTTCTCAACCTCAGCGCTTCCTTCATGACATAGGCGCAACGGAGAGCGAGCACGAGGAACGGCGTTCAAGATTGAGCGCGGAGAAGTTCGCCTTGATTGTGCCGAATCGAGGGTTACTGCGTTATTGTACGTTGCGGCTTCAGCAGCTTCGGCAGAAGCCCTTAGCCATAAGGGCAGAGATCACGCGGGATCGCTCATAGCATGGGCAACCGCAGGCTCTGCTCAAACCTGGTGATGGGTAGTCCCACCGCAGGCCGTCTCAGCCGGGCTCGTGAATTCTGTGCAGCCCAGTCACCAAGGCGGTAATCACGCTTATCACGGCGCTCGTACCATGGTCATTCAAGAACGAATCTCTGCGTCATGGTTGTCATGGCACCCCAGTCTGCCACGTGGAGCGCGACGATGGTGCTGGTTGGTGACACCGTCGCACTTAAGGGGAGAACGGTGATCGACACTCCGAAGTTTGGATCCCTTGAATCCGTCGAATCCGCTAAAGCTCGACAAAGATTCGCAGGCTTGCCTCGCATTCGTCAATTCAGCACGAGAATTCAGTGACCACTGCTCTTCGTACGCCCCGTGGCTCAACGCCGCGCAAGAACACATCAGCAAAGCGCTCCGCGTCACCAAAGGCCGCCCCGCGGAAGAAGACATCTGTTGCGGCAACAACGAAGGCTCCGATCCGGACTGGCATTTCCTCCTCGTCGCCACTGGGCATGTTGGCGCTGTATCTTACCGCGCGATGGCGCGCTTCGGGCCGGGGCGGACTTGTGTTTCTCGCCGAAAATGAGAGCCGAGCCGAGCTGTTGGGTTCGATCATCCCAGTTATCGAGCCGGCCTGTGATGTGCTCGTCTATCCCCGTTTGAACACGCTTCCGTTCGATCAGCTTGAGCCTTCACGTGATATCGCGGGCCGGCGGAGCTCCGTCTTGAGACGCCTTGCCAGGGCAAAGAAGCCGATCCTGCTGATCGCGACGGCGGAGGCCATAATGGAGCTCCTGCCGTTGCCTGCGAACTGGTCTCGTATCGGATTTCTCCTTCGGACCGGGGCCGTCTTTTCCGAGGAAGACCTCGAGGCCCGTCTGAAAGCTCTCGGGTACGACCTGGACGACAGTCCGGATTATCCCGGTGGAGTTTTGTTTCACGGCAACACCTTCGAGATCTTCCCGGCCGGCGCGTTCGGACCTTTTAGGATAGAGCATTCCGGAGGGAGAATCCGGCGTATTGCAGCGATCAATCCGATAGACCAGGAGGTGATTTCCGAAACGAAGGAACTCCTGATTGACCCGATGTCCGAGCGGCTGGCGTTCACGGGCCGGGCTCGAAGAAGGTCCAGCCTATTGGACTATTGTGCGCGCGCCAAATGGATCGCCGACAGCACCGTGCCCAGGCACGCCGACACCTGGTTGAGCACGATCGAGGATGCGGCCGCCCGCAGTGAGCGTGACCGTGCCTATCTCAGCCGACGCGAATGGGAGCTGGCGGCCAGGAAGATCACTGTGTTGCCGCCAACCACTCCGTATCGTGCGACGCCAGAGTTCTACAAGGCAGCCTCTCCGCGGAAGGCGCTCCGTGCATTTATCGAGGAAGCCCAGCGCGGAAGCGCACGTGTGCTTTTCGTCGCTGCGGTCGAAGCTGATTTGCGTGTGATGGCCCGGATGAGCGCTATCAAGGCCGAATGCGTGCCCGATTGGACGCACGCGACCGCAAGGGGCAGGCAGCAGGCCGCATTGTTGGCAGGCTTCGATGCGGGCTTTGTCGTTCCTGGAAAGAAGCCGCTCGTGGTCATCACTGCTGCCGACGTGCTCGGCAGCAGGGCACACCAACCGCAACCGATGAACTGGGCATGGACGCCCGGCTTCGATTCGGGAGATCTCCCCGAACTCGGATCCGTGGTCGTTCATCTGCAACGTGGACTCGCACGCCTTGGCGGCCTGAGATCCATGGGCACGGGAGATCTTTCGGCGCGCGAGATGGTCAGGTTGGTATTTGCCGGAAACGACGCCGTTCTCGTTCCTCTCGCAGAATTGGCGCTGATCTGGCCGTACGCCGCTGAGCTCGGAGACACCTCGCTGGACAAGGCCGACGGCAGCTCGTGGCGGCCGCGGCGAGCCGCTGCCGAGACGGAGATTCACGTGGTCGCAAAGGAGCTGGCCAAGCAGATGAGTCAGCGCCGGCGGCGCCCGGCTCCGAAGCTCGTGCCGCGCCCTGCTGTCTATGAGAAGTTCGTCGCGCGGTTTCCCTATTTCACCACCGCCGATCAGGCGAAGGCCATCCGCGACGTTCTGGATGATCTTGCATCGGGGCACCCGATGGACCGGATCGTCTGTGGAGACGTCGGCTTTGGCAAAACCGAGGTGGCGCTGCGCGCAGCGGCAGCCGCCGTGCTGGCCGGAAAGCAGGTCGCTATCGTCGTGCCGACGACAGTGCTGGCACGACAGCATGTCGAAACCTTCCGCAAGCGCTTTGCGCCTCTTGGCATCGATGTTGGAAACCTGTCGCGGGTTGCCTCGACCGCCGAAGCGCGGGAGGTAAGGGAGCGCCTCAAGAGCGGAGAACTCAGGGTCGTCGTCGGGACCCTCGCGCTCGCATCCAAGGAGGTGAGATTTGCCGAACTTGGCCTGATCATCATTGACGAGGAGCAGCATTTCGGCGCTGCCGAGAAAGCTATGCTGTCGGGCCTCAATAAGAACGGCCACCGGCTCTGGATGAGTGCGACACCGATCCCCCGCACACTTGCGGCCGGCTTGACGGGCTTGAGGGATCTCAGCGTGATCGCAACCCCGCCGGTCCATCGTGTTCCGGTTGCCACCAAGGTGGCACCGCTTTCGGACATAGCTATCGCCGCAGCGCTGGTTCGTGAGCACAGACGTAACGGTCAGAGTTTTGTCGTTTGTCCGCGGATCCAGGATCTCGATCCCATGCTCGCCAGGATCCATGCGCTGGCGCCGGAACTACGTATCATTGCTATTCACGGCAAGATGCCGACGGACGAGATTGACGAGAGATTGATGGGGTTCGTCGAAGGCCGTGCCGATGTACTACTTGCGACCAACATCGTGGAAAGTGGCCTCGATATCCCACGTGCGAACACCATCGTTGTGTGCTGGCCCGAAAAATTCGGCCTGGCACAATTGCATCAGCTGAGGGGGCGAGTAGGACGGGGCGGCATCCGGGCGTTTGCACATTTCCTGACGGAAGGCGGCTCCGAACGCTCGGAAAAGCGGCTTTCCGTTCTCGAGGAATTGAGCCGTCCGGGCGCTGGCTTCGCGATCAGCGCTCGCGACCTCGATCTTCGCGGCGGCGGCGACCTGCGCTCCGATCGACAATCCGGCCACATGCAGGTGTTCGGACCGACGCTCTATGGCCACCTTCTCACGCTTGCCCTGGAGGGAGACCGCGATGGAATGTCCGCGCTGTGGATCCCTGAGTTGAATCTTCCCATCCCTGAGCTGCTTCCCTCGAGCTATGTGCAATCGGAGGCGGTCAGGCTGGAGATCTACGCTCGAGCCGCCCGGTGCCGGAGTGATGACGAGCTGGAGGAGCTCGAGGATGAAACGCACCGCCGATTCGGCAAGCTGCCCTCCGAGGCCAGCAATTTCTTTGCTGTCGCCAAGCTCAGGATAAGTTGCAGGCAACGGGGGATCATGCGTCTCGATGTCGGCCCGGATGCGATTGCTGCAACCATGCTCGCAGGGAGGATCGGTAAATTACGCTCGCGGTCACTGCAGCGCGAGGGCGATCGCGTCGTCTATCCCGGGCGCAGCGATGAACCTGCTTTACGACGGGTCGAACAGTTCTTGGATCTGCTGGACGAATGACGAGGGATGCGCCACTCAACTTGAAGCGGTCTTGTGTGACCTCCTCGGGCCCCGAAATGAAAGCGATGGCGCTTGACCCTTGGCAAGGACGATTGAGAGAACCCGTGTTGCGCTGACGCAGAGACGATCGTTCGAGCTGTTCTGAAGCGGCTCGCCGGATGCCGTGGATCGATCGAATTCAAAGCTGCGCTGGCGGCCGACCCAGCCCGGACCCAACAAACGAATGCGTCAGTGATAGAACCAGCTTCACCTTCTGCGGCTTTGATGGTCACCAACTCATACTGTGCAAAACGAGGCTATTTCGGTTTTGATCCAATCAGCCCCATCTGAGCGGATGTCGCCGGCTCATCTGTTCGAGTCCCTGTTGCTGAACGGGTGCACGCGTCGACTCGCGCCTTAGCGCGTCCGCGGCGAAACCGGAGACGTGCGCCGGGCGGATAGGCTCGCGCCAACTGATTGTGCTCGATCCGGTGTTGCATCATGTCCCGTCGGGTCTGGCGCTCGTCGAGCATCAGGACCAGATCCGAGCAGGGCTTGGTCGAACACAGCAGCAGAAAGCCGGCTTCAGCGTCCTGAGGGTAGACCGTCAGCGCATCGGAGCGGTCCACGTTGCCCGATACCAAGCGCGCGGCGCATGCGAGGCACCAGCCCTGCTCGCAGATGTAGGGCGTCTCGATGCCGGCGTCGATCATGCTGTACAGCAGATATTCGTCGGATATGGCGTCGAATATGAACGTCCCCTCCGGACGTTCCAGCCGTATGCGAAACCGCCTGGTGCCGCCTTCATTGGTCATGGCCGAGAGCTCCCTCATCGCTCACCACCGGCTGTCGGGCAATGCGACGTCGCCGATGCGGCCGCTCGCGTAGCAGTGCGCGGCCGCGATGATCCGCGCCGCAACCGCCAGCTCGCTTTGATCGCGCGGCGCGTAGACCACGAGGCTCTGCGGCGGCACGGCGCCCGCCATGTAGCGTACGAACGGATGCACCGTGCCCCAGCCCTTGGCCGCCACCTTCTGCGCCCATTCCGGCCGCAAGGTCAGGTGCAGCGACCCGTCGGGGCGAACGATGAGCCACACCGGCGCGAACACGAAGGCCTCCGGCTGGCCCATGGCATGGATGTCATCGAGCGCGAAGGCGCGGCCTGCGGCGTTCATCGGCGCCGGTACCTCTTCGACGCCAGCCAGCGCGCAGGCGCAGGACACGAGCTGTGCGGCGTATCCGGCGGGCGAGGTGTCGCCGAGCTGGTGGCAGGGCCATGTTGGTGCGAGCCGCGGCGCGCTGCCGGGACGTGTGGCGAGACGGCGCAGTCCAGGCGCCATCGCCCAGATGGGTGCAGCACCGCGCACGCCTGCTCTAGCCGAAGCTGTCATAATGAACCTGCGTGATCGGAACATCGGCGGCGCGCAGCAGCGACCTGACCGCGTTCACCATGACCGGCGGGCCGGCGACGTAGAACTCGGCCGCCGCGGGATCCAGGACTGCGCCCTGGATGACATCGGTGACGAAGCCGGCCGCATGCGGCCAGCCGGACGGCGCGTGCTCGACCACGGGCAGGTAGCGCGCCCGGGGCGTTTGCGCGATCGCCGCCGCCAGCATGTCATCGGCGGCGAGATCCGCCGGTGTACGGGCGCCGTAGATGACGTCCGCGGGCGATCCGAAATCGAGGCGCGCAGCCGCGGCCTCGCGCAGCATCGCCAGGATCGGCGCGATGCCGGTGCCTCCCGCCACGAACACCTTGCGGCCCGGCTGTCGACGCAGCGTGCAGGCGCCGAACGGCGCCTCGATGGTGATCTGCGCGCCTGGGATCAACGCGGCGAGCGCGTTGCTGCCCGTGCCGCCATCGTAGCGCTTGGCAATGAACTGCAGGACGTTGCTGCCCGGCAGGTTGCACATCGAGTAGCAGCGCCGCAGCCCTTCGCCGAGATGCAGGATCGCATACTGACCCGGCCGGAAGTCGATCGGCTCGGCCGTCTCGAAGCTGAATTGGCGGATCTCCGGCGCGAGATCGTCGATTCCGCGTAGGATCGCCTGTTGCTCGACGCATCGCGGCGTCGGCGCGGACCAGTCGCCGGGACCGCGGGCGATCGTGACGTCCGAGATCGCGCGGGACTGACAGGCCAGGATGCGGTTGCGTCGTGCGTCGCGCGGATTGACCGCCGGCGCGCCGGGAAAGATCAGATCGACCTGCCCATCGATGAGCGTCACCTTGCAGGCGCCGCAACTGCCCCAGCCGCATTCGTAAGGCAGCGCGACGCCCCCGCGTCGCGCTGCCTGAAGGATGGTGTCATGGCCGGCCGCGTCGATCGCGACACCGTCGGGCTCGATGCGGAGTTGCCGGGTCATCCACGCCATCCTTTCGGCTTGGGCGGTCGGCGCAGCACGCCGACCGCGTCTGCCAGACTACAAGCCGCAATCCGCGATCAGCCTCGCCTGGGCCGTCATGGTCCGCTCCAGGATCGCCCGTGCATCGTCGGCGCCGGGCGCGGTCGAAAGTGCCTCGCTGAGGCCGCGCGCGGCGCGTTCGCCGAGCGGCATCCACTTCGCGACCCACTCCCGCAGCAGAACCGCGTGCTCCGGGACCTTGCCGGTGGCGTAGCGCACCAGGGTCTTGGTGGTCTCGACCGCATAGGCTTCGTCGTAGTTGCGGAAGTCGTCGTGCAGCAGCGCCAGCAGGTCGTCGTCGTTCGTGCGCGCCAGATCGGCGATCTCGCGATTGAAGACGTGATCGAAGATCGGCCGCAGCACCAGATTGCGGGACACGAACGCTTCGCCCCAATCGTAGGCGATCAGCTGCTTCTCGATCAGCTCGCGCAGACCCTGCCATTGCGGCGCCTGCGTCCAGACGGTACGCGCAATACCGCTGTCGGCGAGCTCCGGGCGTCCGGTGTCGAGCGCGAGCGCCTTGGCCAGATAGGCCTGGCGCTGCACCCGCCGCATCTCGTTGCCCATCTGGAAGTAGAAGGTGTTGGTCACGAACGCCGACGGCGCCATCTGCGCGACATAGGCCGCGCTCATCTGCATCGCGTGTCCCGGGAAACGCACCGGCAGATAGGCCTGGCCGAGGAAGTCGAGCCACGGCGCAGACAGCTTGCGATAGCTGTCCTGGCGCTCGAACTCGTCGATCAGGTTGTCGCAATAGACCTCGCGATCCTTCTGGTCAGTGACATAGCGGCGATAGGTGTAGGTGAGGGGATCGCGATAGCCCTCCCAATCGTCCAGCGTGAGCCTCGAGCCTTCGCGATTCCTGAGATAGAACTGGTTGATCGACCAGTTCTCGGACAGCTCGAACGGTGCCGGCGCGCGGCGGAAGTGGCTGTGGAACTTGTAGGTGACGGCCTCGTATTCCGACGGCAGCCGGCGCTCGGTCCACAGGCTCCAAGTCTTCTTCTGCTTGCGCGCAGCCGGCTTCGCGGTCATCGCGGTCATGACGTATCCTCTCGGAATTTGTTATGTGTGGATGGTCCAGACCCATTCGTCGTCCATCGACTCGAGCCGTCCGCCGAACGACACCAGGCTCGGCTCGATCTCGGCGAGCCGGAATGGCCGCCCCAGCGCCGCCTGCATGCTCTTCTGCGTCAGGCGGAAATTCCGGTCGGCCTGGACGCGGACATAGCCGCCGCGGTCCTCGATGACGATCTCGACGTCTGGATTGTCCTGCTCGCTCGCCGCGATCACGGCGTCGATGATGTCCTCGTCGACGCCCCTGATGACGGGGCCGACCAGTTTCGGTGCTGCTGTCGTGGTCATGGGCTTGTCCTATGCGTCCTGCTCGGTCTTGTGGCGGAGGCGGCGCAGCCGTCCGTCGTTGGGCACGCCGACCAGAATCGCTTCGCCGTCCTTCTTCACCGCGTAGCGGAAGAGGCGGCAGTCGCGAGGGTTGAGGCCGCGGCCGTCATCCATGCTGAACTCCCATTCATGGGCCGAGCAGGTGATGGTGCCGGCTTCGAAATCGACCTTGCCGTCCGCCAGCAGGATCTCCTGGTGCGGGCACATGCCCTGGAAGCAACGCAGCTCGCCGCCAGGAAGGTGCATCACGATCACTTCCTCGCCGTCGACCTCGACGCCGATGAAATCACCTTCCCAAAGGTCGTCCAAGGTCGCGACCTGCCTCCACGTCACGTCGGCGTCGTCAGACATAGGCCACCTCGATCCAATCCATCGGCTGGATTCCGGACTGCGCCACCGTCATCGCGGACGGCAGCTCGCGACCGTTGTGGTAGACGCATTTCGACGCGTTCTTCTCGGCGACGCGCAGTCCGACCGCGTGCTGGGCGACCTTGTCGGCCACGATGCTCATGCTATCGCCGTCGTCGACGGGGATCAGCAGGACGACGAAGTCGCCGCGGAAGTTGGCTTGGAGCGGGAACAGGGCCACGCTTACCTCCCAGATTTGTTGTTATATCTGTGGTCGTGTCGGGTGGGGGCGTCGCTCGTAAGCGGCGCCTGTCAATTCATGCTGGGCGGATCATTCGGCCGCGAGGCGAGACGCGCCATTCCAGGCGTAGCTCTGCGCGTCATTGCCGGCGACATCGGGCGTGATGCCCATATATTGCAGCGCGCCTTCCAGGGTCGGCGGCTGGATGTGTCCGGCCAGGAAACGGTCCACGATCGAGAGATGGGTGTCGTAGCGCTCGGGCTGGCTCTTCCACACCCATTCGCAGACTTCGCAGCAGAAGTTCAGCTTGCGACCGTTGTGCGTGGTGATCCGCGGCGCCTGGCCGATGCTCGGGCTGCAGATCGGAATGTGGCAGCAGTTGCAGACGACCGGCAGCGTCGCCGGATAGGTCTTTTCGATCTGGCCTGTGCGGACATTGTCGCCGATCACGTCCCACAGCTTGCCGAACCGGTCGTTCCAGCCGGGATATTTCTGCTCGAGCCAGTCGCGCTCGGCCGCGGACACGCCCGCATCGGGATTCCACCACACGGTCGGCCGCCAGAACCAGACGCCCATGTGATAGGCGTGATGGACCCAGTCGAGCTCGGGCAGGAAGTGCTTTTCCCAGTACCATGGCACGTTCATGCCGAGGTCCTTGAACTGGTCCATGAACTGCCGGCAGATCCAGTCCTGCATGAACTCCTTGAACGACATCGTCCGGCTTTCCAGCGGCGTGTAGTAGTCCATGGAGATGCCGGTCAGCAGCGCGAACAGCTTCCACGACCGCCAGAACATCTGGTCGACCATCTTCTGCGCCTCGGCCTTCTTGCCGTTGTTGATCATGATCTTCAAGGTCGGCTCGCCCTGCTGCGAATGCCGCGCCTCGTCGGTCTGGATCGAGGAAATCAGCGCACCGAACTCGATGTCGCCGACATGCAGCGCATCCGAGGCCATGCCGAGGAACTGCAGGTTGGTGAAGCCGGTCTCGAAGGTGAAGGTCAGCTGGATCGCCGTCGACACCGCATCATTGGCGGTGAACATGTCGTCGAACAGGCTGCGCGCCGCGATCACGCCCCACTCGTTGGTGTGCATCGCCTTGTGGGCCCAGTCGAATTGCGGGTCCTTTCCGAGCAGGCAATAGGGGAAGTAGATCTGCGCCTGGCCGTGGCGGCATTCGTCGAGGGTGCCGAAGGTGGCCATGTTGCGCCAGGCAGCAGCGCGGCCGAACCGGGCCATGCGCGCCTCGCCGATCGAGGCGAAATATTCCGGAACCGGAATGGCGCCGTAATGCGCCTTGATCGCCGACTTCCAGCCGGCATCGAGATTGTCATACAAATTGGAGCGCGCAATCGTCGAGCGGATCGAGTAGATGCCGTCGTCCTTGCCGGCCTGGTTATGGACGTACTCGCGATAGGTCAGCTTGTACGGCTCGTCCCAGCCCCACCACTGCTCGCCGTGGATGCCGAAGCTCTTGGACAGCTCCTCGGGAAAGACCTCCTCCTCGCTGACATAGGAGAAGGCCCAGTTCATGTCGCGGGCCGTGTCGTAATAGTCCCGCCGCTGCAGCTTCGGCATGCGTTGCTCCTCCCGAGCTCTGTGATCGCGTTCGTTGCTCTTCGTTGCGGTCCGCTGCCGCCCTTGAACGGGCGAACGTTGTGCGGCGCGTGGCGATGGCGTACGAGTCAGGCGGTTAGACCTGATAGATCGTCGCGCGATGTTGTAGGATCCAGTGTAGGCCGCATTCTTTGGTTTTTCTTTAGGCCGCGGGTGCGCATGAACATCGGGCGTATTCGGGCGCGATTGTGAGCGTAGTCGACCGCATTCCTGCTGCTGCGCAAGCGACGAGATGATGCGATGCGAAGGGAAAGCGGCGGCGAGGATCGGCGCGGCCGTATCGACCAAGCGGGTCGATCTGTTCAAGCGAGCAGCTCGATGCCCGTCATCGTCCCACCGCCGATGATGCGTGCGGCGTGATCAAAGACCGGTGCAACCCTCCGGCCGTTCAGCGGCTGAGGCCGACGACCTGCAGCACCAGACCGTCGAGCGCGTCGGTGATCGAGATCTGGCACGCGAGGCGGCTCTCCGGGCGCACGTCGGCGGCCTCGAATTCGAGCAGGTCGACCTCGATGTCGCCGGCGGGGCCGACGCGCTCCAGCCATGCCTTGTCGACGTGGCAATGGCACGTGGCGCAGATGCAGGACCCGCCGCATTCGCCGATGATGCCATCGACACCATTGCGCTTCGCCGCCTGCATGGCGCTCTCGCCGGGCTCGGCCTCGACAAGGCGCACGGTGCCGTCCGGCTCGATGAAGGTGATTCTGGGCATGGGTCGTTGCGTGTCCCTAGATGAACTGCCGGCCGCCGTCGATGATCAGGGTCTGACCGGTGATGAAGGCCGCGGCCGCCGACGCGAAGAACAGCGCGCCGCCGACCATGTCGTCGACGTCGGCCGCGCGCTTCAGGGCTCCGCGGGACACGCCATATTCGGCGGCGTTCTCCATCAGGCCGAGGCTGGCCTCGGTGAGCGTGAAGCCGGGCGCGATGACGTTGACCGTGATCTTGTCGTCGCCGAGCTCGCGCGCCAGCGCACGCGTCATCGCAATGACGGCGCCTTTCGACGAGACGTAGTGCAGCCACATCGGCGAGCCGCTCATGACGGTGGCCGACGAGACGTTGACGATCGCGCCACCGCCGGCGCGTCGCAGCAGTGGCGCGGCCGCCTTGCTCATCATCCACACGCCCTTGATGTTGACGCGCATCACCCGGTCCCACTCGGCCTCCGGGATTGCCTCGAAGCCGCGGCGTTCGAGCCCGGCATAGATCGCGGCATTGTTGACCAGCACGTCGAGGCCGCTCATGCGCGCCAGCGCGAATTGCGCCAGCGCCGCGGTGGACGTCTCGTTCGCGACGTCGACCTCCGCCGCGTGCGCCTTGCCGCCGCGGTCGCGGATCAGCCGCGCGGTGTCGTCGGCGCCGCCGAGACGGATGTCGGCGGCGACGACCTCGGCACCGGCCGCAGCAAAGGCGAGCGCGAATCCGCGGCCCAGCCCGCCGGCCGCGCCGGTGACGATGACGCGCTTGCCTTGCAGTTGGATCGGACTCATGTGGCAACCTCGATGTGCAGCAGATCCGCCATGAACGCAGACGCCGTGCCCTCGGCGATCAGCGCCCGGGCCATGGTGGTGCCGGCCTCGGTCAGCATCGACGGCAGCACGAAGCTTTCCAGCATCGCGAGCGTCTCCTTCGGCGGCGTATCGAACCAGCCGCCGATCGTCGCGACCCCATGGCCGGTGAAGCGCCATAGCTTGTCGGCGTCCTTCATCAGCGCATCCTCATGCGAGATCGCCGTCTTTCGGGTGTCGTGGCCGTCGATGATCGCCAGGATGGTCTCGACTCTTAGCCCGGGGATCGCCAGCCGTGCGAACGCCTCGGCTGCGATCTTCACGCCTTCGATCTCGTGGGCACGTTGCAGCTCGGGATATCTGGGATTGGGGCCGACGGCGGCGGCGAGCTGCTCGGGCGGGAATTTCTTCCAGCCGACGTCGTGCATGAGGATCGCCGGCAGCACCACGGCGGCGTCCGCTTCGGGATGGATCCGTAGCAGCGCCTGGCCGAGACGATAGGAGATCAGCGTATGCTCGTCGTTGGAGCGGACGTCCAGCCACGGCCGCGCCGCAAGCCAGATCGGCAGATCCTGTTCGCGCAGAAAATGCATCATCGCAGCTCCGTGTCGTAGCTGAGATAAATCGTCTTGTATTCGAGGTAGTCCTCGATGCCGTAGCGGCCCTTCTCGCGGCCGATTCCGCTCTGCTTCATGCCGCCGAACGGCGCGCGCTGGTTCGAGCGCTGGATGTCGTTGACCCACACGGAGCCGGCTTCGAGGCGCTCGGCCAGGGTCAGTCCTGTCGCCAGGTTGCGCGAGAACACGAAGGCGGCCAGTCCATAGACCGTCGCATTCGCGAGCCGCAGCGCCTCGGTGCGATCGTCGAACGGGGCGACACCAAGCACGGGGCCGAACGTTTCCTCGGTCATGACGAGCGCGGAGGGGGGCGCATCGGCGATCACGGTCGGCGGCAGGAACCAGCCTTTGTCGTAGAGTCCGCCCGTCAACCGGACGCCGCCGGTCAGCACGGTTGCGCCGTTGGCACGGGCATCGGCGATCTGCCGCTCGCTGTTGCGGTAGATCTTCTCGTTGACAACGGGTCCCAGCGCGCAATTCGAGGTCAGGCCGTTGCCGACGTCGAGCTGCGCGACCTTGTCGGCGAGCGCAGCGAGAAAGGCCGCGTAGATGGGGCGCTCGACATAGACGCGATTGACGCGGTAGCAGAACTGGCCGGAATTGGCGAAGGCGTGACGGGCGATCGCAGCAGCCGCTGCGCCGATATCGGCGTCGGCGCAGACGATGGCCGGGCACTGGCCGCCGAGCTCGAGGGTGACGCGCTTCATCGTTCCCGCGGCTGCGGCGGCAATCGCCTTTCCGGCCCGGGTGCCGCCGGTGAACGCAATCTTGCGCGGCGTCGGATGCGCGATCATCTGCATGCCGAGGTCAGGGCCGCGACCGGTCACGGCATTGAAGCAGCCGTCCGGAAACCCAGCGGCCCGAAAGAGTTCAGCGAGCCGCAAGGTCGACAGCGGCGTGTCCTCGGCGGGCTTGGCGACGACGGTGCAACCGGCCATCAGCGCGGCGCCGAGCTTGAAGCAGAGCAGCGTCACCGGATAGTTGAAGGGCGTGATCGCGACCACGACGCCGACCGGCTCGCGTGTGATGATGATCTTTTCGCCGGCCACACCCGTCAGCGGCATCTCGGCGTGCAGGCGCAGGCCTTCCTCGGCATAGACGTCGAGCAGTTCGGCCGAGCGCTGAATTTCGCTGACGGCTCCCGCCAGCGGACGGCCGAGCTCCCTGGTCAGCAGGCGACCGAGCTCACCGGCACTCTCGCGCATCAGCCGCGCCGCGTTCCTCTGCAGGCGGGCGCGCTCTGCCACGGGCGTTGTTTTCCACGATTGGAATGCGATGTCGGCCGCGTTGATGGCGGCATCGACATCCGCGCGCCCGGCCTCCGGAACGCTGTCGACCGTCTCACCCGTTGCCGGATCGACGACGTCGAAGGTCGCGCCGCTTTGGGCTGCAACCCAGCGGCCATCGATGAACATGTCCATGTCCGCGGCCTCTCGTTCAGATCAGGTCGAGCATCAGCGCGGCACGGGTCTCGCCCAACGCCTCCTCGGCCATCAGTCGTCCGGCTTCGGTCTCGAGCACCGCGAGTTGCGTCGTCAGGCGCGACGCATATTGGCGCGGCGTCATCTTGAACCAGTCGCAGGCCACCGCGACGCCCGTGGTGGTGTAGCGCCACAGCTTGTCGGCGTCGCGCACGATCCGGTCGTTCAGCGAGCGCGGGTAGGGGCGAGTGTCGTGGCCGTCGATGATCTCGCCGACCGCGACGATGATGTTCTCCGGCCAATCGGCCTGTTCGAGGACGTCGCGTGACATGCGGACGCCTTCGCTTTCGTGGAGAAAGCGCACATCGGACTGCATCATGTTGGGACCAAATCCCTTCTCGATGATGTCCTTCATGTCGATCGTGTACCAGCCGATGTCGTGCAGGATGATTGCGAGCGAAACGATGTCCTCGTCTGCGTCCGGATATTGAGCGAGCAGCTTGCGCGCATACGCATAGGACAGGGGAATGTGGACGTCGTTCTTGCGCGCGCGCATGTACGGCTCGCTGATGCGCCAGACTTCGTCATAGCGGTTGCCGACATCGGACCTATCGAGCATTGCAATGTTCCATATGCGGAGAGAGGCCGGCGCCGCCGGCCTCTCTCGATTGGGTCAGGACAGGATGGTCACTTCGCCGGTCGAGCCGTTGACGCGCAGCATCTGTCCGTTCTTGATCGAGGAGCTGGCGCGTCCCGTGCCGGTGACCGCGGGCAGACCGTATTCGCGGCACACGATCGCGGCGTGGGACATCATGCCGCCGATGTCGGTGACGATCGCGTTGATCTTGCCGAAGATCGGCGCCCAGCTCGGCGCGGTGACCGGCGCGACCAGGATTTCGCCCTGCTGGATCTGGCCGAGATCATCGGCGGAGCGCACCACGCGGGCGCGGCCCTCGACGATGCCGGGGGAAGCGGCCATGCCGGACAGCTTGGTGGTGTTGGCGGCGCCATCGAGCCAGCGGCCGATGCTCTCCGTGGTGATGCCCCACAGCATGATCGTGAACGGCTCGGTGATGACATCGGGCGGATTGTTGAGCGCGGGCTGCGGCGGCGTCGTCGCGAGCGCAGCCAGGATCTTTTTCCGCCGCTCGATCTCGGGCGGCCAATAGGTCGGACCGATCGCCGGTGCGCCAACGGCCCAGCCGTTGCCGTAGTCGAACAGCGCGTCGCGGACTTCCTGACGGTTCAGATAGAACAGGTCGTCGGCGTCCTTCCAGAAGCCGGCATCGCGGAAGATGGCGCCGAGCTCACGCATCTTGCGCCAGAATACGCTCATCGACCAATGCTCGATGTAGAAATTGTGGTTCTCGACATAGGGGAACACGGTCCGGGCGAGCCCGAGCTTGCCCTCGAAGGCTGCGCGGGCGTCGGTATCGAGCATCTCGGCATATTCGGACGTGATGCGGTCGCGCTCTTTGGCAATGGCCTCCGTCGGCCGGTCGATCTCCTCTCCCCGCTGCACGCGGACGACGTAGTCCCTGACATAGCCGAGCGGGATGTCGAGATGCTCGATCCAGTACTTGTCGGTCGAGTAGAAGCCGTTGCCGGAGGTGAAGTTGAACCAGGGATCCTGCGCCTCGTTCCAGGCCGTCAGCCATTCGGCGCCGTTCGGCGCACGGCCGACCGCGGCCAGCGCCTCGTCGACCGATCCGCTCTTCAGGGCATCGGCGACACCGAGCTTCACGGCGAGCTTGGCGAGCTTCTTCAACTCGTCGTCCGGACGGAACAGGTCGACTTCCACGCCCTGCACCATCTTGGCGATCGCCTGATCGGGAATGGTGGGGAATTGCCCCTTCATGAAGCTGAAGAAGTCGAGATAGGCCGCGTAGCCGAGATTCAGGAACTCGAAATGGTACTGCCAGGTCTTGTAGAGCAGCTGGATCGCCCGGTCGTAGGTCTCCATCAGCGCGTAGGTGTTGTCGAGGCCGACACCGGCCGTGATCCACTCCAGCGGCACGGCTTCGGGCAGCGGCTCGAAATTGAGCGCCTCGAGATCGGCGATGTTGGCGCGGACCTTCTTGTCCCAGTTCGCCAGCAGGCGGTCCCAGTTCTGGAAGTAGTAGCCGGCGCGCTCCATGAAATGCGGTACGCGACCAGCGATCAGCTCGGGCGCCACCGCCACCGGGCTCATGTAGCAATAGCCATTGTGGATGCGGTACTCGACGCCGTTCGCCGGCGGGATCAGATAGTGCCGCGTGTTGTACTGGCCGAGACACTTGACCGCGAACTCCACGGTGACGGCGTCGAACGGCTTGAACGGGCTCGGCCAGTGCTGCGAGTCGCAGAACCAGAACTTGCCGTCCTCCTTGTCGCGCAGGCTGTTCTGGAACTGGAGATAATAGGGATAGAGCTTCTCCCAGCCCTCGGCGCCGACCGGCGTCTTCAGGTCATAGGGACTTGGGAATTTCGCATGCGCCGTCATTGTCGTTTCCCCTCGGTTTCTCTGTTGCTTGTTGTCGTGATGCTCACCGCTTGGCCTGGACCGGGGCCAGCAGCGTTCCAAGTACACCCGCAATCCCGGTCTCGTAGATCGCGGTCGACTGCTTCTTCTTCTGGCTCCAGACGGTCTCCGGCCGGCTCTGCAGCGCCACGAGGTTCTCGTCTTCAGGGAGATCGGCGTCGATCGCCCATTCGACGTCCTGCGGACAGCCCATGCTGCGCTCGAGCGACTTGGCGAGCCTGGCGACGGCGAGCACCTGGGCATTGGTCAGGGAGGGCAGGGTGCGGCGCTCCGGCGCGATTACGCGCTCGACGGTCCGGCGCTCGGCGCGATCGGCGACGAGTTCGAAATCCTTCTCGGCGATGCGGTGCTTGATGACCTGCAGAAGCACCTTCTCGACGACGAAATTGTCGGGCGTGATTTCGCCGGAGACCACCGGCTCACCGAGCCCGAAGGCGGAATCGATCACGATCTTGGTGCGGTCGCCGTTGATCGGATCCAGCGTCATCGCCACGCCCGCGGCGGCGGCGTTGACCATCTTCTGGACGCCGACCGACATCAGCACGTCGATCTGGCCGAGCCCGTTCTCGGCACGGTAGGAGATCGCGCGCGCGTTGAAGAGGCTGGCCCAGCACGCCTTGACCTTCTCGACCACGGCGTCCTCGCCGACCACCCAGAGATAGGTATCCTGCTGGCCGGCGAAGCTGGCGTCGGGCAGATCCTCGGCGGTTGCCGACGAGCGCACCGCCACCGGCAACTGATCGTCGGGCGACATCCGGCGATACGCCTCGCGGATCGCCCGCTCGACCGCGCCCGGCATCGGCTGCGCCATGATTGCGTCGCGGATCTCGTGCGACAACTTCTCTTCGTCGTCGACATCGTCGAGCACGATCCGCGACAGGCGCTCGCTGATCGTCGCCTCGAGTCCGTTGCTTCGAAGATGAAGGGCGTAGGCGTCGGTCGCGACCGCAAATCCCGCAGGAACGCGCACGCCCTGTGCGATCATGCGCGCCAGGCTCGCGCATTTGCCGCCGATGCGCGGGAAGTCGTCCTCGCGTGCGGCTTCGAACGGCACGATGAAGGATGCGGCTGCGTTGGCGCCCATGCGTCTGTTCCCCATCTTATGGCCCGGATCGGCTCCGGACTTGTTGTTGCTTGTGAAACGCGGCCCAATGACGATCGTCGTGTCAGGCCACGTCCCATTCGATCCGAAGCGCCGTCGGCACGCGGAACGAGATGTTGTGAACGAAGTCGATGGTCTGGTCGGCAGCGAGCCGGAGGCCAGGAAGCCTGCGGGTCAGCTCGCCGAGCGCGATCGCGAACTCGATGCGGGCCAGCTGCTGGCCGACGCAGGTGTGAATGCCGTAGCCGAAGGCCAGATGGCTTCTCGCGTCGGTGCGCCGGACGTCGAAACGGGTCGGCGCGGAGAACACCGCCTCGTCGCGATTGGCGGAGCCGATGAGCAGCAGGATATTGGAATTCTTCGGCACCGGCACGCCGCCGATCTGGGTGTCCTTCAGGGCGCGCCGGCGCCAGGCCACGATCGACGGGCTGAAGCGCAAGCACTCCTCGACCGCATTCGGAATAAGCTGCGGCTCGGCGATGATGGCTTCCCAGTTGTCGCGCCGCTGCAGCAGCTCGCGCATGCCGTTGGCCATCAAGGTCGTCGTGGTCTCGTGGCCGGCGAACAGTGCGCTGTAGAGCACGCCGGCGATCTCCTCGTCGCTGATCTCGGCGCCGTCCTTCTGCAGTCGGACCAGATCGCCGGGCAGATCGTCGGTCGGATCATCGTGGCGCTGACGCACCAGCGCGCGGCAGTAGGTCCAGTATTCGACCATGTTGCGCGCATGCACGATCTGCTCTTCGTCGCTGAGGTCGCCCCAGGTCAGCAGCGCGCGGCTCACCGCCCAGGACTTCACGCGCGGCACGTCCATATTGGGAATGCCGACCAGCTTGAACAGCACCAGCGCCGGCACATCATAGGCAAACTCGCGGAAGAAGTCGGCATGTCCGCGATCGGCGAAGGCATCGATCGCCTGGTTGACGATCGCCTTGATCTCCGGCTCGATCGCCCTGAACCGACGCGGCCCGAAGCAGCCCTGTACCAGCTTGCGGATGCGGGTGTGATCGGGCGGTACCCGCGCCGACAGGCCGGAATAGGCGGTGAAGCCGCCCTCGCGCATGATGCGCTTGCCTTCCTCGCACATCGGGCGAAGCGGGGCCTGGGCGTTCTCCGAGGAGAATGTGCGCCAGTCGTCGAACACGGCCTTGATGTCGGCGTGGCGCGCGACGACGTAGTATTTCAGCTCGTCGGAGAAGAAGACCGGCGCCTCGGCGCGGGCCCATTCATAGAACGGGAACGGATCGCGCATCTCGAAGGGATCGAAGTCTTTGGCGGGGTCGCTATAGGGGCACCGCGCCAGCTGAGCTGCCGAACCTGGCATGTCGTCCTCCCATTCGCCGCCTTTGCCGGCGACGTTGTCATGGACTCACTCTAAGCGGCGGCCTTTGGGTTTTCTTTAGCCCCTAACTCTATGGCAAATTGAGATAAATCGTCAATTCTGCTGGCGGCGGCACCCCCCATGGCGCATGGCTTGGCCGGCAAAGGTCGTGTGACCGAGCCGGTCGCGAGCGAGCGGCCTCACGCCGTGAGCTTGCGGTGCAGCTCTTGAAGCGCGGCGCTCTTCGGCCGGTTGTCGAAATGCTTGAGCGAGTCGAGGTACAGCTTGAACTGGCGGTCGATCGCCTCGCGTCGGCCTTGCGCCTTGAACACCTGCATTGCCTCGGCATGCGCCATCTCGCACAAGGGGTCGATCGCCAGCGCCTTCTGGCAATGCGCGAGCGCGGCCGAGTGGTCGTTGCGTTCGAGATAGATCCGTGCCGCGTCGCGTTGCACCTTGAAGAACATGTCGCGCAGCCAATAGCGCTTGCTCCAGCACCAGTCGCGCTCGCCATCGTCGGCGTACTCGACCGGAATGTCCTCGAACAGGTCTCCGGTGTACAGACGGTCCGCCGCCTGCAGACAGATCAGCGCCTCGTCGCTGGCGCCGGCCTTGATGTGACCCTGGGACTGGCGGCAGAGCTGTTCGAAGGTTGAGATGTCGAGCCAGCTGCGCTCCGGGGGCACCAGCACGTAGCGCGATCCCTCGCGCCGGACATAGTTGCGCGTCTCGTCGCGTCCGTTGGGCTGGCCGAGCGCCAGCCGCAGATAGCGCACGGTGTGATAGAGGCGGTTGCGCGCAGCCTCAATGTCCTCGGCGTTGGGCCAGAGCAGATCCGCAAGCTCGTCGGTGGCTGCGCCATGGCCGCCCTTCTGCAGCAGATAGGCGAACAGGGTCTTAGTCTTGCGGGTCGCTCCGCCGGGCGGGTCCCAGTTCACCTGGCTGCCGTCGTTGCGATAGATCCGCAAGCGTCCGAAGCAGCGGATCTTCCAGCGGTCGCGGCTGTCGAGATGAACTGTACTGGGCTCTTCCGCCGATCGCCGCAACAGCCACATGGGGTCGGCGCCTTCGGCTGCGTGCAGCGCGGCCGCCGATGTCCCGATCCGCAACTCCGGCGCGATCGTGCCGAGCCAGAAATCGACCTGCTCGCGCAATGCGCCGCGCGTCTGCAGCCGCGACGGCAGCCAATGCGGATTGTCCACCAGTCCGGCGCTGGTGAGGATCTGCGGATGGCCGCGCAGTGCGACGAGCAACTGCTCGTCGATCAGCACCCGGCGGTTATAGAGAGAGGCGATCGAGACCTCGGACTGCTGGGTGAGCGTTTCCGCAAGTGCGGGCCAACCCTCGAAATTGGCCGTCGCCGAGTTGGTCTCGAGGCCCCAGCTCATGTCGACGACGAGCAGGGCAGGCCCTTGTTTGCGGGTTGGTGCCACCCACCTCTCGATTCGGCCTGCGACATCTCGAAACGAGATCGGCACCCGCAGCAGCGCCATCTCGACAAAGCTCTTGCCCTCGACGAATCCGGTCTTGTTGATGCGCTTTGCGAGCTTCTCGACCCGCGCGACCGCGTTGACGTCCGCCGCGATCACGAAGATCCGGCAGGGCTGTGCGACAGTCTGGTAAAGCTTGAAGAAGTCCGCAAAAAGAAGCTTTTGCTGCGTCGCGAATAGCGCGAGGTTGACACAACTATTCTTGGTCATGGGTACTCACCCGCGGCAACCCCATTGCAGTCAGCCAGACTGGAGGTAGTCTAAGAGCGGCCGCCGGAAGGTTTCAAGGCCCTGTTTCGCGAGCATTCCTGCAAGCTGGCGAGAGCCAAAAGCCGTGAAATGCGGCAGCGAAATGAATCGCTTTCAGCGACGATGCATGTTCGGGTTTGCGGGAACGGGACGCGGATTGAGCACGCCAGCGGAGCTGATTGCCTCAACGCGAGGCTCCTCTAGACCGTCAGGCGCTCGTGGATTGCCGCTCCCTGACCTCTCGGATGAAGTGTGACGCCGCTAGAACTGTCGGGCTGGCAACGAGTTGATGATTGATGTTCGATGCAGGCCAGCCGCGGGGTAGGCTTTATCCCTCAGCTTGTCGTATGAGAAGTCCGGCTCCGTTGTCTGCAGCTTGCGAACCATCTCGAAAGAAAGCTCCCGGTGCCCATTATGGGCATAGAGAGCGGACAAATATCGCAAGGGTGGAGCAAAGGTCGGAGCAAGAGCATGGCTGGCTTCTGCAAGATGGACGGCCTTGTCGAGTTCTCCCGCCATGGTCCCCGCAATGCAGCTCAGGGCATCGAGCTGAAAACGGAAAGGCGCCGCACCAGCGATCGTACGGGCAAGCAATGTGTGCTGGAAGCCGTCCTCTGGTTTGCCGAGATAGCTCTTTGCGATTCCCAGGCAGGCCCAGGCGATCGGGTTGGCGTGGTTCAGTTGGATGGCTCGCTCGGCCAGCTCATAGGCGGCAACGTACGAGCGTCGCATCATGGAATGGACATGCGCGCTCAGGCCAGCAACATAGGAGTTGTAGGGTTCGAGCTCCAGCGCCCGGTACATCAGATCGAAAGCCTCCGCCTCAAGCGTCTGGCGGCAGTTGAATTGGCGCTCGGCGAGCATGAAGGTGCGCAAATAGGCGCGCCACGCGAGATAGATGCCGCGTGGCTCGGCCGCGAAAGCAGCCGCGAACAGCTTGTCGGCGGACTCGAAGTTGGCTCTGCCAAGTCGAAACAGGCGCAGGATACCAGCATAGCATAGATGGGAGGCAGACCTCGGAGCGCCATCCTTGATATGAGCGAGTTGATCGACGGCGAAGTTGACCACCAGGTTGATGGTTCTCATCACATTGGTGTCGTTCAGGTCGAGCGTACCCTCGCCGTTGATCTGCAATGTCGACGACCATGCCAGCGTGTTGGCAGGGCGCTGCAACAGCGCGAGCCGAACGATCTTGCTCGTGTCAGATCCGAACACATCAGAACGCAGGGAGAGCGTGCCGGCCGAGGAGCCATCGTCACCAATCGGGCCATCGCCAGGCAAAGTGTCCGCCGGCCAGGCCGCCGACGCGCTCATGTCGCGCCGGTCTTGGATCGTGGCTACGCCCAGTTCCTTGATCGTCTTGGCGATGGAATCGACGAGGCTGTCCGTCACGACCGCAGTATCCGACGGGCCTGTCCGGCAGCCGGGGATCAGGACGATTCGGTTTCGCGAGGGCCGCTCATCGGCGGGCTGCAGGTGCGCTGCAAGATCGGTCGCGAGATTGGCAGCGTGGCGGAGGTCAGGCGACGGCGCGACGTGCATCTGGAATCGCGCACGCTCCTCGCGCAGCCAATCCTCGAACTCCTCCTCTGCAATGTCAAAGCCTTCAAGAAGCTCACCTTGGGGAGGCGCCATCTCCTGCTGCGGCGACGCGGTAGCGTAACGGGCGATGTCGGTCTCAAATAGCTTTGGATCGAGCGAAATGACGAAGCTGTCGGTGCACAGCAGGGAGCGGCAGTCGGCCAGCGCCTTGCGGATTTCGGTCAGGCTTTGGCGAAGGCTGGCCGCGCCTTGCTCCTTGCCGCGGCTCCCCCAGAGCCTGTCCTGGATCCAGACCCGCGACCGCTTGTGCTCACGCGCCAGCGCCAACATCGCAATGAGGGCGCAAGCCTTGCGTCCTCTAGGCGTGCAATCCTCGCCAGAAGCCTTGACCACGCGGAACGGACCAAGAAGCTTGATCAGCAATTTTGGATCTGAGCTCACATTCGTCGCCCACAACCATGATGTAATCAGTCGTGAAAATACGGAAACCAATGATTGAGTAGTGAAGTCTCCAACACCCTTGCTGTCAACGTGAAAAATCCGTGAAACGCCGTCATTTCGAAGGCCGGCGGCTTGACCGCGCGTGCCGTCAAAACGACCATTCAGTGGTAACGGGCGGAGCAAGTCCGCCGGGCCAGGCAGGGAGGCGGCAGATGGCATGGCTAAGCGGTGAGAGCGGAGAAAGCGGCGAAAGTGGTGAGAGCGGCGAAAGCGGCGAAAGCGGTGAGAGCGGCGAAGGCCGCCGTGTCCGCGCCTCATCGCGTGCACGCGCGCTGATTACCAGCCGGGAGGGCGTCGTCGGCTACTGGAACCAGCCGTCACACACGCCTGATCACTATACTGCCGGGCCAGAGGCGCTCGATCGCTGGTCGCGCGACGTGCGACTGCGCATCTTCGCTGGCGAGCTGTTGTCGGGCCTTGTCTATGACGAAGGCGAGACCTCGATCTCGCTTCAGTACCGTGGCCGCAGCGATGAGACGTTCACGCCGATCGTGCACATGATCCGTCCCAATGCCTCGGACTTCGCCGAACAAGCGGCTTGGGTGTTCAACTATGCCGCGCTCCGGATGGAACGCAGTAGCGAGATCCTGGCCGAGCTGCACGATTTCACCAGCTTCTTGGGCCTGGTCGGATACTGGAATCCGAGCCGCAGCCCGCACACCGCCGAGCTGCTGGCGCTGATCCTGCAGGTGACGACCACGATCGAAATGCGGGTCAAGCATGCGCTCACCTGCCGGCGCCCAATCGAATATTCACCGCAGATACAGCCGATGATCCAGACGCCGGGGCATGGGTCGCTGCCGAGCGGCCATGCCACGGAATCCTTTGCTGCGGCCTTCGTGATCAACGCCCTCATGCGCAAGGCGAGGACCGGGCGAGACGATGTCGATGCGACCGATCCAGTGTTCGTGCAGCTGATGCGCCACGCCGAGCGCATTGCCATCAACCGGACGGTCGCCGGCGTGCATTTTCCGGTCGACAGCGTGGCCGGTATGGTGCTGGGCTGGACCTTGGCGGAGCTGTTCATTGCGCGCTGCTCTGGCTGCGGCCAGGTCACGATGCGCAAGTTCGACGGGCGGGGGTTCAACGACGATTTCCGCTACGACGATGTGCTGGCGATGTCCTACAGGCGATCGGCTGCTGCGAACGTCGCCAGCGAGCAGGGTGGCGGCGGCGCGATCATCGAGGCCGGCACGCCATCGACCGTTCCAGCCTCGCCGATCTTGCAGCATCTCTGGACGCAGGCGCTTGCCGAGTGCCGCCTGATCGTCGGCTGACACGAAAGGACAGGCGCATGAGAGACTGGCGAGGAGATCGGGCCGAACGAGCCAATCCCTATCTGGACTGGGAGTTGCGCAACAGGCCGCTCGGCAAGAGGCTGGACTGGTGCAGCGTGCAGATCCAACTGCTGCCGGAGGCCAACGGCAGCTATGTGGTCCATCTCGGCCAGTTGGCCGCCATCGTGGCCGCCGGCCGCGAGCCGGACGAGCCTGCTGACGCGCTGACCATCCGCATGTCGGCCGACGAATTCGATCTGCTGACGAAGCTGATCGACGACATCCGCATCGGTCGCGTCCCCCCGCCGGACGATCCGCGCGATGTGCAGTTCTTCATCTACCGGCCCGAAGACATCGCCAATCGCACTGCCGCCAACGGTCTCTTCACCGCGATCCATGTCGGCCCGCCGATTCCAGGCCTGCGCTTCGACTCTGGCATCGCCGCGCCGACCGATCTCGGCAAGCCGTTGACGGATTTGACGCGGCAGGTCGCTATCGGCGTCATCGATGACGGCATCGCCTTTGCCAACCGCCGTTTTCGCAGCAGGAGCGGCAGATCGCGCATCCGAGCGATCTGGCTGCAGGATGTCGAGCGCCGGACCAAGGATTTCGGCGTCGCCGCCGGGCAGCGGCTCACCGGCGAGGAGCTCGACGTGCTGTTTGCGGCGAATGCGAGCGAGGCCGACATCTATCGCGCGTTCGGCATGACCGATTTCGGCAATGATCAGCACAAGCCGCTGGCGCAACGCGTCTCGCACGGCACACACATCCTCGATCTCTCCGGCGGCTACGATCCGACCGCGGAGGATATCGGCAGCAAGCGGCCTCTGTTGGCGGTGCAACTGCCGTCGCCGGTGTCCAGCGATACGACCGGCGTTACCATGGCGAGCTACGTGCTGCAGGGGGCGCGCCAGATCATGCTGTGGGCCGACCGGATCAACCCGAAGCTGCCGCTCGTCATCAATTTCAGCTATGGCATCGCGGCCGGCCCCAAGAACGGCAGCCACGAGATCGAGCAGGCTCTGTCGCGGATGATCGAGCGTCGCAACCAACGCGGCGGCCCGACCTATCTGGTGCTGCCGGCCGGCAACAGCTATCGCGAGCGGACGACGGGGCGGATGGTTGTGCAGCCCGGCGCCTCCGATCAGATCGATTGGATCATGCTGCCGGATGACGGTACGTCCAATCATCTCGAGATCTGGCTCGACGGCGAAGCGATCGCGCAGCAATGGCCGCGCGTCGGCGTCAGCCTGACGCCGCCCGGCGATGTGCCGCGCAAGATCGATGGATTCGGTGATGGCGATGTGCAGGTGCTGGAGGATGACGGCAAGCCGATCGCCGCCATCAATGGCCACCTCGCCAAGGTGGCCGGCCAGCCCGACCGCGTCCGCTTTCATCTGTCGGTCAATCCGACCACCGCGCGCTGGAGCGTGAGGCAACCGGCGCCGGCCGGACGCTGGCGGCTTTCCATCACCAACGGATCGGAGGCGCCGCTGACCGCACATCTCTACATCCAGCGCGACGATACCCCGCTGGGCTACGTGCAGCATGGACGTCAGTCCTATTTCGATCATGCAGGGGGCTATCAGCGTGCGGCGCTGGATGGCAGCTACAGCGATCCGGACAGCAGCGGCTGCCCCATGACTCGCGAGGACACACTGTCGGCGCTCGCGACCGGTGCGGGCGCGCTCGTGGTCGGCGCCGTCGATGCCGCGGGCCAGCCGACGGATTATACGGCGAGCGGTCCGACGCCGGGGCGCGCCGAGCCCGATTGTGCTGCCATCGCCGACCAGGGGCCCGCGCATTGGGGCGTGCTCGCGGCCGGTACCCGGAGCGGTTCGGTGGTGGCGATGCGCGGCACCAGCGTGGCAGCGCCGCAACTCGTACGTCGGCTCGCAGACTATCTCGCATCGCTGCAACCGGGCCCGGTGCTTGCGTCGCTTGCGGTGACCGACGGTCCCGTGGCCAGCTCCGACATCCCGCCGCCGGGCGCCGCCGTGCTCGAGCCGATCAAGCAGGACGCGGTCGCCACTTCGCCGTGTGACCATGCCCGTATCGGCAGTTTCATCCTGCGTGCGAGCGGCCACCCCGGCCTGCCGCCGCGGACCTATCCGCGCAGCCCAAACTTGCGGTGAGCCCGACTCCCTGGTTCGCCGCCGCGCAATCGCAGCATGCTGGCAGACAGTGAGCCAGCACAGCCGCGCGCCTCGACTCCCAGCCTGAATCCGATGCCTCTTGCGCTGCGCCCTTGCCGACGCGCGCGATAGCGCAAGTGCGTGAGTGCAGATGGCGTCGTTCCGATGCATTTTTGACGATGCTCTTGCGATGTCCTGACGATCGTCTCACACCGCCTCGGCATAGTTCCTCCCGTGCAAACGAGACACAGGAGGATTCAATGCGCAGATCCAATATCCGTATCGTGATGGGCTTGATCATCTCGCCCTTGCTGATGTCCCAGGCCTCCGGTCAGAACCTCAAGGACCTGGTGCCGACCTATCAGCCGCATCAACAGACCGACAGCGAGCGGTTGCAGAACTTCCGCGCTCCAGCCCCGCCTCCGACCAACTATCCGAACATCAGCCGTGATCCTTCCACCAACGAGCCGCGGCTCAACGTCAACCGCGATGTCTCGCTCGGCGGCAACGTGACCCGGAACAGCGCCGAGGGAAACGTCCGCTTCCCGATTCCGGGATCTCGCTAGGCGCTGTTCGGCGACATGGATGACTGCTCGCCGTCCAGGCGCGGCGTCTCGAAAGCGGGACGCTGCTTCAAACAATCATGATGACGTGAGGAGATTGCAGATGAAGAGTCTTCGACTGATGGCCTGCTCCGCCATGCTGTTGCCCAGCGTCGCTCTGGCGCAACAGCAGATTCCGACAGGCTCACTTCCGCCCGACATCGCGGCCGCGATCAAGGCGGCTCCGCTGACGCAGACGCTGATTCCGATCAGCGGCGAGGAGAAATTCGCGCAGCAGATCATCAAGGCAGACGAGATTTCCTTCGCGGCGGGGGCAAAGCTGACGCTGACCGGATTGAACTATCCCTACATCGTGGTGGCCGCGCAACGCATCAAGTTCGCCAACCCGGACACCTACAGCATCATCCAGCGCGATCCGCAGGCCGTGGCCGCCGTCGGCAGTGACGGCCCCGCAGGTCCCAATGGCGCCGACAATCCCGGCGAGACCAACCGGACTGGCAATCCCGGTTACCCCGGCGGCCCTGGCGGGCCTGCCGTGGCCGGACAGACCCGGCAACTGCCCGACGTCTATCTGGTCGCCGGAGAGCTCTCCGATCCGAAAGGGCCGATCCCGGCTGGTCTTCTCAACCTCGTCCTTCTCTTCCGCGGCATTGACGGCGGCGATGGTGGGACCGGGGGGAAAGGCGGCAACGGCGGCCGGGCTGGAAACGGCAAGGAAGGGGCCACGAGCCTGTTCGACTGCAAGGAGGGGGGCGGCCCCGGCGGGACGGGAGGCGCTGCCGGTCCCGGAGGACGCGGCGGTGACGCTGGCGCTGGGGGACAAGGCGCCGACCTCGTCTTCGTCACGACCAGACCTGCCTACGAAGTCCTGAGCTATTCGCGGATCAACAATGTCGGCGGGAGGGCCGGACTCCCAGGTCGGGGCGGCGGCCCGGGCAATCCGGGCCCCGGAGGCCAGGGCGCGCCGGCCAATGGCTGGTGCAAGGGCACAGGCGGAGGATCGCCAGGCAATTTCCCGTCGCCTGCAAACCTCGGCTTCGGCAATACGTCTGCGGACGGCGCGAAGGGAACGGTCACGGCGGTCATCCTTCCGTCCGTCGGTCCTCTGTTCGGCAAGTGACGCGGCGAGCGGCAGATGAAACCTGCGGGCCGCGTCCTGCAGGTTTCGTCCGCCGGCGCGCGGTCCCAATTCCTCAATCCCGGAGCAATCCATGACGACGACGCGCGACAGAGTGGAGCAATACGTCCTCGACTATTTCCATCGCCAGTGGCCCTCGGCGACCGAGGCCACCTCGCTCGCCGGCGATCTCGGCCTGGATGCCTATGACATCTACGACATCGGCCGGCATCTGCGGGGGTGGCGCCGCGCCAGCTACACGCCGAGTGAGTTCGCCGGCTGCGAACTGGTGAAGGATATCGTGACGCTGATCTACCAGAAGGTCCGCGCCGCCGGAAACTGAGGCGGGCACCGGCGGGATCCGGTCTACCACATGAAGGAAGGTACCGATGAAGCGCATGAGCCTCGCCAGTCTTACCGTCGCCGTCGCGGGCGGCATCCTTGCGGCGCAGGCCGCAGCCGAGACGGCAGCTGCTGACGACATCTTCGCGTGCTACAAGACCGCCCCCGCGGCCGAGCCGGACTGGACGGCGATCGCGCGCGACTATGCGCACAAGCGCCTGAAACAAGGCTGCTGGCAGCAGTGGCCCGTCGCCGCCACGCCGCACCCGCAGCGGGCGTCGGCCGCAGCCGCAGCGCTGGCGGTGAAGACGGCGCCCGGGCCCCAGCCGGTCAGCGACTTCATCTGGTTCGTGCGCAAGGACTTCGCCGATGTGGACATGTTCGGCAAACCGCAGTCCAATGAGAAGGCGACGGGTGCGGAATTGTCCTGGGCGCGCAACAACACGGCCGCCGACACGATCTGGCAGGTCAATGGACTGGTCGGTCTCGCCTACAGCTATCTCAACGAAGACTACTCGCGCTTCATCGGTGCCAGCCTGGCGTCCTATGTGAAGGTCGATAAGGAAGCGCATTCCGCCGCGGCAAGCGACGACAGCCGGGATGCGATCACCGTCGGCGGCAGCGCCGAGGTCGGATTCATCAACCCGATCGGTGGCGCCGACTATATCCGCGGCAGCTGGCTCGAGACCCGCGACGGGATCCTGAACCGGACCACTGGGCAGGCCAAGCTCGAATGGATGCCGATGTATCTGCGCGTGAACCGGCAGATTCCGGGCACCTTCGTGACCACCAATTTCCGCCCCGACCTCAAGGTGCAATATGACGAGCGCCAGGGCGGTGTCGCACCGATCGGCTTCTCCGGTCTCGGCCGCTCGCTGCGCATCGGCCCCGAAGCGACGTTTCTGTTCCGCGTTGCGGATTTCGGCACAACGCTGCCGGCCTGGGCCGAGCCGCTCGCTGGTCTGAGCGGCGCCGTCACCTATCACTGGTGGCGCGAGGTCTATTCCGGGCAGAGCGGCAGCTGGCTCGACAGCACGATCAAGTATGACATCAACCCGAACGTCGCGCTCGCCTTCTCCTATCAGAAGGGGCGCAACGAGGAGACGGCCAAGCGAACGGACCTGTACAAGCTCTCGCTCAATTTCAAGACCTGCGCCGCCTTCGCTGGCTTCTCGGGCGGACGCTGCACCGCCGACAAGGACTGAGCTGGCAGTCATGACCGGGTTCTGGAAGCTCTACGGCTTCACGACGGAGGGAGATGATATGGACAAGGCCATCGATGGTTTCGTTCAGGTGCTGAGCTTCGTGCTCGCCTCATCCTCGACCGCAGCGCTGCTGGCGGTCGGACTGATCCTGCTGCTCATCACCACGGTGTTCGCCTGCATCGCGCTCAGGTCAAGACCGGAAGAGGTCACCTCGTTCTTCAAGGCGGCGTTCTTCCTTTGCCTGGTTGGTGGCATCCTGTTCTCCGCGGCCGGTCCGTCGCTCGCGCTGTTCTACGTGTCGCAGGATCCGATTCGCAGCAAGTCGGTCAATGAAGCGATCGACGATCTCGCCAGCAACAGACGTGTGCGCTATGTCATCCGCATGATCTCGCGCAGCCCCTCGGATGCCGCCCTCGGCATCGACGCGCTGACCCAGCTCGGTCCGCCCCGGCAGAAGTATTCCTTCGTCGCCGACTACGAGGAGTTGAAGGGTCATACGGTCAAGGAAGCGCTCGACCTGTTCGGCATCGGCTACGTCGCCGGATACCGTGTATCAGTCGTGATCTTTCCCCTGCAGATCGATCTCTATCCGGCCAATGCGCGGGGTCTGTTGCAGGTCGTCAGCAATGTCGAGGCCGGCGTTGCGCCGGAGGATCGCTTTCTCAAGCCCGGCAAGCTTCACGACGCGGAGCTCAAGGAGTTCGGCGACACCGGCATTCAGACCTACCGTATCGACAACTTCAAGCCGTTCTACCCGCATTATTGCGAGCTGGCGCAGACCTTCTTCTGCGGGCACTACGCCGCCAAGGAGCTCGTCGGCGGCCTCTACCGCGATTGGCATCCCCTCGGCTTCTCGCAGAAGAATCCACCGACCCAACCCTGCACGATTCCCAAGGAGAAGTTCTGCGCCTTCTCGGACTGGGACAAGGTGCGGCAGGACTTCAAGGGCCACTTCGGTGTTCGCGCGTTCCTCATCGAAAATCTCGAGATTGGCAAGATCCCTGGCCGCATGCTGTTCGACTTCCAGGATCCGCAGCGCGACAGGATTCCCGAGTTGGGGCTTCCACCAGCGTCTGACTGACCCACGCTTGCCAGCGAAGGAAGCCTATGGAGGTTAGTTTCCGAGCGGTTTCTGCTTGTCGTCGTAGCAATAGGCGAAGCGCCAAAGTTACGATCCGGTCGCGGTGACGAGCATGAAGAGCCCGCCTTCATTTGAGCGCTTGTAGTCTTTCCTTGCCGGCTTCAGGTGCCGGAAATAGGGGGGCGGATTTGGCCGGCATAGGTTCGATTCCACCCAAAGCTCGCGATACCATGACCCCGCGCACTCTCATCAAGGATACCAGCAAGACGGGGCGAACGCCGGCCAAGGGCAAACGGCGGCTTGTCTTTGATTATGAGGGGAAAACGAACGTCGGCGGATGCGGGCAAACGTCCAAATGGTGCCCCTGGCCGGAATCGAACCAGCACTCCTTGCGGAACTCGATTTTGAGTCGAGCGCGTCTACCAGTTCCGCCACAGGGGCATTCGCCGGGCCTGTGCAGGAACCATAGCGAAGCGGGCGGACTATAGCGGGCGGCCGGGCCGGGTCAACCCGCACGGACGTGATGGGCGCGCATCTCGACAGCTTTCGCGGGCCGGAGTAGGAGCCGGAACGGCCCGGCATGGGACCGGATGCAGCCCCGTTCGGGAGGACCGATGACCAATACTTCTGTGATGGCGCGCCCCGCGGCGGGAGCCATGAGCCCGGCGGTGGCGGCGGCGCTGCTCGCGGCCGGCATCGCGGCGGCGGCCTTGGCCGGCGCCTGGTACATGCAGCTGGTCTGGGGCCTGCAGCCCTGCGAGCTCTGCCTGAAGCAGCGCTGGGCCTATTATGCGATCGTGCCGCTCGGGCTGCTCATCGCGCTCGCCGCCAAAGGCGGCGCGCCGCGCGCGCTGGTGCTCGCGGGGCTCGGCGTCGTCGCGCTGGTGGCGCTCGGCAATGCCGGGCTCGGCGTCTATCACTCCGGCGTCGAATGGGGCTTCTGGCCGGGGCCGACCGAATGCACCGGGCCGATCGGCAATCTCGGCAGCGCGGGCAACCTCTTGGAGCGGCTCGATAGCGTCAAGGTTGTACGCTGCGACGAGGTGCAATTCCGCTTCCTCGGCCTGTCGCTCGCCGGCTACAGCGTGCTGATCTCGCTTCTGATCGCCGCCATCGCGGGCTGGGGCATCGCCCGGAAGCGCGCCTAGTCGTCGACGTCCTCCTGCGGCCGTCCGAACAGATGGACGATGCCGGGGGTGGCGATGGTGACGAACACGAAGCGCGACAGGTGATGCGCGCCGACGAAGATCGGGTCGATGTGCAGCGTCAACGCCAGCGCCATCATCGCGTCCATCGCGCCGGGCGCGAACGCGACGATGGTGTCGGAGAAGCGCACATGCGTCACCAGCACGATCACGGTGACGAACAGCGCCGAGATCGCCACCGCGATCGCGAACGAGCCCAGCGCCGCCCTGATATGGCCGACCAGGGTCTTCACCCGCATCCGGGCGAAGCGGCTGCCGATCAGGGCGCCGATGCCGACCAGCGCCACGCCGCGCATCCATTCCGGCAGGCCGCCCTCGACGAGGCCGGTGCCGTGCAGGACGCCGCTGGCGACCATCGCGCCGAACAGCCAGCTCGCCGGAAACCTGATCAGCTGCATCAGCATCGCCGCGACCAGCGAGGCCACCAGCAGTGCGAGCAGGCCGAGCGGCGAGGCGACGCTCTGGCCGAGCGAGATCGGCGCCGCCGGTGCGACGCCGGCCACTGCCAGCACCAGCGGCAGCGCCGCCGTCAGGATGATCACCCGCAGCGTCTGCACCACGGCGATCGCCGGCAGGTCGGCGCCGCGCTCCACCGCGAGCATCGTGATCTGCGACAGCGCGCCGGGACTGCCGGCGAGCAGCGCCGAGGTGCGGTCCCAGCCATGGATGCGCTGCAGATAGAGGCTGGAGCCGAAGGTCGAGCAGAACGTCGCGAGCGCCAGGAGGCCGATGGTCACCGGATAGGCGCTGACATGGTTGATCAGCTCGCGCGAGACCACGGCGCCGATCGAGATGCCGAGCAGCAGCAGCACGGTCTGGGTCAGGATCGGCGGCATCGCCAGCGGGCGGCCGGCGATTGCGGCGATCGCGGTCGCGATCATCGCGCCGGAGATCAGCCCGCCGGGCAGATGGGCGACGAGGAAGATCAGGCCGCCGGCGGTGCCGAGCACGAGGGTCTCGATCGCGCTCAGGGTCTTGGCGCGGCTCGGCAGGTCAAAGGGGAGGGAGGAGATGATCTGGCGCACGGCGCCTTATGCCAAAACCTGCCTGCGCGAACAATTCCCGCCGCTGCGCAGGCGCCATGCGCGCATGCGCCCGCAGGGGCCGGTCATTTCGGTTTGTCGGGCGTCGGCAAGGGAGCGGGCACGGGTGTGGTCGCGGCGGCGGCCGCGGCCTTGTCGCGCTTGCAGGCCGAGCGGAATTTGCCGCGTGCCTTGCCCTTCAGCCCCTGCTCGTCGGCCTCCTTGGAGCAGGCGATGGAAATCGTCCGCCGCGCCGCCTTGTCGAGGGTGGCGAACTTGTCGGTGGCGGCATCGGGCCGCGACGGCAGCGTCAATCCGGGTTGCGAGCGGGCGGGGCCCGCGGCCGACAGGGTGGCCATTGCGATGGCCGCAATCGCCGCCCGGGCAGTGAATCTCATGCTGAAGTCCTCGAACGAAAGGCACGCTGCGATGTCCGGCGATGCTGAACCCGCAGTGAATGGAATGAGCCGGATCGCCGCGCGACGCAAATTATATTTTCGCGCGGCCATGCTCCCGCCTGCTTTGTCGGTCGCGGGCGTCTCGCTAGAATTACCGTCCCATTCCACCATGCTCCACAGGGAGATCGAGGATGAGTTTTCACGCAAAATCATTGGTTGCTTCGTCACTCGCTACGCTGGCCGTGATCGGGCTCGCGACGTTCGCCGCCGCGCCGGCGAAAGCGCTGACCGCGCAGGAATGCAGCGCCAAGTACAAGCAGGCGAAGGAGGCCGGCACGCTGGGCGGCCAGAAGTGGAACGACTTCCGCAAGGCCCAGTGCGGCAGCGATGCCACCGCTGCCGCGGCACCGGCGGCTCCGGCCGCACCTGCGGCCGAGGCCAAGCCGGCCAAGGCGGCGAAATCCGACGCCAAGGAGGCCGCTCCCGCGCCGACCGGTCCCGCCGTGTTCCCCAACGCGGTGGACCCGAAATACGCCAAGGAGAAGCCCGGCAAGGCGCGTCTGCAGACCTGCGTCGATCAGTACAATGCCAACAAGGCGACCAACGCCAATGGCGGCCTGAAGTGGATCCAGAAGGGCGGCGGCTACTACAGCGAATGCACCAAGAAGCTGAAGGGCGCTGCCTGATCCGGGTTGACGAGACGTTGCCGGCGGCCGGAGGCATCATGCGTTCGGCCGCCGCTCTCGACGCCGCGCATCGCCGCGAGACCGCCGGCCGGACTCGGCTCGGTGCCGGTCACGCGCCGGTCGCGCGGCGGTGGCGGCGGCATTGCTGCTCCGGTGATTTTGGGGCTTGCCTTCCTGTGCGGGAAATGACCCTGCTCTCGCCATGATCTCTGCTGTCCAAGGTGTGCTCAGCCTGTTTTGCGGCGCGATGGTCGGGTTCTCGCTCGGCCTCGTCGGCGGCGGCGGCTCGGTGCTGGCGGTGCCGCTGATGGTCTATGTCGTCGGCGTGCCCGAGCCGCACATCGCGATCGGCTCGAGCGCCATCGCGGTCGCCACCAACGCGGCCGTCAATCTCGCCAATCATGCGCGCGGCGGCACCGTGATCTGGCCGATCGCGGCGCTGTTCGCAACGGCGGGCATCGTCGGCGCCTTCACCGGCTCGCTGCTCGGCAAGATGGTCGACGGCCAGAAGCTGCTGGCGCTGTTCGCGCTGGTGATGATGGTCATCGCCATGCTGATGCTGAAGACGCGCGCCCGCATCGGCACCCCCGATGTGAAGATGAGCATGGCCAACGTCCCGGCGATCGTCGGCTTCGGTCTCGGCACCGGCACGCTGTCCGGTTTCTTCGGCATCGGCGGCGGCTTCCTGATCGTGCCGGCGCTGATGGCTGCGACGGGCATGCCGATCATGAATGCGGTCAGCTCGTCGCTGGTCGCGGTGACGACCTTCGGGCTCACCACCGCGGCGAGCTATGCCTGGTCCGGGCTCGTCGCCTGGGATCTCGCCGGACTGTTCATCGCCGGCGGGATCGCGGGTGGCCTTGCCGGCACGCGCCTGGCGCGCCATCTCTCTGGACGGCGCGGCGCATTGAACGTGGTGTTTTCCGTCGTGATCGCGGTGGTGGCGCTGTATATGCTGACGCGCAGCCTGCTGCATATCTGGAGCTGACCTCAATGAAGCGCGTCCCCTCGACTGCGATCACCTCCGCCAGCAGCCGGCGTGACGTGTTGACGCTTTTTGGCGCAGGCGCGGCGCTTTCCTTGTGGCCCCGCGACGGTCGCGCCGAGGATGCCAACGAGCCCGACGAGGGCGCGGTGCTGCGCGACCCCGATGCGCCTGTGCTCGGCAATCCTTCGGGCGACATCGCGATCGTCGAATGGTTCGACTACAATTGTCCGTATTGCCGCAAGCTCGATCCCGAGCTGCAGCAGGTCATCCATGATGATGGCAAGGTGCGCTGGGTTCTCAAGGAGTGGCCGATTCTCGGGCCGACTTCCGTGGTTGCCGCGCGGATGGCGCTGGCCTGCAAATATCAGGACAAATACGCCAAGGCGCATGAGGCGCTGATCGGCGTCAGCTCGAAGCTCACCGAACCGCGCATCGACGAGTTGCTCGCGGGAGCAGGCGTCGACGTCGACCGCGCCAAGCGCGACCTCGCCGCCAACGCCAAGGCCATCGATGACATGCTGGCGCGCAACGACAAGCAGGCGCGGGGATTGCGTTTCCGCGGTACGCCGTCCTTCATCGTCGGCAAGTTCAGGGTACCCGGCGTGCTGACCATGGCGCAGTTCGAGCAGGTCATCGCCGACGCGCGCAAGGCCAGGGCGGCCAACTGATTGGCAAAGCAAAGGCGCCCCGACCAACGGCCGAGGCGCCCTGAAAACAGCAGCGTCGTGCGCGTTACTTCGACGAGATGCGAACCCAGTCGTCATGCGCGCGGGTCTTGAGTGAATTCCAGCTGTCCGCCGCGACGTCCCAGTTCACGATCGTCCGGCGCGTCTGCGCGGTCGGCCCGTTGGCGACCTCGGAGGTCTGCATCGAATCATGGATGTAGACGCCGAACCCCAGAATGAGAGCCCCCAGGATCATTCCCACGAATGTCCGCATGTCATGTTCTCCAGTGTGACGGCCAATAACGCCGCGGTCGAAACTTGGTTCCGCGCCCGCCGCGGTCCCGGTCCACCGCGATCAGAACATCCTAACTGCGCGATTTTTCAGGCCGCGATTCCGGCAGCGAGGTGACGAGATTGAGTGTTTTCATCTCGTCGGGCTTGAACGTGAACAGCTGGTCATGCGGCGTCTCCATCGCATGCACCCAGACCTTCAGATCGATGCCCATCTCGGCGAGATGGCGCTGGCATCGCGCCGAGATGTTCTGCGCAAGGCTCATGTCGTCGCCGGACCTCACGGCGGTCCCGGACGTGGGGACTGCGGCGATCTGATGCACGCCGATGATCGCCCGCTCGCCGGCCCGGCGCTCGAGACCGCCGGCGAACACCAGCGGGCACGACGACGCGCAATATTTTCCCGCCTCCACTTCGGTTGCGAATTTCCGCGCGCGGATCAGTCGCCCCATCGCCAACGCGTCGGCGACGGAGCCGCCGGGCGAGTTCAGCACGATCGTCCTGATATATTCGCCATGACGTTCGACTGCGTCCGCAAAGCTGCGCGCGCTGCCGGGCGTGATCGTGCCGGTCGCGAGCAGCCGGCCGCCGCCGCGCAGCTCGAACTGAATCGGCTGCTGCAAGGCACGATCGCCCTGCGGCAGCGGCATCAGCCGCTTCATCAGGGGCGCCAGCACGGATGGTGATTCCTCCGGCAGGTCCGGCGCGTCGCGCCGAATGTCGAGCTGAGGCGGGGCCGCATCCGATGGCACCTGCGGAGCATTCAACTCGAGCAGGTCCGCCGCGAGAACTGCGACGGTGACGACGAGAATGCTGCGAAAGACCCAACGCAGAATGCTCTCATCGGGATTGTCCGCGAGCCAGGCATGGACGCGTCGGTTCAGCGCCGAAGCCACGGGACTACTTTCCGATTCGAGCCGATGACAGCGACGTCACGTTCTCATCCACCGCGGCCGGCGCCGGCTCAATGGCCGGTGCAGAAGGCTCCTCCGTGGGCGTTTCGGCTGGCCGTCGCTCGGCCGCCCGCCTGGCGTCCTCGACCTCGCGCGCAATCTGCAATGCGGTGACGAGATCGGCGGCGGTCAGGCTGGAGGCGCTCACGGCGGGCAGGCCCTCGCGGCGGATGGCGGCATGGACGACGCAGAGGATCAGCACCAGCACCGCCGGCATCAGGTCGATCGAGATTGCGCCGGCCCAGCTCGGGATGAAGTCGCCGGCGTAGCGCAGCACGGCTTCAGCGGGCGACAGCGTCTGGAACCGGGTCGGCTCGATGCGCGGCAGCGCCAGGATCTTGTCGGCGGCGTCGGCGAGCGAGGCGGCCTGCGTGGCGATCGCGCTCTCCACCTTGCCGACGACGGCGGTCTGGCGCTCGGCCAGGTCGCCGCTGCGTCCGCCTGCGGCAGGCGCGATGAATCCGGCCGAAAGCGACGTCGCGGCGCGCCTCACCGCAGGTGCCACCGAGGTCTGCTGCAGATTGGCGATCACGCCCATCAGGTTCAACGACTCCGTGGCGAAGGCATCGCTACGCGTTGCGATCGGCCCGCGGTCGGAGATCAGCTCGCGCATCTTGGCGAGGCTCTTGCCGCCCTGCTCGTAGAGAGCAGAGACGCGCTTGCCGGACTCCTGGACCTGTTGTCCCAGTCCGTCGAGCTGCGTCGACATCTGCGCGAGGAGCTGGACCACGGTGCCCGATCCGGAGGTGCCGGTGAGCGAGCCCGCGCGTTCGGCGTCCGCCAGCTTGGCGAAGCGGGAGGAGGCGAGCTGGATGTCCGGCAGCAGGCTTTGCGCAGCGATGGCCTGGCTGTTGGCCCTGTCGAGGTCGCGCGTGTAGTTCTGCACGGTGATGGCGAGATGCTGCTGGATCGCTGCGGCGCCGGCCAGGGCCGACGCATTCAGCCAGGACGACATCGCGACGATCATCAGCGAGCCCAGCAGCATGCAGCCGGCCATCATCAAGCGCCCGATCGCGCTGGTGACGTGCGGCATGAACTGCATCATGAACACCCAGAAGGCGTAGATGCCGACCGAGACCGCGACTGAGTAGATGACCGCCGCAAAGAATACCGTGGTCGGACTGCCGTTGAGCAGCTCGCGGACGCCAAGATAGGTGTAGACGCCGGCGGCCAGCGCCAGGATCGCGGTCGTGAGCTTCAGCGTCACCTCGAGACGGTTGACGCCATTGGCGAGCACGACGGAGGTGGAGGAGCGGGCGGACGAGACTTGCGCGACGGACGCGGCAGGCGAGGGCATCAGCGGCGAGGGCATGAGCAGACCTTCGGCGGCGTCATGGCCGCCCGTGTGCAGCGCCCCCGCTGTATGACCGAGCAGAACCAATGCGGACAAAATCCGCCGACATTGTGTCGGCGGCATTGCCGATCAGCCATGTCGTAGCAAGGGAATCAAGCTCAGCGCATCAGCCAGCGCAGCAGCTCGACATTCGCCTCGCGCGGATAGCAGTGGCTGAGATCGTCGATCTCGCGATAGGCGACGTTGGCGCCGGCCTTGGCCAGGGCGTCCGCCGTATGCCGCGCGATCTCGACCGGAAACATCCAGTCGAGCCGGCCGTGCACGATCTGGATCGGCAGGCCGCGCAGACGGTCCCGGTCGGCGATCTCGGCCATCAGCGGATGGAACGTCGCGGCCACCGGCGCAAGATGCGTGAACGGCGAGCCTGCGGCCAGTCCGCTGACGTAGCAGAACGTGCCGCCGTCGCTCATCCCGGTCAGGAGCATGCGGGCGGGATCGATCGCGACGCGACTGCGGACGAGGTCGAGAATGCGCAGGAGGTTCGGCGTATCGGCGTCGTCGCCCATCAGCGCCCAGGTCGGTCCTGCCGCGGTGGGGGCAACCAGGATCGCGCCGAGGCTGCGCGCGGCGCGCAGCCAGCTCCAGAGAAAGTCGCGGCCGTTGCCGCTGCCGCCATGCAGCGCCATGACCAGCGGCCAGTCTCGGTCCGCCGTGTAGTATTCCGGCACATACAGCGAAAAGCCGCCGCGATTGCCGATCTCGTTATGGTCGTGAAACACGGTGTCCTTGCCTGCAGAGGACGCGGCCAGCAGCTGGCGCAGCCCGTCGTCACCGTCGACGGCGGGATCGAGGAAGAACTCGCTCAGCGGCGGCAGCGTCGCGGCCAGTGGAAACAGCGCCTCGAGTGCGCGGGGCAATTGACGGAGGGCCCTGAACACGTCGACCAGGTCGCCCTCGCCGCGCTGAACGGCGCGCAGGCCGGCAAACGACATCAGCGCTGCGTCCGCTGCGGTGTCGAAGGCGATACGGATATGGGCGAAGTCCGCCGGCCACGACGTGAGATGAATCCGCGCCGTGTGCAGCACCTGCTCGGGATCGCCGACGTCAGCCATCACGCGATCGAAATCCGGCGGGTTCAGGTAGCGTGCAACGTGGGACAGGGCTTCGAGCGTCTGCAGCAGTGGCGGCAACACGATGAGAATGTCATCCACCACGGCATCCGTCATGCAGGTCTCCTCGATACGCGATACGCGGGGCTGGCCGTCTCGTCTGCTTGCCGGTCATGCAACGCAAAATCGGGCGTCCGGGCAATGACCATTTTCCGAACGCGTGTTCGCTCCGCGAAGCCGCAATCTCGCGATGCGGCTCCTGCAAGTCAACACGGTCCGGACGCTGCCGTCGCGCGCGGCAGGTGAGTCGCGCGCGAATACACGCGCAGACGATAGTTGATTGACAAAATTCGGGCGCGATGTCGCACTTGGTGAGAGCCGGCGGCGCGGCGGAGGGTTCCTCGTGGATCACCGCCCTGGGTCAAAACTGCCGATCGGTTGCCGAGGGGGGATTCGCATCATGACCAAATCGCCGTCGGCCGCGTTGATCAACGCGGTGCTCGCCATGGACGTCTACAACAGGGGCGTCAACCCGACGCTCGTGGTCAATTTCAACCGTATCGGGAGCTATGAGCTGGTGGCGGCGAGCGTGACCTCGACCGCCGACAATTTCGAGGCCGCGACCTATCAGCTCGCGGGCGATCCATCGACACGGATCATTTCGTTTCGCGGCACCGACAGTCTCGCCGACGTGCCATCGTGGCTTGGCGGTGCCGGTCTGGCCGGCTGGCCGACGCAGTTCCCGGATGCGGAGTCCTACTACAAGACATGGGCGACATCGAACGTCTCGCTGACCGGACATTCGCTCGGCGGCGGACTTGCCGGCTACATCGCGGCGCTCAACGACAAGGTGGCCTATGCGTATGACGCGATGCCGTTCGAATTCGCGGCTGAGGTCCGCTACGACCAGTTGCACGGCTTCTGGGGCGCGCTGATGTCGCACCCGGTCGACCGCTATTCCGACATTCACATGGTCTCCCTGTCCGGCGAGATCCTGCAATATGTGCGGGCTGCGGCGCCGGTGCTGGAAGCGCCGCTGGCGCTGCTGCAGCTCGGACCGGTCGCCGGCGCGCTCGCCATCGCCCATGCTGCGATCGGCATCTCGTCCGAGCAGAAGACCGTGCTCGGCGCGGGCACGGATCTCGGTCTGGATCCGGTCAGCCTGCACTCGATCGCGCTGCTGACGATGATGCAGTGGGCGAGCGACAACGGTGCCCAGGATTGGAAGAAGGCGGCGGCTGTGCTGCTGGCGCCGCTGGAGGATGACGCGATTGCTTCGGCCGTCGGCATTCCCGCGGCCGGTGTGAGCGGCGAAGGCGCGCCGTCCGACAAGATGAAGGACATGATCGCCTATTCGACGGTGACCGACGCCAGCGGCTACGGCAACAGCGCCGTGCAGGCCCTGTTCAACGGCGGTGGCGTGCTCGGCAACAGCGTCAGCGCCGACACTGCGGCGACCTACCTGAAGAACGGCGGGGTCGAGAAGGCGCTGGCCGAGATCGTGGTGGAATATTCGGCACTGCTGGCGCAGAACCACGACGAGGTCGCGGCGACGCCGGGCGTGATCGGCCATGAGCACGGCATCCTTTATCAGGACACGGCCAACAACCTGCTGGTCGCGGATCTGTCGTCCGACCTGTGGTCGCGCGCCGACACCGGATCGGCTGTCGACGTCCTGGGCAAGCTCGCGCTGATCGATGCCGTCGCGAGTTTCGACAGTGAGGACGCTGGCCTGGTCGACCTGGCGATCGGCGTGCTCTGGGGCGGCAAGACCGACAATCTCGACTGGCTCAGCGCAGCCTTGAGCGACGCGGCGACCACGGTCGCGGTCGATCCGGTGCCGGGCGCGATCATTGCTGCGTCCGACGGTGCGCTGCTGATCGCGGGCGGCGGCAACGACACGCTGTTCGGCACCGCCAATGACGACCTGCTGATCGGCGGCGGCGGCAGCGACGTGCTCAAGGGCGGGGCCGGCGACAACATCCTGGTCGGCGGCGTCGGCGCCACCTACGTCTATGCGCAAGGCGACGGCAACGACGTCATCATCAACGGCGTAGCGTCGCTGTCGAAGCCGACCGGCACGCTCGATTTCGGAACGACCTACACGGCCGACAATTTCTGGTTCGTCAAATCGGGCAACGATCTGGAGATCGACATTCTCGGCACCCATCAGCAGGTCACCGTCGCCGACTGGTTCCTTGGCGGCTCCTATCAGCTGCAGGAGATCAAGGCCGGCGGTCTCGAGATCGATACCCAGGTTTCGCAACTCGTGCAGGCCATGGCGACCTACGCCCAGGCGCATCCGGGTTTCGATCCCACGGTGGCATCACAGTTGCCGACGGATGCGCAACTGCACGACCAGATCGCTGCGGCCTGGCACGTCAACGCGTGAACGCAGGCCCGCGGCCGCCTCAGTGCAGCCGCGGCGCCTTGAGCAGCTTGGCGCGGTCGGTCGAGGCGATGGTGACGTCGAAGGTGACGCCCTCATGGTGCACCGTCAGCGGCACGTCGACGCCGGCTGCGCCGAGCGCCCAGAGCTTGCGATAGAACTCGCTCTGGCTCGTCACCTTGTCGCCGTTGATGCCGAGGATCACGTCGCCCGCCTTGAGCTCGGCGCGGGCCGCCGGGCCGTTGTCGGAGACGCCGATCACGACGACGCGATCGTCGACCTCCGTCGCGTACATGCCGAGCCAGGGGCGTGCCGGCTTGTTGACACGGCCGAAGCGCCTGAGATCATCGATGATCGGCTTCAACAGGTCGATCGGCACGATCATGTTGACGTGCTCGTCCTTCCTGTCGCGCTCGCGCTCCAACTGCAGCGACCCGATGCCGATCAGTTCGCCCTTGGCCGAGAGCAGGCCGGTGCCGCCCCAATTCGGATGGGCGGGGTGGGTGAAGATCGCCTCGTCCAGCAGATATTCCCAATAGCCGGCGAATTCCTGCTTGGCGATGATCTGGCTCGCGACCGATCGCGTGCGTCCGCCGGCGCCGCCGAGCACGACGTGATCGCCGACCTTGGTTGCCGCCGACGAGCCGAGCGGCAGCGCCGGCAGGTCGAGCGATCCGAGCGTCTGCACCAGGCCGAAGCCGGTCGTGAAGTCGAACCCGAGCACATGGCCCTCGACCACGCGTCCGTCATTGGGGTGCAGCCAGACGGATTCGGCCTCGGTGATCAGGTAGCCGATGGTCAGCACCAGCCCGTCGTCGATGACGACGGCATTGCCGGCACGTTCGGTCCCCAGCGTTTCCGCGCTGAAGGCGTCGGACGGAATGATGGCATGCAGGCCCACGATCGAGGACAGGGCTTGATCGAGATCATATTGATAGTCTTCGGCGCGAGGCTGGAAGGCGGACGGCACTTTCCATTCGGTCAAAGAAGGCATTTCGTTCTCCTGCTCTGTCGATACCCCCGGGTGCATCGACCAAGCTTCTGCTTCGTGTCGCGTGACGGCCACAGCGTGAACGCGAGCTTAACATCTTTGAGCGGCTGCGCCAGTTCCGCCGGCTCCGCATCGGCGTCGGGAGGAACTGGCTTCCCAACTACCCGCGGCCGCAGCCCCTGCCGATCACGGGCCAGACCAGCCACGCTCCGGCAGCATACAGGCTGCCGACAGTCGTGGCTCCGGTTTTGGCCGCGATGTGGAAACGTCCGGCATCGAGCAAGGCTCCATCGGAGGCGACGATCGCCGAGATCATACGGTCGGACGGGCCGAACACGACCACCGCATCCGGCTTGATCACCAGGGCCATGGCAGCCATGCCCGCAAACCAGACGAGGGCAACGGCCAGCACGCCCTTCAAGGGAAGGGCGCGGGACAGGGGATGCCGGTCAATAGTCGTAGGCATGCTCGAACGTATATCCCGCGGCTTCGAAACGGCCGATGTCCTGAACCAAAGACCGGACCGGTACGTCGACGCCGATGCGACGGGCACCGGGGCGCGACTGGATCGGGACACTGAATATAGGCAGCCCATCGAAAGCTGCCAGCCGTCCGTCGCCCGGAGGGACCACGATCGTGACCAGGATACGATGATTGCCTGCGATTTCGCCGAACGCGGCGCCGTCATGACGGCCGAGCTCCTTGGCGAAGGAATCGAACTTGGCGTAGCGCTCGGTCTCCACCAGCACGCCCTTCATGCCTTTGGAGTCCGTGACCTCGCGGATCACCTTCACGCCCGGAATGGCTGCAAGCTCGGCGGCAGGCAGGCCGGTGACGACGCTCTGGATGGTCAGCACGGCCGGATCGTAGCCCGCCACATAGCCGATGACGGCCGCATAGGCGGCGCGCCCGGCATATTGCAGGCTGAGCGAGACGCGCCGCTCCACGGCGCGGAACGACGGCACGAAGGGCGTCTCGCGCCAGAACTGATCGAGCTTGGCGACAAAGGGATACCGATACCAGGGCGTCTGATACAGGAACGCCGCGTAGTCCTTCAGCAGGGCAAGGTTGAAGGCGTCCTCCGCTGTCTTGACGCCGTCCGTGGTCTCCCAGCTGATCGCCCCGATGCTCTTCTCGTAAGCGCCCTGGAGCGCCATCTCGGCGGTGAAGCTGAAGCCGATGATGTAGTTCGTCAGCTTCTGCTCCGAGGTGGCGGGACCGGAGCCTGCGGCCTGGCGCGTGGCCCGGCACAGGCTGCGCCAGAAGCCGGAGACGCTCGATAGATAGTGGAAGTCGGACTCCGAGGCCTGCCCGGTCACCGCAGCGAGGTCGGCATAGGCGTGGACGATGTACCATTCAGGAAAGGTCAGGAAGCTGTCACCCTGTGATCGCGCATATGCGGGATCGGTGATGCCGAAGTCGGAGGTCACCATCGGGGTCGGGACGTCTGCCACGCAGACCGTCTCGACGCTGATCACGGTGGTGGCAACGCCGATCGCCGCGGCTGCCAAAACGACGCCGAGAAGATACAGCGCTTTGCGACGCAGGCTCATGCGAGGGCAGCCTGTCTACGCCACGGCGACCAGCCGACCGCGATGCCGATCGCGCCGAGTGCGAGATGCGGCAGGCTGGAGAGGACCTTCACCAGCCACGAGGTGTCGCGGATGCCGTCGATGACGATCGAGAGGTCGAGATAGCCCGAGCCGGTGAACACGCCCATCACGCCGTCGAGGAAATACAGCGAGCCGAACACGCGCAGGAAGAACACCGCGCTGCGGCGGGTCAGCATCGCCGCCAGCGCCCACAGGCCGGAGGCGACATGCAGCGCATCCTTGTAGATGTCGAGCTGGAACAGGCCGAACACGCGGCCCTGCGCATCGATAAAGGTCGGGATGTAGTCGGTCGCGGCGGCGAACAGGAGCGCCATGGCGAGCGCCAGCGCGGCGATGCGATAGCGGTCCAATGCGAAGCCATCTGCTGCTGATGTATTCATGCGAAATAGGCGTCCCACATCGCGTTGCGGAACAGGAGGTTCGGATCATACTGCCGCTTGGCGGCGACGAAACGCGCGGCCGCCGGATAGGCCTTCTCGACCTGGTCGCGGCGCGCGTGCAGACGATAGGGCAGATAGAACGCGCCGCCAATCGCCGTGATGCGGTCGATCAGCGCTTCCGTCGTCCGCAGCATGTCGATCTCGCCTTCGGGCGAGGTCGCCTGCGAGAACGACATGACGGCCGCGATCCGGCGCACCGGTGCGATCGTGAGCGCGGGTGTCTTGTCCTCGGCGACGTAGCGCAGGGTGACGTTGAGGAATTCGGCGCGCGCCTTGGGAATGATCTCGCGGCAGGCGGTGAGGAACTCGCCGAACCGCTCCGGCGCGACGAAATATTCGTGCAGGATGTCGGTGCGGTGCATGTCCTTCTGCGCCAGATTGGCGACCGGCTCGGCCATCAGCGAGTTGCGGGTGTAGCGGCTGTCGGAGATGGCGGGGCCGAGCCGGGTCTCCATGAACCAGCGCAGGCCCTTGGCGACCTCCCATCCGGTCTGGGCGCGATAGATCGTGTTGGCGACGCCGGTGAGCTTGCCGGAGCTGACTGCCGCGGGCAGGGTCGCCGGAGCATCGGGGGCGGGGCGGAAGGTGACGAGCAGGGCGTCGTCGAAGAACGCCTTGCGGGACACCGACATCCGGCCATAGGCCATCTTCACATTGGCGTCGCCGTCGATGTTGCGTGTGAACTGCTCGGCGAATTTCTCCGGCGCCATGCGCTCGAAGCGCGGCTCGAGCAGCAGGTTCGGCACCATCTCGACCTCGAGATCGACGACGATGCCGAACAGGCCGTAGCCACCCATCGCGAGCCCGAACAGCTCGGCATTCTCGTTGCGCGAGCACTGCACCAAGGTGCCGTCGGCGAGCAGCATGCGGATCGATTTCACCGTGGAGCCGAACGGGCCATACGGCACCGGCCAGCCATGGGCATTGACGCAGAACGTGCTGCCGACGCCGAAATCGCTGTTGGACTGCATCACGGCCGGCGAGAAGCCTTTGGGATCGAGCGCGGCGATCACGTCCCACCAGCGGTTGCCCGCCGCGGTGCGATAGGTCTTCGCCGCCGTGTCGAGCTCGATCGCGCCGCCGTCGAGCGTGATCGCCGTGCCGTCGCGCGGCAGGCTCTGGCCGCCCATCGAATGCCGGGCCACGGCCGCGGTCACCGGGCGTTTCGCCGCGGCCGCCTCCTTGAGCTCGGCGCGCAGCCGCGCGATCAGGTCGTCGGTCGTGGGCTTGCTGATCACCACATGCCTGGCGACCGGCGTCGGGTTGAGCCGGCTGGCGTCGTTGAGGATGGTGCGCAGCTCGGCCCGCGCCCGCGGCATCCGCGCCAAGGGCAGCGCCGCGGCCGTACCCGCGGCGCGCAGAAACCGTCGTCTCGACATCATGGCGCGGACTCTCCTTCCCTTCACGGAGTCTACGCCAGCATCGTAAACGTTCGAAAAATTTCCGTGCCGTCAGTCTGCCGCCGGGCGCGCCCGCGTGGGCACGAGACGGAAGTCGCGGCCATCCTTCACCCACTCCGCGCGCTCGTCGCGCAGCAAGGTGCGGCGCACCTTGCCGGAATCGTCGCGCAGCATGACGTCGACCAGCTCGTAGCTTTCGGGGTGCTTGTAGCGGCTGAGCCGGTCGGCAAGGAACGCGCTCATGCCGTCGACGATTCCCTGCGCATTCCTGGAGCGGTCGATCTCCACGATCGCATGCACGCGCTGGCCGAGCTCGGGATCGGGCAGGCCGACGACAACGCAGGAGCGGATGTCGGGATGCGCCATCAGCGCCGCCTCGACCTCGGCCGGATAGATGTTGGCGCCGCCGCGCAGGATCATGTCGGCGAGGCGATCGCCGAGATAGAGATAGCCGTCGGCATCGAGCTGGCCGATGTCACCGAGCGACTCCCAGCCGTCGGCGCGGCGCTTCGGCTCGGCGCCGAGATAGTGATAGGTGCTGCCGGGACCATCCGCAGGCAGGAAGTAGATCTCGCCACTCTCGCCCTGCGGCACGTCGTTACCTTGGGGATCGAGGATGCGCAGTTTGCAGGACTCGTCGATCTTGCCGACCGAGCCCTTGTGCTGCAGCCATTCGGTGCCGGAGATGATGGTGCGGCCCTGGCGCTCGGTGCCGCCATAGAGTTCGTAGACGCGCTCGGGCCCGAGCCACTCGATCCATCTTTCCTTGAGCCATGGCGGCATCGGCGCGGCCATGTGGAACACCATCTTCAGGCTCGACAGATCGTAGCTGTTGCGGACCGCCTCCGGCAGCGCCCAGATCCGGTGCATCATCGTCGGCACGAAGTTGACCCACTGAATGTGCTGCGTCTGGATCAGCCGCAGCGTCTCTTCGGCGTCGAACTTCACCATCCCGGTCAGGCTGCCGCCGGCGAACAGCGCGTAATGCGACACGATGAAGGGCGCGTTGTGATAGAGTGGGCCGGGATTGAGCAGCGATGCGCCCTTCGGAATGCCGAGCGGCGGCTCGGCGGCGGTGTCGGTTACCGCAGGCTGGTGATCGAGGATCACCTTCGGCCGTCCGGTCGAGCCGCCCGAGGTCATTGCTTTCCAATAGCGCGACACCGGCGCGGCGAGCGGCGCGTCGGAAAAGCCCTCGGGCGTGAAATCGGCCGGCAGCGCGTTCGGCGCATTCCAGTCGGCCTCGCCGCCGACCACCAGTGACGGCTTGAGGATCTCGAGCACCGCGGCGGCCTCGCCGCGCGGCAGCCGCCACGACAGCGACGTCGGCGTCGCGCCGCATTTCCACACCGCGAAGCTGGTCTCGAACAGCGCATTGCCGTTGGGCAGGCCGATCGCGACGAAGTCGCCGGGCTTGACGCCCTTGGCCGCGAAGGCGCGCGCACGCGCATTGGCGCGGCGCTCGAGCTGCTCCCAGGTCAGGACATCGGTGCCGTGCCGGAGCGCGACGCTGTCCCCGGGTTTGCGCTCCGCATACCAGCGCGGCACGTCGGCCATCGGAATCAGCATCCATTCCTCCGTATCGTCGGCTGCCTCGCACGGGCGCCCATTCTTGGTCCGCGGCTTTGGCCGCCGACGTCAGTGATGAGAGGTGTTGTGCCTCAACCGAACCGGGTCGTCCATACGCGCGCGCCGCCAGGTTTCGGATGGCAGTTCTGCGAAATGGCGCTGATGAGCCTGAGGCAGGACTGAAAGGCTGGAAGCCGTGACGCCAGGCGGACTGATAATTCCGTCACGCGGATCGTAAGACGATCGGGGTCGCGCCACGGGAACAGGTCAGGCGCCGAACGGCGCGGCGATAAGAACCTTTGCAGCCGATCTTCATTGTCGCTCGCGGGGGCCAACGGACAGGAGCTCCCATGCACGCTCAACAGATGATCGAAACCCACCCGCACGTCCGCGGTCGAGTTGACGACGCACTCGTCCGCTGCATCGAGGAGTGCTACTCCTGCGCTCAGATCTGCACCTCCTGCGCCGATGCGTGTCTCGGAGAGAATAGCGTCGCCAGGCTGACGCAGTGCATCCGGCTCAATCTCGATTGCGCCGACGTCTGCAACGTCACCGGCCGTCTTGCCACGCGGCGCACGGGCTCCGACCAGGAGATGATCAGCCGCATGCTCGAGGCCTGCGCGGCAGCGTGCCGGCTATGTGCCGAGGAGTGCGATAAGCACGCCGAGATGCATGCCCATTGCCGGATCTGCGCCGAGTCCTGCCGGCGCTGCATGAACGCGTGCGAGGAGGCTGGACGCAGCACGACCCATTGATAGGTCGGTTGCGGCGCCGCTCCATCGAAGAATGGAGCTCATCAAGAGACAAAGGCCGGGCGCGAGGCCCGGCCAGTCCGACCATGGCGACCGGATTGCTCCGGTCCTGAGAACGCCATCGCAGACAATCGATCGATCAGCCGCCGTTCAGCTTCGTGGTCAGGGTCGTGAAGATGCCTTCCAGGGTGAGTCCGAGCTTGTTGAGTATGGTGATGATCGCAAGCGCGATGCCGGCCGCAATCAGGCCGTACTCGATCGCGGTTGCGCCCGATTCATCCTCGTAAAATTTGAGAAGCAATTTCTTCATCAATTCCCTCCGCCGCCCGGCGACATGACCGCCGAACGATGCCCGCGAAACTACGGAATGGAACCTAAGGTAGTATGAACGAGGTCTAGCCAAGTTTCGCAACTTTGCCGTTTATGTCGAAAATCTCAGTTGCAACACGGTCCACTGCACGCGAACGGGATCATGGCGGCACACCGGCTGCGCGCAGTGCCTCCGCGTAGGTTGTGGCGAGCGTCCCGGCCGGAAACGGGATCCGTTCGAGGAACTCGGACACGGTGAGATGCGGCTCGAGGCTCAGAAGCTGGCGCGCGACCTCGCCGGCGCGCGACATCTCTCCGGTCCTGACCAGGGCCACGATCAGGACGCGGAGCGCGACGGCGAAACGCCGGTTCTGCGCCAGCGCGATCTCCGCCCATTGAACGGCGCCAGCGAGATCGTCGTCGGCCACCGCACAGATCGCCAGCGCTCCGGCTGCGAACCAGCCCCGCGGATCGCGCGGGTTCAGCCGCCGCGCCCGTTCGATCATCGCGCGTCCCGCAGCCGTGTGTCCGGCCATGATCTCGATCCAGCCGCTCAAGGTCAGCGCGATCGCCGAGTTCGGGTTGATGGCAAGCGAGCGGCGGAATAGCTCCCGTGCTGGGGCGATGTCCTCGGCCATGTTCCAGATCGCGAAGGCCGCCATCCACAGCACCTGCGCGTCACCGGGCGCATGCTCGCACGCCTGCCACGCCCGCGCCACGGCGGCCGTGCGATAGGTCTCGTCCGGCGCGCTCCAGCCCTGGAAGTGGCGCAGCGCCTGGCAATAGGCCCAAGCCGCCATCGCGGGCGCGCAGGCGGGATCGATCGCCAGCGCCTGGTCCAGACACGCGGTCGCCGCCGCGAGGCTGTCGGACGTGAAGGCGTCGCGCAGGCTGGCGGCGCGCAGCAGCAGATCGTAGGCGTCCGGATGCAGCGGCGGCGTGGCGCGGCGCCGCTCGCCTTCCGCCAGCTCGAGCGTCGGCTCGATCGCCGCCACGATGCTCCCGGTGATGCGGTCCTGCAGCGCGAACACATCGTCCAGCTGGCCGTCGAAGCGCTCCGCCCACAGATGCGCGCCGGACGCCGCATCGATCAGCTGCCCGTTGATGCGCAGGCGGGACCCAGCGCGGCGCACGCTGCCTTCGAGAACGTAGCCGACGCCGAGCTCGCGTCCGACCGTACGGATATCGACGGCCTTGCCCTTGTAGATGAAGGAGGAGTTGCGGGCGATCACAGCGAGGCCGCTGCAACGGGATAGCGCGGTGATGATGTCCTCGGCCATCCCATCGGCGAAATAGTCCTGCTCGGGATCGCCGCTCATGTTGGTGAAGGGCAGCACGGCGATGGCGGGGCCGTCGAAGGCGGGTGCGGCTGATACGGCCGGCGTCTGCACCGCGTCGGCCTGCTCACGGACCGCCCCGACGAAGCGGACGCCCTTGCGCGGAATGGTGCGGATCAGGCGCTGCGCCTCGCCGCTGTCGCCGATCGCGCTCCGCGCCGCGCTGATGCGGCTCGCCAGCGTCGCCTCGGAGACGATGCGGCCGCCCCACACCTCGGCGAGGATGTCGTCGCGGCTGACGACGCGGTCGCGCGTCCTGATCAGGAACGCGAGCAGGTCGAACACCTGCGGCTCCATCGCGACCAGGTCGTCGCCGCGGCGCAGCTCGCGGCGGCCGGGATCGAGCACGAAATCGTCGAAGCAATATACCACAGGCACCGTCCTGGCCGCCGGTTTCACCTTCGCGTCACGCGATCCGCAAAATCAAGCCGGCCTCAAGGAAAAATCAATGCCTCCTCCAAGCGCCGCGCGGGCGCAAGGCGCACAACGACCGCACCTCGGAACCAGGAGCCTCCGCCATGCCGACCATCCTTCACGCCAGCCGCCGCCGTTTCCTCACCCTTGCCGGAACCGCCGTTGCGGCCCTTCAACTCGGCTCCAGCGCCGGGCAGGCGCAGAGCTTCAAGTCGGCGTCGAAGCTGCCGGCGATCCGGCCGGGGGCGGGGACGTCGCTCGGACCGATCAAGCAGGTCAAGGCCGGCGAGATCAGCATCGGCTATGCCGAGACAGGTCCGGCCGACGGCCCCGTCGTCATCCTGCTGCACGGCTGGCCGTACGACATCCACAGCTTCGCCGACGTCGCGCCGGCGCTGGCCGCGTCCGGCCATCGCGTCATCATTCCGCATCTGCGCGGCTACGGCACGACGCGGCTGCTGTCGCCGACCGCGTTGCGCAGCGGCCAGCCGGTCGCCGTCGCCGCCGACATCGTCGCGCTGATGGACGCGCTCGCGATCAGGACCGCGACCCTCGCCGGCTATGACTGGGGCGCGCGCACCGCCAACATCATCGCGGCGCTGTGGCCGGAGCGGTGCAAGGCGATGGTCTCGGTCAGCGGCTATCTGATCGGCAGCCAGCAGGCCGGCCGCATGCCGCTGCCGCCGGCCGCCGAGCTGCAATGGTGGTACCAGTTCTACTTCGCGACCGAGCGCGGTCGCGAGGGCTACGACAAGAACCGGCGCGACTTCGCCAGGCTGATCTGGCAGACGGCCTCGCCGAAATGGGCGTTCGACGACGCCACGTTCGCGCGCAGCGCCGCCGCCTTCGACAATCCCGATCACGTCGACATCGTCGTGCACAACTATCGCTGGCGGCTCGGCCTCGCGCAGGGCGAGGCGAAATACGATGCGCTGGAGGCGAGGCTCGCGACCTTTCCCGACATCACCGTGCCCACCATCACGATGGAGGGCGATGCCAACGGCGCGCCGCATCCGGCGCCCGAGGCCTACGCCAGGAAGTTCACCGGCCGCTACGAGCACCGGCTGATCACTGGCGGCATCGGCCACAACCTGCCGCAGGAGGCGCCGCAGGCGTTTGCGCAGGCGGTGCTCGACGTGACGGCGAGCGCGTAGCGCCGACGATCTCAGGCGGGAGCGCGTTGCTTTTCTCGGCGTTGCAGCCACGTCTCCCGCCGCACGATCCATTGCTCGGAGCGGGTCTCGCCATTGTGGTGCGCGACCTCGATGAAGCCGACGAACTCGGCGCCCGTCTTCTGCTTGACCCGCCGTGATGCGATGTTGCTCGCGACGTTGCAGACGGTGAACTGATCGAGCCCGAGCGGACCGAAGGCGAAGTCGTTCACGGCGGCGATCGCCTCGCTCATCAGCCCTCGATTCCAATAGGGCTCAGCGAGCCAGAAGCCGCGATGGCCCTTCATCGACTCCATGCGCGGCCGGAAGTGAATATTGCCGATGGCCTCGCCGTCACCGTCGCGCAGCGCCAGCACCCATTGATACAGCTCCTCGCCGGCCGCGATCCTGTCGAGCTGCAGCCTGACGAAGGTCTCGGCGCCGTCGGGAGGATAGGGCCACGGCACGACGGCCGCGAGGTTGCGGATCACGTTCCAGTTGTCGAACTGACGCTGGATCGCTGGCGCATCGGCGAGGGCCAGCGGCCGCAGGATCAGACGGGCGGTATGCAACGTGGGCGTGAGCATGACGCCATGCTGTCGTTTACCAAGCTCGTTTGCAAGCCGGGGTTGCTGCGCCGTCTAACTCGCATGTCATTGATAATTCGCATCGCGCTCCGCCATTAAGGTTGCCAGGAACTTTCACGCCCGGACTGGAGCCCGATACTTCCACAACGTTGCATTGCAGTGCATGAATCGAGCACACGCAGCCTGCACGAATGCAGCGCGCGTACAACCGTCGCAGGAAACTGCGCCGGCTCGGGCTCAGGGTTGCGCCCGAACGTCAACCATTCGTCTGCCGCGAGATCATCACGCAGATCTTGGGTGGGCGCGATTCGGGGTGTCGTGGATATGAAGCGCAAAACGGCGGATCGTCAGTTACGTCGTCTGCAGGCAGAGCAGAGCTTCGATCCGCGCACATGGCGCGATCGGCAGCTCGGCCGGGCCGCGCCGTTCTACGGCTCGGAGCTGTTCCAGCTCGGCTGCCCGCCGCTGGCGTCGTTCATCGCCGCGTTCCTCGGCTGTCTGATGACCCTGCATCTGAGTGCAACCGGGCTGTCGCCGCTGATTGCCTCGGCCGCGGCGGCTTTGCTGCTGTGCGCCTCGCTGATCCTGACACGGACCGCGGATCTGGTGCCGAGCACGTTCTTCTCGTCGGCCTATGGCGGCAGCTTCGTCGGCATGACTCCCGTGGCGCTGTTGAACGCAAGCGTCATTCGCGCCGGTCTGCCGCTCGACGCCGCCTTCGTTCTGCTCTCGCTGTTCTGTGGACTGGTGTTCTGTCTGGGCTGTGCGCTCGACATGTGGCTGCGCGGGGGGCTCGCGCGTGGCTATGGCGGACGACTGGGCGCGCTGGCGGCGGTCGCTTCGTTCCTGTTCGTCGGTCTCGCGCCGCTGCTTGGCGCCGAGGGCGAGCTGTTTCCGATCGCGCGCCGCGGCGCGCTGGAGCAGGGGCTCGGTGGCACTGCGCTCACCTTCGCGTTGTGCACGGTCGGCATGCTGGCGACGATGGCCGCCTTGCGCTGGGCGCCCGTGGCCGGGTCGCGCCGCGCGGTACGCATCTTCGTTGCGGCGACGGTGGCCTTTGCCGGCCTCGTGGTGCTGCAGCTTCTGCCCAGCAAGGCCCCTGATCTCGACGCCTATTCCGCCGGTTGCTTCGTCGGCATGTCGTCGTTGCGGCGGCTCCGCAGCCTGCCGCAGGCGATGGCCGCGGTGGTGCTGCTGACGTGCCTGCTGATCCTCACCGGTCCCATCCTGCCGAGCGTCGGCGGCAGCCTCGGATACATCGCCTTCGTCTCGGTCATCTTCGTGGATGCTGCGGTTCGTCTGTTCGTCGAGGCAGGGGAATCGCCGTGGCAGACCGTCCTCGCCTGGACGCGGGGACTCGTCGCCACACTCGCTATCTTCGCGGTGCTGCTCACCAGCGAGCTGATGTTTCAGCCGCCGGTGGCGGAGCCCAACGGTCCGTTGGTGAACGCGGACAAAGCCGCTGCGCCGGCGCGGACCGCGATGCCCTCACACGACGAGGATCGGCGCGACGGCACGGCGCCCGGCGAGCCGGCCTTCGCCGCTGACACAGCGCCCGATCTGCCGCTTCAGATCCTGAATCCGGAGGGCGCCAATCCGCTCTCCCCGCGGCCCTCGAGTGAGCCGGTCCAGCAGTCCGCGTCGCCCGCGTCCGCAGAGCCGTCCCGGCGGATCGGTCGCGATGGTCGGCCAGCGGGCGTGCTGGCTGCCCGGCTGAAGCGCCAACAGGCACGGGTGGTGCCGCACGCGACGGCGCGACCGCGCATCGTGGCCCGCCATGAGGTGCAGCCCGCGCCGGAGTGGCGGCCGGACCCATCGACGTTGGCGGGGCCGTGACAGCGGACCGCGATGGCGCGCTCGACCGGCCGTCCGAGCCCGGCTCTCGCCGCTGGCCGCGCCGGTCGCTGAATGTCGTGCCGCTGGCCTCGTTCGCCGGCGCTTTTCTCGGTTGTCTGGCGACGCTGCACCTGTGCACGTCGGGCCTGTCCCCGGCGCTCGCGTCGGTCACCGCCACCCTGCTGCTCTGCGCTGGCCTGATCACGGCAAGAACCAGAGATCTGCTGCCGACGACCTTCTCCTCCTCGGTCTATGGCGGCAGCTTCAGCGGGATGACGCCGATCGTTGCGTTGAGCGAGAGCGTGGCGCGGTCGGGGCTTCCAGTCGATAGGTCCTTCCTGCTGCTGTCGCTGTTTTGCGGCCTCGTGTTCTGCAGCGTCTGCGCGATCGAAATGCGGCTGCGCGTCGTGCTGTTGCGCGGCTATGGCGGCCGCTTCGGCGCGCTCGCGGCGATCGGCTCGTTTCTGTTCCTCAGCCTCGCGCCGCTGCTCGGCGCCGACGGCGCACCGGTGCGCGTCGCCAGCCTTCAGGGCTTCGACAGGGGTCTCAATCATTCGGTGCTCATGTTGGCGCTGTGCGGCGTCGGAATGGTCGCAACGATGGTGGCGCTGAGGCTGCCGCGGGTTGCGGCCGCAGGGCGGCCGGCGCGCATCTTCGTCTCGGCAGCACTGGCCTGTGCCGGTCTCGTCATCCTGCAGCAGCTCGCGCCGGACGATGCCCGCCTGTCCGACGCGTATTTTGCCGGTTGTTTCGTCGGCATGTCGTCGCCGCAGCGTTTGCGGGGTGTCGTCCAGACGCTGGTCGCCGCGGTAGCGCTGACCGCGTTGCTGGTCCAGGCGGCGGCGGTTCTGCCAAGCGTCGGCGGCAGCCTCGGCTTCGCAGCCTTCGTCGCGGTGGTCGGCGTCGATGCCGGCCGCCGGATGATCAGCCGCGCCGCGCTGCCGCCCGAGCGTCCTGCGCGGATCTCGCTCGGCAGAAGCCTCGCCGCCGCACTCGCGATTGCGGGCGTGCTGCTGCCGAATGACATGTTCCAGTCGGGGCCGGTCGAGGAGACCACGGGATCGATCGTGCAGGTCGAGAGGCCGCCTCAACCTGAGCCCGCCGTTCCAGCGGAGCCTGTTGCGGCCGAGCCGGCCGTGGCGGCAGTCCCGATCGAAATGCCCGCCGATGCGCCGCCGGCCGCCGAGACGACATCCGACGTAGTCCGTCCGGTCGCGCGGCCGGTGCCAAGCGAGCCGCCGCGGCGGCGCCGCGCCAGCCGGCCCGCGGTCGTTGCTCCGCAATCGCGTCCGATCGATCCCGAACCCTGGCGCATCATCCGTGACGGACAGCAGGCGGGTGCAGGAACGGCGGCGACCGGCTCGCCGCCGGCTCGGGCCAAGCGCAGCCAAGCTCGCGTTCCCGGATCAGCACCGGCCGCGCCGCGCGCCGCGCCACGGCCGCGGACGCCCCGGGTGCAGGATCCGCAGCCTTCGGCGTCGGAACCGCGCTGAGCAGGCTCAGCCGAACTTGCGCCGCGCGTCGAGCGCGAGCCCGATGCCGACGCTGCCGAGCAGGTCGGTCTCGGCGATGCGCGCCGCCGGAAACAGCGCCAGGATTGCCTGACGCAGGGCCGGCACCATGCTCGAGCCGCCGGTGAGGAAGATGGTGTTGATGGCAGCGGCCCCGACGCCGGCATCGTCGAGCAGCTTCGTCACCGTGCCGACGACGCGCTCGACGGAATCGGCGATGGCGCGGTCGAAATCCTTGCGCGTGAAGCGGATGCGCGCCCAGTCGTCCTTCTCCGACAGCACCGAGGTCAGCGACTTGGCCGCGGTCAGCGCGATCTTCGCCTGCTCGACGCCGATCGCGAGCGTATGGCCGCGATGCTCCTCCACCACCTTGATGAAGCGGTCGACCAGATCGCGCCGCTCGGCCTCGTAGCGGATCTGGCGCAGCTCGCCGATCACGCCCCTCTTGTACAGCTGGTTGATGCGGTGCCAGGTGGCGAGCTCGTGATAGTACAGCGTCGGCAGGTTGCGCTTGCCGTCGGCGGTCAGGCTGCCATAGCCGAGATGCGGCATGACGCTTTTCAGGCTGAGAAGCCGGTCGAAATCGGTGCCGCCGATGTGGATGCCGCCATTGGCGAGAATGTCGTCCTCGCGCTGCGCCTTGCCGCGCCGCTCGGGGGAGACGCGCACGATCGAGAAGTCCGAGGTGCCGCCGCCAATGTCGACGATCAGCACCAGCTCCTCGCGGGCGACCTGCTGCTCGTAGTCGAGTGCGGCGGCGATCGGCTCGTATTGGAACGCGATGTGCTTGAAACCCTGGTCCCGCGCGATGCCCTCCAGCGCGCTCTGCGCCTCCGCGTCGGCCGCATCATCCTTGTCGACGAAGCGGACGGGACGGCCGAGCACGACCTGATTGATCTCCTTGCCGAGCCGCGTCTCGATCCGCGTCTTCAGATGTGCGAAGAAGAAGCCGAGGATGCCGGCAAACGGCACCGCCTTCTGCCGGATATAGGTCTTCTCGTGAATCAGCGCGGTGCCAAGGATGCTCTTCAGCGCGCGCATGAAGCGGCCGTCGTGGCCGGTCAGATAGCGCTCGATCGCGCTGCGCCCGAACTGGGTGCCGTGATCCTCGAAATCGAAGAACATCGCACTCGGCAAGGTCCGCTGCTCGCCCTCCAGGGGGATGAGCTCTGCGGAGGCGGAATTGCTGAGGCCGACCGTGGTGTTCGAAGTGCCGAAGTCGATGCCACAATGGGCCGCTGCCGCCATGCTCGTCTCGTTTCCGTCCGGGGGGGCGGTCCGCTTAGCCGTTCGGCGGTGCGATGTCATCCGCCAATGTGCGGAGCGGCGCGCATGGCAGTCGTCTGGCGGAGAGATGACTGTGCATCCTGCCTGTCGAAGGTGCAGCCGGGGGCGCTGACGCCCCCGCTGTCCGGTGATCATCCCGCCGGCCTGAATGCCGGTCCCTCGAAGCGCAGCCCGGCTGCGCCACGTTCGACGCGGTCATGCGCCGCGTGGATGAGGCGCGCCTCGCCGGCGTCCGCTAGGCGCCCGCGGCCGTCCAGCAATGCGGCGAGACGCGCGAGCGCCAGCGCCTTGTTGCGATGCTGGGAGCGGCCGTCGCGCGCGATCGCGACCAGCCCCGTCGGCACGTGAACCGCGCGCACCGCGCTCTCGGTCTTGTTCTGGTGCTGGCCGCCGGGCCCGCCGGCACGGAAGCTCTCGAACCGGACGTCGGTGGCCGCCAACGCCGCCATCCGCTCCGACAGGGGCAGATCGACGATGCCGACGAACCAGTTCTTGCGGCCGTGATGCGGCCGCAGCGGACTGCGGCACACCCAGAGCAGCGAGCCCTGCGTCCAGCGCCGCGCGAGGTCGGCCGCCGTCGGCCCGTCCAGCACGACGATCGCGCCGGCCGGCCCATGCCCGTCGATCTGCTCTCGCGCGATCGCGCATTCGCAGTCCGCCGCCTCGGCCTCGTCGGCGAGCCGCCGCAGCGCATGCGCGACCGCGATCCGGCATTCGGCCGGACCGCGTCCCGCCGTGAGGAGCAGCCGTCTCATCGCCGGTCCTCCCTGCGCGGCCGCTGGACGGCGATCTTCTTCACCGTCACCAGCGGGCGGAAGCTGGCGACGACGCGCGCCAGCCCGAATGCTTCGAGATCGGCGATCACGCCGGCGATCGGCTTGTAGGCCTCCGGCGCCTCCTCGGCGAGCAGCGCGCGGTCCTCGCAGATCACGCGGCCGCCGAACGGATTGCGCGCGAGACGCTCGCGATCCGATCGCGTGGCGCCGATACGGCCGATCATCGAGCTCCGGTCGAACTTGCGACCGGCGCCATGCGCGATCGACCACAACGCCTCCTTTGGCGCTGACGCGAGCGGCGCGACCAGATAGGACAGCGCGCCGCGCGAGCCCGGCACGACGACGAGACCCTGGTCGGACGGCGCAGCCCCCTTTCGGTGCAACACGCCGTCTGCACGATGCTCGATGCAATTGTGCGAGCACGCGCAGACCGGATCGGCCTCACAGCGCAGGGCCGTCGCGGCCCGCTGCGCGATGACCTGCCGGTTCAGCGACGCCCAGCGCAGCGCGTGATCATGTGCTGCGAGATAGGCGTGGCCAGCCCCACTGTCCGGCGCGAGCGGCTTGAGGCCGTCGGCGATCTGCCGTTCGAGCAGCGCATGGCCGAGGCCGCGCGAGCCCGAATGCACCAGCAGATGGGCGCGGTCGCGATCGATGCCGCAGGACGGATCGAACACCTCCTCGACCGCCTGCAGCTCACAGAAGTGATTGCCTCCGCCGATCGTGCCGAGCGACGCATCGAAGTCGGACGGCGCAAGCTGATGAGCTGCGAGCTCGCTCACGATGTCGCCGTCATAGGGTGTGGCGACGTCGCGCAGCCGGTCGGCCGCCTTGTCGACGCGAATCCGGCGCGAAGCGAGGTCGAGCTGATACAGCGCCATGCCGCAGCCCGCATCGGAGCCGACGAAGGCCGGGTGGATATGGTCGGCGAGGATGGCGCAGCCGACGGGACCGAACTTGCCGGGATGCAGATCCGGCATGCCGGCGACAGCACGCACGCCACAGATGTCAGCCACGGTTTCGAGCTGGCGCGCAGCGGCGCCCTCGATCCAGGAGCTGGACGAGTAGAAGCCGTGGACCGGCGCACGGCCGTCCACGCGATGGGAATTGCCCATGTAAATACCTTGGAGAAAGATAGGGAGAACTGGTCAGGGACGATCAGCGCGCGCGGACGCACGCATGCCAGACCAAACCTCGCCTCACGCGAGGATCAGTCCCGGCGGCTCCTGGCGGAGCAACGGATGATCGCAGTCATCGTCTCTCTCCTGTGCGGCGGAGCCGAATGCTCAACGCCGGAGCGCGTAGTAATCACATCCCGATCATATTGGCAATGTGCGTCATTCAACCGATGTCCCGCTGTGACGTACAGGACACGGATGCCCCGTCGTTTTCGAGCAGCTCGCTTTCTCTCCGTCATTGCGAGGAGCGCAGCGACGAAGCAATCCAGGGCCCCGCGCACCACACTGGATTCATCGCCGCGCTCGCACAGAATGGGTGGCATCGAAGATGGACGACGGCGCATCTGCCCGCAGCCGGCAGATCCAGGCACGTGCATCCTCGCGATCAGAACAGCGCGAGGAAATCGCCGAGGAAATAGATGATGGCCACCACGATCAGCGCGCTCATCAGCAAGAAGGAAAGCTGCACGGCGATCGCGCAGCCGCCCAGGGTCGTCGCCATCGCCGCGACGTGCCGCTCCTCGCGACGCAACTGACCCACGACGCCGAGAATGATCGCAAGCAAACCGAGCGAGACCGCGGCCACCGGCAATTGCTGGTGCAGGCGGTCGGTCCAGGACGTCTCGCGCGCGGGCGCCTGGTCGTCGACGCCCTTGATGCGCGCCATCAGGCGCTCCTTCACGCGATGTCCGACATCGACGATGACCTGGTCGATCGGCGGCGGCGGATCGATCACCGGCAGCACCCAATGCGGCAGAACCGCCGCGACCAGAGCAACAAGCCCGATCACGCAACCGATGATGCCCAGCCGGCGTGACTGAACGATCGTGTCTGTCATGGCTCAAAATCTCCGATGCGGGCGTGCTGCGTCTGCTTCGGTCGCGGCGGAAGGATTGCGAAACGTTAATCTCGTCATCGTCACCGCGGAAAGGACCCAACCCCCGCAAGCCTGAACGCCTGGATCATGCGTCGGCCGCCGGAGCTCTCCGGTTCAATCCCTCCGATCCGCCCAAGCTCATAGCAAGCGCGTCGCAAGCTGCTGCGCCTCCCAGCCTTCGAGAAATTCCCGCTGCTGCGTGACCCAGCGGACATTCTCGCTACCCCATTCGCGCGAACGGCTGGCCTGCTCGCCCATCAGCCAGAAGTGCCTGACGATCACGAAGGCATGCGCGGCCTCGAAATCGGCGGCCGAGATCGGGCGGACCGAGCGGTAGCCGTCGACGAAGGCGTGCCACGCCGCATGAAAGCGCCGGCCGAACGACAGCTTGGCCCACAGGAACACGGCCAGGTCATAGGCCAGATAGCCGGGACCGCCGTCGTCGAAGTCGAAGAACACGGCCTCGCCGCCGGCGCCGATGCGCGCATTGAAGCCGTGGCAGTCGCCGTGACAATGCGTCCATGTCAGGCCCTCCATCGCCTCGATCCGTGCGGCGGTTCGCTCCGCGATGTCCTGGAGAAAGCCGCCATCATCGGCATCGATCAGACTGCAGAGCTGTTGAACGCGCGCGAGCGGCCGGTGCAGCAGATGGTCGAGGTCCAGAAGATAGAGCGGCGCTTCGGGCCGATAGGACATCGCCGCCGCGTGCACTCGGGCAAGCGTCACGCCATTGGCGCGCGCGTCGCTCTGCGATGCGACCTCCGGGGTCCGTCCCTCGATGGCGTGAAACAGCACGCCTTCGCGGCCGCCTTCCGCCGCCTCGCCGCGTACGAACAGCGCGCCGTCGCGCGCCGGAACCGCCGCGGCCACCGGCACGCCGCAGCGCGCGAGATGTGCGAGGAAGTCGGTCTCGGTGCGGACATCGGCCGGGCCGCGGGCGCGGTGATGCGACAGACGGAAGACGTAGCGTGCGCCCGTTGCGGATGTAATCAGATAGACGTCGTTGAAGCCGCGGTTCATCAGGCGGCACGCGAGCGGCTCTGATAGTGCGTAGTGTGTTGCCACGAAGCGGCCCACGCTCTCGGCGCCGGTCGTGGTGTAGATCGGCTCGAAGTCGGGCACGTCGCGTGTTCCGGATTGTGGAGACGATGGCATCCTAAGCTGCTGCCGTCCGCGGTGAAAGGCGGGACGGGCACGAGCAATCCATCGCATTGGCGTAGGCAGGTTGTACCGGGCTGCCCGTCGGGCAAATCGATCGAGGTGGCGAACGCAATCTGCCGCTCGTGTCCAGCCCGCCTGCGAAAAATATTCCTGTTTCGCTTTTTCGGAAATCATGCTTATCTCCCGCGCATCCCGCCTCATGCAGAGAGGGGCGTACGCGTCGTCACGATACGCGGGGGCGGGGAGTGGTGGCCGTCGCGAGGTCGGGCGCGTTCGCGCGCAAGACGACTGATGTCGTGGCGGACGGTCAAGCCGTGTGGTCCTGGCGCCCCGAAGCTGGCGCCAAGCTTGCGATCACGTTCGTGCGTGGTTGCGAGCGACGGGGGCAAACAAGCCGGTCCCCGGGGAGAGCGCGGAGCAGCCGTGAAAACCATCGCGCAGGGAAGGCCGGGGGCGGATTCAATTGGTCGTCGCAACACTCGATGAGGAGGTTGCGATGGGCATTCGAAAGAAACGGTCAACGCGGGGCAAG